>CAJXVR010000058.1 GCA_913061285.1 uncultured Verrucomicrobiota bacterium | reverse complement strand
ATCTACACTAGATCGCTCGTCGGCAGCGTCAGATGTGTATAAGAGACAGTTTCATCTACCTTCTCAACGAACTCTCTCTCTCTGTCACAACCTTTGCCTATGACGAAAGGACCGGCACGACGGAGCGTCGGTCAACGACACCAGCCTTGAATGACGCGACGAAAGCCCAAGAAGCCTTCAATTCAGCCTCTGAGATCTTGACCCATCCCAACGGTCGTTTTGTTTACTCCGCAAATCGCGGCAATGATAGCGTTACAGCTTACCTAGCAGATCCTGCTAGCGGAAAACTCACCGTTCACGAAGTCGAGCCCATTCGCGGTTCATGGCCAAGGAACATTAATCTGGATCCCACCGGAAAATGGCTCCTCGCTGCCGGAGCACATTCAAATACGATTTCAATCTTCGCCATAGATCAAACGACCGGGAAACTTACCTTTCAAACCCGAGGCCTCGTCAACGTGCCGGGATCGATCTGTATTCTGTTCAACCCCTAATCGGCGCGAATGGTGGTGGGATCGCAGCGTCACACTAGTTCCACGCAAGCTGGGATCGCCGTTGCCAGTATGTCTCCGGCGATTCGGTCAAAGCCCTCAGGCGAGAGAGTTCGTCTGGGCCCAGGAATAGTTCGCGCGCTTTCAGATTCGAATGCAACTGTTCACCTCCAGCTGCACCACTTAGAACCGTCCCGACCCAGGGCTGAGCAAGCACGGCAGCCAAGGCAACCGCATCAATACCAGCACCCAAGGGGTGAGCGATTTCGGTCATCACCGCTTTGGACAGCTCAAATCGAGGGTCCACATTCCGCGTCGTCAGCCTGCCATTTGCCAATCCCTCTTTAACAATCACCCACAGGCCCATAGTATGAGCTTCGACTAAGGCATCTCCCGCCGAGGTCTCCAATAGATTCCAAGTTGCCTGAACGGAATCAAACAAGGGACGCCCGTTTACCTCAAGACTGGCCGCCTGGCGAATCAACTCAGATTGCTTTGGACCCGAAACCGAAACGCCAATCGAGCATCCCGTTTCCCGTAAGGCATCCAAGCGAGAAAGAACCTCAGCGTTCTCCATTACCCCACTTTCTTGGGTCGCAGAGTGGATTTGATACAAAGCCAACGCATCCCCAAAAGTCGTTCGCGTTTCATCCAACTGCCGCTCGAGCATACTCAGCGAGTGCTCTTTTATCTCGTGCGCGATCGCCTCGACCTGCCATTCAGCGGTATAGCGATACCCCCACTTCGAACCAACCACTGCCCCATCGACCGAGCGTGAACGAAGCCACTCCCCAAGGAACATTTCAGAACGCCCATAGGATCGAGCACAATCGAAATAGCGCACACCAGACTTCCAGGCTTCGTCGAGAACCCGATGGGCACGTTCCTGCATTGCTTCAGGACGATAGTCGGCCCCAAGATCAGCATCGTGCCCCAGATTGATATATCCGGGGCGTCCCAGAGCCGCCAGACCCAATCCGATCTTTGTCTCCCTTTCTCCAGGAACAGTAAACCCTCGTCGTTTCATTGAATTCATCAAACAGTCCCCCCCCTTCACCGACCAGCCAAAAACACGGATGACTACCCGTATCAGAACCTTGCATTGAAGTCCCACAAGCGTAGCCTACCGGATGATCGTCAATTGAGTAGTCCGGAAGGCCTATAAATGATCGGGCGGTGCCCGTTCGCCAAACCATGAGAGAGATTTCGAATCAATCCCAAGCGTTTACGCTTGTCGAACTGCTGGTGGTGATCGCCATCATCGCGATTCTTGCCTCCCTATTGCTTCCCACCTTGTCAAAAGCCAAAGCGGCTGCCCATCGTTCCGTTTGCAGTGGCAATGTCAGGCAGCAGCTCCTCGGCGTACGACTCTTCACAGATGACAACGGCCATTTTCCCTTGCTGAGAAATAGCCGCCAAGCACTTGGTTCTCGGTTATGGTTTGACGAAGTCGAGCCGTATCTTGGCCAAGACTGGCCTTCCGCCGTAGCCGACGCCCGTAATTCTGCGTTCGCATGCCCTGGCTACACTCGAGTCCAGGGTTTCTACGTCAGGCACCAGGCCTATACACCTGAAATACGGGATCGCCTCGGCAATCCCGTCCCGACAACGGTCCAGTTCGAGGCCTCGATGGGAGCCTACAGCTACAACGGTTCTGGGGTCGGCCCTACCCAAGAGAGCGAGACTGAGGGAAGGAATTTAGGACTCCGCGGGGATTGGCCGGAAGCGAATCGCCGTGATGGTCAGTATCGGCCCGTACGCGAATCACAAGTCCGGGCTCCCTCGAACATGATCACCCTGGGAGACGCATCGCTCGGCTACATTACCGGACTCACTTTTTCGATCATCTCCGATCCCGACAGAGGGCACGTTTCCGGGAGGATCGCCTTCGGCGTCAACTACCGCCACAATTCGGAACGATTGTTTTTCGAATCCTTAGAAATCGATCCCGAAGCCCCTCTTGCCATCGCAAAGGCTCTTTCGGGCACAAAGCGGCGCCATCAAACAATGCAAACCATGGGCTTCGCCGATGGACACGCCGAATCAAAGCCAATCCCCGCCTTCAACGATCTGCGCCAGGAATCAATTCGAAAGCGTTGGAATCTAGACAACGAACCTCATTGGGAATTCTAACGATCAGGCCTCACCCCTACCGATGAAACGTCGGTGGACCGTCAACATTCGCCAGCGATCAGGATACGAGAAAGCCCTCTCCTATTGCTAGGGAGGGCTGCGGGAGGAACCTTTCTTGTGGCCCCTATTCAGACCACTCAGAATTCGGTTTAGCGGCGCGCCCCAGGGATCCAGCCCCCAGGGCGGGAGAGATTCTTAGTTCGGTAGAATGACGGAATCGATCACGTGGATCACACCATTCGATCCCATGATGTCCGTCTTTACCACGTTAGCACTGTCAACGGTCACCCCTGTGTCGCTGACCTTCAGACTCAATTCTTGACCGTTGACTGTCTTCGCTTTCATCGTTTTCACTGCACTTGCCGGCACCTTACCAGCCAGCACATGGTAAGTGAGTACAGCGACTAGCTTGTCCTTATTCTCAGGCTTTAACAGTGATGCGACAGTCCCGTCTGGCAACTTAGCGAAGGCATCATCTGTCGGTGCGAAGACAGTGAATGGACCTTTCCCGCTCAAGGTATCAACCAACCCCGCTGCCTTGACCGCAGCGACGAGAGTGTTGAATTGACCAGCCCCAACGGCGATCTCAACAATGTTTTTTTCAGGGACGTTTCCTCCTGAAACTGAAGGGGCTCCTAGAAGGCTGACTGCGGTTGCGATGATGGCGATAGTGTGTTTCATAACTATTATTTATTTTAGTGTTAGATCGTCTTTTAACTGATGATCGCTTGTCGATCTGACCACAACATTACCCAACCATTTAAAGTGTCAAATTTTTGTCTATTTTTTGTCTATATTACCACCTCAACAAAGCCACAAACAGTTGACTACAAACAGGTTGCTACCTAGACAAATTATCATTTTTCTTTCAAATCAGAAAAAAACCAGCTCTTTCCCCTCAGATTGGGGCCAATATTCCAAATATTTTTTTGAAGTAATACTCAACATTGGGAAGACAGGGCTCGTCGCGAAGAGAGTGAAGAATGATCACTGCCGATTGAAGCAAAGGCCACACTTTCTGGCCGCATCAAGAGAGTCAGAGTGCCGCCCACAACCTTAAAAAGATTCCCGCCACGGACTGGTCCTAGCAAGCCTTCAAGATTAGACTCGAAGGCCCGATGAACCGAATCGATCGACTCATGGCCCTCACCCTCTATCTTCAGGGGCACCGAATCTCACGGGCTGAGGATATGGCCAGCCATTTCGAGGTCAGTCTCCGCACGGTCTATCGAGATATTGCCGCCTTGAGCGAAGCAGGCGTTCCCGTGATTGCCGAAGCCGGGGTCGGCTACAGTCTCATGCGGGGGTATCATGTGCCCCCAGTCATGTTTACGCCGGACGAAGCAGCGGCTCTGGCAACCGCAGGTGTTCTCACCCGCCAAATGACGGATGACTCCATCGATGGATCTATGCAATCAGCTCTCCTGAAAATCCGCGCCGTGCTCCCCGCCAAACAGCAGTTGCACTTAGAACGGGTCGAGTCCTCCACGCAACTTTCGGAATCCCGCACAAGACCTCACCGAGCTTCGATTCTGGAACTCCAATCCGCCTTGGCCGAACGGCGTATCGTTCACCTGGCCTATCGAACCGGCGGGCGAGAAGAGGTCACGCATCGGGACGTTGAACCTATCGGACTCGTGCACTACATGACTTACTGGCACTTCGTCGCCTGGTGTCGCCTAAGAAACGATGTTCGAGATTTCCGCATCGATCGAATCGAAGACATGGCGGTCCAAAACGAAACCTTCCAACCGCGAGATGGCGTTACGCTCCAAGAAGTGATCGAACGTGATCACTCCATGGAAACCGTGAAAGTTCGCATTCACTTCGATCACTTCTCGATTGATCGAGCCCGCCGCGAACGAGCCCTCGGGATCGTCCATGACGAACCGGATGAACACGGGGCTACCCTCACCCTTTCGACAGGTTGCTATGACTGGCTCGTAGGCTGGTTGCTTTCTTTTCAGACCAGTGCGACAATCCTTGATTCACCCGAATTGAAGGAAAAACTGCTGGCAGCAAGCATCCGAATCCAGGAGAAGTTAGAAGCTGATCACGACTAACAGACGGACCGGTCCCGAGGTGATATCAAGCAACGGCAACCGCTCAACGGTCTAACGATTCCGCTTGAACGCTTCAGTCAAACAGGTCCCGCAAGGCCGGTTTCGTTACCTTCCCCATCGCATTTCGAGGGAGCGCCAGAACCACGGCCAATCGATGAGGCATCTTGTACACCGACATACGATCACGGCACCAGGCACGCAACTCTGTTAGCTCCATACTCTCGCCCTCCACCAGTACGATCGCCGCAGCGACTGCCTCCCCCCAAGTCTCATCACTCACACCAACCACGGCGCACTCGAGAATCTGCGGATGCTCAATCAAAACGGCCTCAATTTCTAATGCGGACAACTTGTATCCACCGCTCTTGATAATATCGACGGACAGACGTCCCATGATTCGATAATAGCCCCGCTCCATGACAGCGACATCCCCAGTACGAAACCACCCTTCATCGAAGGATTTCTCAGTGACCTCCGCCTTTCCCCAATACTCCCCAAAAACTGCTGGCCCACGCACTTGAATCTCACCGACTTCTGCTTCCGATGTAACCACCACGCCAGCCTCGGATTTTAGCCTAACCTCGACTCGAGGTAAGGCTTGCCCCACCGCCCCCGGCCGCCGTTCGCCATCAAACGGATTCGAAAGCGCCATCCCAATCTCCGTCATTCCATAGCGCTCAAGGAGGACCTGACCGGTAAGCGCCGTCCACCTTTCATGAACGCTCGCAGGGAGAGCGGCCGAACCTGAGATCATCAAGCGCATTTGACCGAAGCCACGGATGATCGCGGCTCGATCACTCTCAGAGGATTGCTCAAGGGCTTGGATTAACTTCACGTAGATCGTCGGCACGGCCATAAACACCGTAAACGCATTCGCCCTGACCCGCTCAAGAATCGCCCCCATATCAAAGCGCGGATAGCATTCAATTCGAGCACCAATCCAAAGCGCACAGGCGAGAACGTTAATGATGCCGTGGATATGATGAAGAGGCAGGAAGAGCGGGATTCGATCTGTCGCCTGCCACCGCCAAGCCTCTACCAACGATTCGATCTGAGCTTGGATATTGCCATGTGTGGATACCACACCTTTTGGTTTGCTTGTTGTGCCGCTGGTATAAAGAATCATCGCCCGACGATCCCCCCCCAGCTCGGGCAAACCCTTGCTCGAAGGAACCGCATCAGCTCTTAGCCGCACAACCCGAAGCCCTAAACGTTCGGCCACGGCCACAGTCGCATCGCTCCCTCCCTCGGGGACAACCAGAATCTCAGCCTGCGAATCCTTCAGTGCGTATTCCCACTCCCCGTCCGTAGCGGAGAGACATAGCGGAATCGCAATGCCACCTGCTCGCCAGACACCCCATTGGGCAACGACGTAGTCTGAGCTCGGGGGCACCAAAAACGCCACGCGCGCCTCATTCAAATCATCTAGCTCCCCCAATAGAGTTGCGGCGACCTGGGAAGACCGGTTCAAGACCGTCTCATAACTCGTATCGACGCCCCCTGAGGAAAGCGCCACGGCACTCCCATGAGAACGGGCTCGACGAAATAGCGCTAACTCCTTCATACCACAATTACACCAACGCGCGAACCACAATAAAAATCAAGGACGGACCTAGGAGGCAGCCAATTCCAGTATAGAAGGTCGCCGTCATCGCGCCGTAGGGCACCAGCTTCGGATCTGTCGCCGCTAAGCCTCCGGCAACCCCACTCGTCGTCCCCATCAATCCGCCGAAGACCATCGCCGATCTTGGATTGTCTAGCCCAATATAGCGGGCGACAAACGGCGTTAAGGTCATCACTAAGATCGACTTCACCAATCCTGCAGCCACGCTCAGAGCCATCACCTCTGAACTGGCTCCGATTGCTGATCCAGTCACGGGACCAACAATATAGGTTGCTGCGCCGCCACCGATGGTGGTCAGACTAACGGCATCCCGGTAACCAAAGGCATAGGCGACACCAATTCCGACGCCAAATGAGGTCACGACTCCGGCAAACAACGAAACAACCCCACTAAGCCCTGCTCGCCGAAACTCATCCATCCGCACACCGAAGGCCGTCGCTACGATCGCCAAGTCACGGAGCATCGCTCCCCCCATCAATCCGATACCAGACAAGGCTCGCACATCGGCGATGCCCTTCTGTCCTCCCGTGAACAGGCCTCCCAAGTAGGCCAAGGCAAGTCCCAAAAAAATGGCTATCGCAGAGCCATGCAGGCGGCCTTTCGTCAATCGATCTGAAAGCACATACGAAAACCAAACCATCAGACCAACGACAGCAAAGGCCGTTACCAGCGAGTACTTAACGAAGACGCCCTCGAAGGCCTCAAGAAGACTCATAGCGGCGACTTCTTCTCATTCACGACGGATCGATCCCCTCCCAGACGCCCGACTAAGGGCACCAAGGCGAAACAAGCTAGAACCGAAAGCACTCCAGCAACCACAGCCACAGCCCCCCCGGTGAGCGCTGCCAATACGTTCTGACTCGCCGCCATGGCAACGACGATGGGGATATAGATAGCGCTCCAAAATGCGATCCCGTTCTCCGTCGGAACCTTGAGTCGCTGCGATCGACGGAGGCAATCCGTACAAAAAATAAGCAGCAACATAGCAATCCCAACTCCTCCCACATTGGCATTCAGCCCCACGAGCCAGCCGATCAGACGTCCCGAAAGGAGACCGATCAAGAGACTAGCCGCCAATATGCCTGTACCATAGATCGCCATAATATCACTCTTGGAGCCAGCATCCTGCCGACTTAAGCACTCCGAATCAAGCTACCGGCATCGAACGAGTCTGGGCTCGGAACTCAGAACGAAGCCTCAACGCCCCAGGGACGTCCCATTGTAAGGCGACCTCAGAACAGACGAATTCATTCAGAACCACCCCATCGATCAATGCTTACGACACCATTTTCCAAATACGGATGGCCTCGGTGACACTCCAAGCCTGAGCATCGCAGCCTCGTTGCGTGTGCGGCGCGTCACCATCCATTACTTCGGGTAACTGACCGATGCAACCGCTCTGCAGCAACTTTCCGCTGGCTCCGAGATAGGCTCGGACCGCGGCCACAGATTCCGGCGATGAATCCCAGGCCTTTAGCAGGGCTTCGCAGAGAATCCCCAAGGGCCATGCCCAAACAGTCCCGTTGTGATAAGCGGGCTTCCGCCGAGTATCCTCGTCTCCTTCATACCTCCCCCAGTAGGGGAAACTGGGATCATTCAAGAGCTGTCCGGATGAGGTATGCACCGCCAACGGCACATCAACTGGTAAGGAAGCCAAAGAACGGACCCCACCAGGGACCATTAGATGACGAAGCGCCGCACTGACGGATCGTCGCGCTCGCTCTCCCGTGACAAGCCCCGTGCTAACGGCCAAAGGAAAATTACTTCGCAGGGCGGAATCGATCACACCGTCCGCCGCACTCTGACCTGAGTGAGCCACGATCAAATCGGCATAGTAGCCTTTCGATTCAAGCCAGTAGTACTGCTGGAAGGAATCGATCGCCTGACTCGCAAGCGTTTTCCATGAACCCCCGCCCGGAGAAATATTGGCCCGATCAAGCAACTTCAGTAGTTCAATCCACATCACCTGTATCTCCACGGGATAACCTTCACGTGGCGTACCAGGAGGATGATTCGTATCCATCCAGGTGAAGTGAGATGGACTCCAAACGAGCCCAGATTCCGAGTCAACCCGTATTCCGTTGGGAGTTCCCGCTAAATAACCGAGCGCAATATTTCGCAACACATCTCCGAACGTCCTCGAGTCACCACTGGCAGTTTTCCCAGCTGAAGACTCAGTCAAAGGTTTTGCCAAGAATTCGGATCCATGCCGTGCCACGAGATCGGCGCAGACAATTCCAAACCACAGAGGCGCATCGGAGGTCTCTCGATTCGAGGTATCCTCACCATGGATACTATTCGGCAGTGTCCCGTCCTTCTCAAAACGACCATACACCTGCAACAACTGGACAACCTCCTTCTCGTAGCCACACGCTAACAAGCCTCGAGCACAGATCAATGAGTCTCTTCCCCAATCCAAAAACCAGGGATAGCCGGCAATAACGGTCATGCCGTCATCTCGCTTAACAACAAAGGCACTAGCAGCGGTCACAAGTTGAGCCCCAAGAATGTCCTCAACAGGAATCGACGCCTGCCGTAAGAGTTTCTTCACCTTGCGATCGCGCCGGGCAAAACATTGTGCAGCCTTGGCAAACGAGGGACTTTTCCTTTCAGCACTCACAACGACATGAACTGGCTGAGCGCCGAACAAAGGCAAGTTAAACCAGCCCGGACTAAAGGCATCGCCGGCTCCTTCCTGACCTCGACTCGCCTCCACCACGTGCGGGATGCCCTCACACCATTCAACCGCAGGATGGAAGGCTCCCCGATCACTGAGCACCTCCAACTGCCGGTCGCTTGCCGGTTTGAACCGGAAACCAATCCCGTCCTCTAAGGCTCGGGTATTTTCACTGAAATGATGCTCACTTCCTGGGTTTCGTTGCGTTTGAGAATGAAATCCTCGATCTTCAATATCGACTCGGAGCGTCAGCGACACCGGTAGCTGATCAATTGTTTCCGGTCTCTGTAATCGAGCTCGATGCGCGTTACTCTTTCCATAGAGTGCCTCAACCTCATCGAAGTCGAGCGTCTCGACCGATAGTCGCTCGCACCGAATCACTAAGGAATTCTCTTGATCCATCAAATCAACACTTACTTCCAAAGGCACCCAGCGCCCCTTTCCCGCAGAAATCAAGTAGCGCCAACGGGCCGGTGGTCCGGCTTGGAACGATACAAGATTATCGTGACTCAGCGCGGTAATTAACCCGCCAGCATTCACCCAAATCCGAGCCCGCTTCGCGAGAACATAGCGGTCCACCGGCACCTTGGGGTGAAGGTTCGCACCAAGAAGGCAATCGTACTTCGACTTGATCTCACCAAACTCGACCGCCATTCGTGACATGCCGCCTCGCCCGTTGGTGAGCAAGACGATCGGCGATTCCAAAGCGGTGGACTCATCCTTGCTTCCACCCGCGATCGCCAATGGTGCCAATGGGGTCGCCGACAATAATTCAATCGCGCCAACCAATTGCTGAGGAACCGGTTGAAGTCGGTCGACTTCAACCATCGCTCTTCCTCGAGCACTAAGATTCGCGTCATAGGCAACAATATGCACGCCTTCGCTCACCTCAACCGACGAGAATTCACGGGTCACCCCATCAACCAACGAGGAGATCCGAACAGCGAACGCGGATTGATCTCTAATGACAAACCAATGATTTTCCGGCACTGGAACCACTCGGCGCTCGTCTCCCGATTCCCATAGAATCACCGAAGGAAACGACGACGAGCAGGCAAACGAGGCATCAATGGTTTCCAGCGTCTGCTCACTATCTCGCAGCCCATGATCGCGAATCGAGCAAAGGAATCCCAATGGATTGGCTGATACTTTCGACAAGAGTTCAACGACATTAAAGTCCCCTTGCAAGCCTCTCGGCCAAACCCGTTGAATGGCATCAACCACCCATGCTTTAAGCGCCGCCTGCTTCCGGTACTCCGTTCCTCGGTACCCCGCCTGCTCGACTGGCTCACCAAGACAATAGGCCGCACCAGGACTCATCTGAACGGAAACGCTGCCAGCCGTCGATTCGATGTGGGGCAGGCTTTGCCCAAGAAGATCCTCCCAAGAAGTATCCGCTGGATGCCAATCACTGGCGGACAACTGAATCGAGGCGCGGTTTTCAACATCCGTATTCACGAGCACCAATACCCGATCGTGCCCGTCCATCGATACTCGCTCCAAAGCGAACACGGGAGAACTTGATTCGCTCAAGCGCCTCAATTGAGCCCCGTCAAAAAAACAAGGGTGATCTGAAAGTAAGGCATTCAACCGAGCCAGCTCATCGACGATATTCGTCGGATTGCCCCAATTTAGCCCGGTTCGTTGATGCACGATGATCCGTTCGGCCGCCAACCACTCAACGCCGCAAGTAAAGCCAAACCCTCCACTCACACTGCTCAGCCCACAAAGTCGATTCCGCAACAGAGACCAAGTGGCCCCCTTCTCGGCCAAGCGCGTGTTGTCATGAGTTTCACTGTAGTTAATATAAAGCCCCATCCGCTGACTTTGCCTTAGGGAATAGTCCGTGTACCACGAGACTTGATCTCCAGAGTAATTTTGAAAGAGCTCCGAATAGGCCCACTGCATTCCGCCTTCGGTCAACAATTGCTCAGTGATCTCCCAGGCTCCGCCCAGTCCTTCAAGTAAGAAGATAGTATTAGGGAACTCGCGCCGGACTCGGGCAGTGATATAGCGCCAAAGCGGCAACGGAACCATATAGCCGGCATCACAGCGGAAGCCATCGACGCCGCGGCGGCACCAGGTTAGGAACACGTCTGCTAGCTCCTCCCCCAAAGCAGGATCATGGTGTTCAAGCTCGACAAGATCTTCCCAAACGGTTCCCCAAGCGCCCGGACTCGCGAAGCGATCATCCTCCTCTCTCCGGAACCACTCGGGATACATCTCATACAAGCGTGATCCCCATCCCGTATGATTGATCACTAGGTCAATAAATACAGAGGCCTGCTTGCGATGGACTTCTTGAGTCAATTCACAAAACTGCTCAACGCCTGTCGCTTTCTTATCAAACTCAACCAGGGCGGGATCGACGCCTTTCAGATCGAGCGATGCATAGGGGGATCCATAGCGACCAAAACGGGCAAACGTCGTCGGCGTAGGATTCACGGGGAGCAGATGAATGATCCGACATCCGAGATCATCGACAATATGATCGAGAGACTGTTTGACGTCTCGCAGCGTTCCAGAAGGCGGAATGACGCTGTAACCCTCTTCGTCAAGCGCCTTCAAGCTCGCCTCTTTCGCATCATCCAGAAATTGCTCGCTCGTTTTTGAGGCCCCAAAAAGTCGCGGCCAGGCACAATAGATCGTATTGGCAGTTCGATATTTACTAGGATGCACGGAAACGCCAAAATCATCACCCGCAGGCCAGTGCTGCCGCCCGTCTGGACCAACGACATAGGCTTTCGCTCGAAAGAATCCCGGTTCCGCCAACATTACACTCAAGCGGAATCCGCCTGCGTGAGGCTCCATCGCCATATCATGCCATGCGGCGTGACTCACGGAAGAGGACGATTCAAAGGCGCGAACGATCTCATCATCCAAGATCGCTCCAGACCCAATAGTCGTACGCAAACAGCCGACACATTCCGCCAGCGCCTGTTCCTCTCCCTCAACAGCAAGCTCAAACGTCAGCCGATCACCAACGAAACAGACCTGCCGCTCGCCGGAAACCGGAGTCATGGTTAATTTCAATGTCATACTTATCGCGCCAATCAATTAGGCGCTACCGATGTAGTGACAAATCAGCCAGAAGAAAAACAAAAACGACCAAAAGGTAGAAAAACGCCGGTTCAGAGCGGCAAAGAGACAACAATGCCCTTAATCTGACGTTTCCGAACCGTCTACGACTAGAGGGGCCGACCGGCTCAGGGGGGAAATCCAAAGCTCAATTTCACCGCAGCGTATTCAGGGTGTACTTCGCCTTCTGCCGATCGAATCACTAATGGAGGTTCATGCCAGGTTTGATGTTCAATACCCGCAGGAAGATCGATCGCCCTCATCATAACAAACAAGCCGAGTAATGGCGGCTCGCCTTCTCGCAGGACTATTGGGCGCTGCCGGATAATCACCAAGCCAGCGGAGCGAGCTGCATCCCGAACCCGTTCTGCTTGTTCTTCTGGAGTCACTGGAAAAACACAGGCAAACGTGCCGCCAATGCGAATGTGCGCAACCGCAGTTTGGCAATAATCAGAAATCGATCCGCGCAGCTCGAATCGACAGGCAATTTTTTGGGGATGATCCCCTTCTATCCCGGTTCCTCGAGGAAAATACGGCGGACTACCCAGCACCAAATCAAAGTGTTCTTCAGGCCCAATGACGTCCGCGTCACGAAAGTCACCCTCTCGAACGTCGAATCGATCCTCCAGGCCATTCCATCGAATCGACTTCCGAGCCAGCGCCACGCTCTCAGATTGGGCTTCGACTGTCACGACAGGGACATTTGGTAAGCGCCAAGCCGCAATCATGGCGACCGTTCCCACGCCGCTTCCCAGATCAAGAACGGAACTCGCGGTAGGACACCATGAGGTTCCATACCAGGCTGTCAAAATATCGTCCGTCGAATAGCGGTGCCCTTTCCGCAACTGAAATATTCGGTAATGGCCACAAAGCACATCGAGAGATTCGCCCTCCTCGACTATTAATTCTGGATGCTCAAGGTCGCCGGGAACCTTTGGCCCCGGAATGGCGTAGCCCCGAAAATGGGACTTGGGTGAAATATCCTTTGGTCGGCCTGACATATTCGAATCCGCTTGTCATACGAAGTCCGTCATCGAGTCGCAAGCCCGGATCGAGATAGAACCGCAAAGTGCAGAGGATAGCCTGCCTCAGATTTCAGCCTGACCGGAGACAATCTCTGAATACCATCGAGTCACAAATTATTCTAAAAAGCCAAGAAAGCGTTGATTTATTAACGAACGCAGTTCACTCGACTCCGGGTTAGCTAAGCGCTTTCTTACGTCCTCAATAAAGCGAATCGAATCAGCCATTGAAACCCGGCCCGCGTCAAAATCTTTCAACACCTGACATTCAAAGGTGCGACAGCATTCCGGACGGTATTCATAAACCTGGCAGCGTTTTTCCTTCAACCCACGACACGGTTGAATCAATAAGGCCCTCCCCTCCTCATCGTCGCACTCGATCCCTAAACACTCCATTGCGGTTGCCTCTTGTTTCCCCGCCAATTCCACGTCCTCAAAAATCGACCCATCACAACATAGGCCACATTGACAACAAAGAGATTGAGCAGGAGTTTCAGACATAGTGACAAGTATGCAATTCAGAGAAGAGTCACTGAATCCCCATTGGAAAGAAAGGACTTTCGATACGAGGACGTTAGAGAATCGTTGCCCACTCGAGACATTTCCGGAACAGGACATAAATAGTTTCCAAACCCAGAGTTTTAAATCTACAATCCATTTTTCATGAAAAAGCCTAGCATCCACAGAATCCCCATCCGTCAAATCGTTGGCGGCGTAGCGCTCGCTGCGACAATAAACCTTTCTGCGGCGACGGTTGACGTCACCGTGACGATCGACAATCTAGCCCCTGCCAATGGTGGCTACCTCACCCCGGTTTGGGTGGGATTCCACGACGGGAACTTCGATTTCATCGAAATCGGGAGCACCGCCTCGGAAGGATTACAAAGACTTGCCGAAGATGGGAACACCTTGCCTATTGGAGATGAACTCCTCGATCCAGAACTCAACGCTGGTTCCGTCAATGGCACGATTGTCAGCAATGGTGACATCCCGCCGATAGCCCCGGGAGCATCCGCAAGTCTGACTTTCACGCTCGACAGCGACGCCTTTCAAAGCCGTTACCTCAGCTATGCGAGTATGGTAATCCCGAGCAACGACGCCTTCATTGGCAACGATGATCCCAAAGCCCACCCTATTTTTAACAGTAGTGGTGAGTTTGTTGGCGGCAGCTTCGTCGTCAGTGGGTCAGATGTCTTAGATGCCGGAACCGAAGTCAATGACGAGGCTGTAGACAATACTGCTTTCCTTGGTCAATCCGCCCCAAATACCGGAGGCGACGAATCTGGAACCATCCAAGTCCACCCAGGTCTCAAGACCGCTGGTAGCGGAGGCATCCTTGATGAGGAACGGTTCGCCATGGCGGACTTCAAAGCGGATGGATACGAAGTCGCCCGTATTACCCTCACCGCCAGCGAGCCAGCGCCACAAGAGCCCCCGACATTCGTCGTTGGAGAACCTGTCCTTCTGCAGAACGCTTTTGGTGACCTAGTCTCATCGGGCGCCAACCTAGCAATCAATACGGATGCGCCTGAAATTCTTATCACCACGATCGACACATCAAATCCGGATGGTGCTATTGATCCCATCACCGATGACGAAGCAGCCACTGCGGTCATTGGTTTTTTCTATAACCCAACAACCCTAGAGCCTATCTCGAAAGACCCCTTCCTTATTCTCGGAAACCCTGATGGCGGATTCGACACGCACGATGTGAAATATAATCCTGTTAGCAAACAATATATCGTCGCCGGCTCAGCTCAAGGATATCGACCGAACGGGGTCCAGTTGACGCTTCTCGCGTTCGTCAACCCTAGCGCGGCCGAAGGCGACCGCGTCGTTCGCTCATTCGTATACGAACCAGAGAGCGCCATTGGATTCGATGACGTTTCACTAGCCGTCAGCTCAAGAAATGGCAACATACTCCTCGCAGGAGAACGCGATTTCGACGGCGAGGGTGAAGGCGCCATCGGCGCACTCTTCGATCCAAGCGGGGACCTACTGACTCCTCAATTCGGGCGCTTGGACCAAATCCAACCCACAGGGGACGAAGACGACCCTGACGTCGTCTATTTGGAGAACAACGATGTCTTTCTCTATGTGACCAATACCGATGGCGATGTCCTAAGCAATCGAATCACTGGATCTATCATTCAAACCACGCCCGCCGCTGACGGTTCTCTCCAAGTCGGCGACGAGCAAATTCTGGGAGCCTCAAGAAAAGCAATCCGACAAGGCCATCCCGCAGCCTTTGAGAACCCCTTCAATGACGAACTCATCGGAGCATTCGACTACGGAAACGGCGCTGATGGTGGAGACATATTCTACTTCAACGTCGGGCAAGCTCCGAACTACCTCTTGTCACAAGCCCGAGGCCAGGTCCCTTACTTCGAAGCGACTTCGAACGATCCCTTTAATCATCGGCACCCTCAATTCGCAGCCGACCCTGATAGCGGTGTCATCGTAATTGGCCACAACGCACATTCGAGTCCTGCAAGTGCCGCCTCAGGCTACGCCTTCACGATTCTCGGACCTGACGGACGAGTGCTACCGGGGCGTTCGGAAGAGCATGGATTCCACGCTTTCGTCGAGAACCTCGCAAGCATCGACAACGGCGCCAACAATCACAACTTGAAGTATGATCCGTTTAGTGATTCGTTCATTGCTGTCTATGCTGATGGAAACGAGACCTTCGCCGTAAGACTCGAAGTCACGTCTACCCATATCAGTGCTGGCGAAGATTCAAGCCCTGTTTCCATCGCTCAAGATGGAAGCACGATCACGCTTTCATGGGAATCAGGTGCTCTCCAAAGCGCTGAGATGATCACAGGCCCTTGGGAACCCGTCGCGGATGCAACGAGTCCCTATTCGACGTCAATCCAAGCAGGAGCCAACCGATTCTTCAGATCGGTAAGCACGGGACAATAAGCTTCCAATCACATCTCAGAGGGGCTTGGGCATGGCGACGTCAATCGCCGGTTCAAGCCCCTTTTCTATTCACCATTACAGCGAACGATCTAGTTCAAGATAACCTGAAGCTGAAAGCCTCCAGAAACCGTATCGCCGACGGTTTCGCTCGACTTGTCCAAGCTGAGTTGGCCAAATACGAACCCCATCAAACTCAGACTGTGAAGTTCAAAGGCCCCGGCTCGGGGTCGCAACATGATCCCAAAGACTTCATAAAAATCCACCGGGTATTGTTGCTTCTTTCCGTAACTGAAGGGATCCACATAAAGATAAATTCCCACGGGGCCAAACGTCTCCGAATGACCCTCCACATTGATCAAGGGATAGCCAATTCTTGGCCCCAATGTTTCTTTTCCGGCCTGCACAAACACCTTACTTAGGGTCTCTGTCTTACCATCCATGACCAGCGACAACTCACCCTTCCCGCCGTCATTACTTCGAAACTCTCCGATAGCGCCTTGCCATGTGGTTTCAAATTGAGAAGCCGCAGAAAGCATCCCGCCACTCATAGCAGGCCGGCTCCCTTCACTCGGCCATTCCGGCACTCCAGCATTGAGTTCTGCCTCGATAGCGCTTCGGCGCCCGGCAATAAAGGTTTCGATGAGTCCTAGCTCTTTTAGAAAATAGCTTTCAGGAAGATGAAGTTTTCCCTTAACCAGCGCTTTCGCCTGTTCAATCAGGGCCTTCAACTCCTCCTCATCCCAAACCTCACTCAAGAGCTCTCGAACGGTCTCTAAATAACGGGTCCTTGACGCTTCAAGACTGTAAAGCCGCCGAGGCAAGATCGTGACTGCTTTCACTGACTTTGGCACTTCCGATACGATATAGAGACCAGGATCCTCGAAGACGGAATCGAGCCCCCATGGAATGATATTGAGCTTTTCATCGACGGGATTTCGATAGAGGTAAGCATTGTTTCGATTGCAAATAAACCCATCCCAATCGCCAATCAAGACGTCCAAGGCCCAAAATCGATAAAAGGCATCCAGATTCAAATGTTTCTCAAGCGCCGGAAGTACCTCGGCATCCGATCGGGCGAGCGCCTCGGTCACGCCTTTGAGAGCAGGGCGCTCATGACTGTCCCGGTTATTCTTCTTCTGAAAATAGCGGTATGCATCCCGATGAAAATCGCCACCCGATTCGTAGAGATCGCCCTTTCCCTTCCCAAAATGTCGCTTCAACAAATTCTTTTTGATCGGCTCGACGTTCGAATAAATCCCGAGATCTTCCCCATTAACTGTCACGTGCGCTAAATTGCACAGCGGCGCAGCCAATCCCGCCTTTCGAAAAAGGTGATACGCCAAATACTGATGCAACAGGGCCCCATTCTGAACATTGTTGTTCAGCGTCAAGCCCTTGAGGCCTCGAAACCGTTGTTTCGAATCATACTCATCAAAATCCAGTTTTAGTGATGGCCGAGTTGAAACGACAGAGCCAAGATTCCCCTTCTTGCGAACAGCGATTTCTGAAACCGACTCCCCATTGATCGTCACCGATGCCTTGAAATACGTGTAAGGTTCTGGATTCGTGACTTGCCCCTGCATCTCCCCCAGCCGATCAGGATGCTGCTGACGTAGACGAGCCCAGTCTTTCGGATCCATCGCCACCTTAACGGCAAGGATCTTTGCGGGGTCGTAGACGGCGGCAACATCCCGGCCCAGAGGTGCCGCGGCTTGAATGCCAGTTTTCAGAAGGCAGACAATTCCAATCGCTAGCAAAAACGCATAGCGTCCAACATTCTTTGAGCAGAGACTATTCACGGTTACTAAATTCCCAGTTTTGACGGTCGCTCGGCATTTGATATTCGAAAGACATCTGAGCAAACAAGCCCATCGTCTACAGTTGGCTAGTAAGGTCGAAATCGGCAAGAAAAACGAGTATCAAATCCCCCCGAACGGTTCGTCCTCTCAGATCGGCAGACGAGGCAATGAATGGAGAATGGCGCGATGACACGACCATGCGCCCCCTCCTTGTTCGCCCCCCGTCCAGACACTCCTTACTTAGCCAGTCGTTCTAGAATCTCACGCCAAGAGACTTCCAACATGGCGGTTGCTAGGGCCCTGACGCATGATGACGCACCCGATAGAGTCCATGGTCTCCAGACAGTTCCGTCGTGAACTCCAATCGTCGATTGGTGGCTGTTCGTCGGTCTACTTCAACCCAATCTCGCAGATCACGAGATGATTCAAGTCCATAGAGCCCACCAGGAATACTCGAAATCCAAAACGAAAGTGTGCCATCGGGATGTTGGATAAACTCGTCAATGGAAAGAATGGATTCCCCATTGACTCGAACAAGGCCCCCAACGTTAACACCATTGAATTCCGTGATCGTTCCCCCCAAGAAAACATCTCCATTCGATGCAAACGCCAGCGAATGCACCTCGCCTTCAACCCCCTCTCCGAAGTTAAATGTAGAATCAGCAGAGCCATCGGCCTCAAAAACCCCCAAGCCTGGAATGCTCTTTCCATCATGACGGTATCGCCCCGGAAGGTAGAGCCGCTTTCCTTGTTGATGATGGACGTTTCGATAATTTGGACTCCCTTCCACAGCAACCACCGGTTCCGTCGGTCGGCCATGTGAGTCAACCCACCCCTGATGTCGTTGAGGCTCACTTCCAACATGCGTAAACTCTCCCTCGATGTAGATGTGCTCCGCATCTATTGGAGTGATTGAAGAAACACGGCGGTTGGGACCGGCCGACACATCAAAGGCAGGATCAAGGCTTCCCTCAGCCGTCAATTGTGCCAGAAAAAGAGGCCGATTGAATCCTTCGTGACGAATACTCCCACTGATCAGAATCCGGTCATCCGGTAAAATCGCAACGTCGGCCAAGGCAGTCCGCGGGAGTATGCCCGTATGGAACGAAGGGTCAGCCTCTCCATCAGCAGACAACAGTAACAATCCGGCCCGGTCCTCGGCCCTGAACGAGTGAAAACTCCCCCAAAGCAAAATACGATCATCACTCAGTAGTCTAAATCCTGAAATCGCTTCAACATCATCAGAGAAGACCGATGAAAATCCCTCATCGAGCGTTCCATCACGATTCATTCGAAAGAGTATCCTACCGTCCAGTTCTCTACCAAGGACAACGATTTTCTCCGAAGACTGCACCTCGATCCATCTCAATGAAATGGCACTCAATTCCGGTTTGAACTCCGCATCCACCGAACCATCTGAGTTGAGCAAAGCAATATTCTCAACCTCCTGATCATTGATAAGATCAAAATCTCCGCGGATGAGAATCTGATCACCTCGACGATTAAAGATTTGATTCACATCACCGACTCCGAAAGAAAACCCTAAATTCGAATTGATACTCAGCGAGGAAAGCCCATTGCCGTTCCACCGGATAAATCGTTGATCGATCCGCCTAATATCCGTCACGAAGGATTCATCCAAACTTCCAGCACGATCATCGTCTAAGATCCTCACTTTCAAATCGGAAAAGCCTATCATATCCCCTCTACTCAAAGCCTCAAGATCTATGACGACCTGTTCGTCACTCTCAGCCAGAACATCATCCTGGATCTCCAAATGAATGGGATGGCGACGTTCTTTCGCTCTAAATATTGCCACCCCCTCTTGGTCCCACTGATTTGTATTCGCCCCACCAGAAACGCCTCTCGCTCTCCACAGCACACGACTCAGATCATCAACATCTCCGATACGATTGAGTTCAACCTCAAGTCGACCACTTGATTCCAACACCTGATGATTGGACCGCAGAAATCCGATCGTCGCGCCAGAAGCAGCACTCTCTGACAAACGTACGATGCTGGAAAAAACCATCTGTTCCTCATCAAGTGTATATCCAGAAACAATCAGGCGCCCTTCTCGGTCAATCACGAAGTTCTGATTCACCCGTGGTACACGCGGCATACCCAGCAGAGAATTGAAATCATCCCTAATTCGCCCCTCGGAGTCCAAACTTAGCATGGCAGGCATACCACCTGCCTGATCGAAGCCGCCGGAAACGATCAGCATGCCATCTTCTTTGATGCGCATTTTATTGATACTCAGGATTCTCTCATCCGGTACAAAGTCTTGATCTAAGCGTCCACCGGCTTGAAGCCGAGCAAGCCCAGGCAGCGCCCTGCCCTCGACACTCTTGAAGTTACCCGAAATATAGATCGTATCATCCGTGGCAACTTGAACCTGACTCACTGTACCGATCAACATCGGCTCCCACTCCGAGTCAAGACTTCCATCTGAATGCAATCGAATCAATGAAACGAAATCTCGGCCAGGCAAACCGAAGAATAGACCACTGACAATAATACTGCCATCGCGCTGCTGTCCCAGGGAGTGGATGCTTGCGTTGCTCCCCAGCTCTACGCGGAATCCCAAGTCCAACGTCCCATCGCTGAGGAGCTTTATCAGTCGCCCGACCTGCCGATTGTTAAACCGAGAGAATCCCCCCCCCACCAGTAGGCTTCCATCCGCCATCGGTAACATGGTACTTGCCGGGCGGTCTAGTCCGGTCCCTGTTTCGAAAGACGTATCAAGACTCCCGTCAATATGAAGTCTGGCCAGATGTTCGCCTTGAACCCCACCCTCTCCGAAAGATGAAAAATACCCCGAAACGTAAATATGATTCGGTAACACCGAAATACTCGAAACTATCCCGGCTAAGTCAAAGCTCAACTGAAACGCCTCGTCCAAACTGCCATCCGGACGCAATCGAATAATGGAATCAACCGTACGACCAAAAGAGGAATCTCTCGATCCTCCGACATATATTGAACCATCGGCAGCAATTTCCATCACTCTAGGAACAATCTCAGAACCGACTCGCGCCTTGAATGAATAATCAAGGGCATTCGATACTTCATTGTCCCGAAGGATGACCGTTATCTGGGTGTTCGGTCCCGTCGACAAGGCCCCTCGCAGGACCAAGTCAACCGTCTCTTCCGCCTCCAATAGACCATCATCGAGCACCCTCAAGGTGATTTCCTTTTCAACCTCATGCGGGCCAAAAATCAAGCTTTTCTCAGAAAGGGTGAAATCCCGCCCAATGGTCGCAGTCCCTCCGAGAATTTCAATCGAGACTGCTTCAGTGCTCGTCGTCGGACCGAACCGCCTGATGGGAATAGCGAGAGAATCCTCTTCATCGCCCTCAATAAGGATTCGGGAGACTTCACTATCGGAAAATAGAATGGCGCCGGACTCCCCGGGGGCCACTAAGGAAATCCCCGCCACACGCGGAGCAGGTAAATAGTTCAAGCGGCTAAAGGAGCCAAGAAGTAGCAACTGCTCGTTCTCTAATGGAACGACCTGGCGAATCGGACCATTCAGCTGAACGATCGGGCGAAAAGCCATGTCTTGAATACCGTCTTGGCTCAAGCGGACAAGACCTCGACTGGAATCACTTAAAGGAAAATCGCTCGATCCAAACACCAACAACCTGTCATCCGGCAATCGTTCGAACCAAGTGCTAAATCGTGACACTGAAAACGGGATAAACGAATCATCAATGGTACCATCCAGATTCAAGCGAAGAATCTTGGACTCATGATTTAAAAAAGTGCCTAAGACCACCAGCCGCCCCATCGAATCCTGCTGAACTTGTGTGAGATCGGCAAGGGCAACCTTCCCATTGAGGAAGGGATCAACACGGCTACCATCCCTAGAAACTTTTACGAGAGAATCAAATTCCGGCCCGATAGCCTCTGGAAAATACCCCCCTAATATGGCCCCCTCTCCGCCGGGCAGAGGAATGATGGCGGATATATCGCCGCCGCGATATCTCTCCTGAAATCCGAGTCCCAATTCAAAACTGGAATCCAAATTCCCGTCAGCATTCAAACGGACGAGTCCGGGATGGGTCTCACCATTGACACGTTGAAATTGCCCTCCAACCCAGATTCGTTCTTCTCCTTCGAAGTCGTCAACGGCAACAGCATCAATCTCTCCCGAAGGCGATGAGATTCTGCGAGAGAAGGTCGGATTATCCCAGCTAGCGTCAACGGCACCACTTGCCCCATCGATACTCGTCAAATACGGTCGAGGTCTCTGGCTTCCCGATCTCGTCCATCCACCAACTAGGGCGTATCCATCATCCCGAGCGAGAACGATATTCACGCCATACGAGTCTGCATCCATCGGCTCAAAATGAAACTGCTCATCTCTCGTTCCATCCGAGTGGATGCGGAAAAGAGTCGTAGGGGGATCTCGGCTAGTCACTAAGAATGAACCGTCGCCCAATGGAAACATTCGCGGATCATTTAATGGAGCGAGAATTGAGAATCGCTGGTCCTCGAGAATCGAATAAGGAACCTCATTATCCACAATCCTCGACGTCCACTTAGCCGGGGGAATAACAAGCACATTCTCATCATTCGCAGCGACACTCAAAGTAAGGGTCCGCACCTGGTCGATGAAACCGTTGTCATGAAAACGAACGGGCAGCCGGAGTTCTGATTGCCAAGGAGCAAACACGAGCTCTGAGGGAAAGGATTCAAAATCTCTCCCTGCTTGTAATCCCGCAAAATCCTGATTCAGAGTCACCCTCAACGGTTCATTACTCGGCCCATATCGCTTGATACTGACAAACGAATTCGTCGAATTCTCAAGAATCACTGTGGATTCCTCAGCAAATGAAACTGCTCTGACATTTGGTTTGTCGGTGAGGATTCGTCCCTGGTTCGAATGCAAGCCTCCATTGGGCAAAAGAACTAGACCAGTCACGGTCTTAGTAGAAAAGGTCTCCGAATCACCGAAACCAAAATCGAGCGCCCCATTCGAACTATCCAGACGCAAGAGTTGGTGCCAAATCCTTCCGTTCACACGTTGATAGTCTCCTGCGACGTAGAGTAAGTGCCGCTCTTCATCCATCCTCAGTTCCATCCGGCCATTAATTGAACCAAAGTCCGACACGAAGAATTCGAGATCCCGGCTACCGTCAGCCCGAAGCCGAGTGACATAGTTGCCTTGCTCGGGATCATGGGCACAGAAAATCAGTTTACCATCCGACTGGAGAACCATCGAGTACAGGGTGGTTCCGCGAGGCAAATCAGGATGGAACGAGTCGTCAACCGTCCCATCCGCATTCAATTGCGCAAGCCCATGTATCTCCTGCCCATAGACGAGCGAGAAACTTCCCCCGATCAAGATAGCCCCTTCATCTCTTACCGCCAAGTTGTCGATACTTCCGGATTCCAGAGGGAGAATATGGGTGGTCACAAATTCTCGATCCCTACTGCCATCCGCACGCAGTCGAACGAGTCGCATCTGGAGCCGTCCAAGCGTAGAATCTCGAGATCGTCCACTCACAACCACGCCACCATCTGGCGTGCTCACCATCGAGGTCAGACCGTAGAGCTGGTTATGAATCGTGTCGAAAGTCGGATCAGGCGTGCCGTCAGACTCGTAGCGACGAATCCAAACCACAAGTGAGGAATTGAACCCGACAAAGCGTTCCCTCGTTCCTGCAAACAGAAGTCGACCATCCGCCTGCACCACTATAGACGAAATCGTTTCGTAGGTATTCTCCGACGGATGCGTCTCGAAGTCGGCAGCAAACGAATCGTCTATGGTTCCGTCTAGATTGACGCGCACCGGACGCCCATTTACCCCCCCTAATAAGCGACCATCCTTCTGAGCAGCGAAGGCGACAAAGCCAGGATTAGCGGCGCGATAGGCAGGATCAAGGACGAGGCGTTTCTCATTGTCGTGTATGATGACCTGGGCCTCGTCAAGAAGGACGCGTTCCTGCGTCTGCCCCACCCCAAAGAGCCGAACGGAAAACTCCTTCGCACCGTCAATCCACGGATCATCAATGATAGGAATTGTAACGGTTCCATTGGGATGCGAGGTCGACAGCTCAGCAAGACCACCGACCGGCAAGAAATCGACGGAAGACTCGGCAGTCCCATTCACTGTCGAGAAATGCACACCCGTCCTACGTTGAGTATCAGCATCTAAGGAAAAACTCAGTTCGATTTCTTTTGCATTCTCATCGACCTCGTAATTCTTCGAAGAAAACTGGGCGCCCCCCCACAAGCCCACCTGAGAGGCATGACAAGCCAAGAGAACAAGCCAAACGCACGGACATCGATTTCCCTTAGCAACGTATCGACGATCCATTCCACCCACACAGCAGTATTTGTTCCGAATCTCAATGTTCGCTCGAGACTCATCCGATCTCAGAAAGCCCCTACCAGATCACAAAGAAGTCACCCGAATCCGCTAAGCCAGAACCGTCGAAGTGAATCGGTGACGCCCCAAGGACCGAACCTGGCAATCTAAAACTCGGCCGAACGGTGGCGAACTCGATAGAAGCGTTGACCGCCCGGAACGGGATCAAATAAGCCCAAACGATGTTGCATCGCGGTATGTTGCTCGACCTCCACCCAATTCAACATATCTACGGACGATTCCAAAGCATAGGACTCACCAGGAATACTCGGAATCCAAAACGAAAGTGTGCCATCGGGATGTTGCTCGATCTCTTCAATGGAAAAAAGGTATTCCCCATTAACCCGCACTAGCCCTCCCACCTCAATGCCGTTGAAACTCGTGAAGTCTCCCCCTAGGAAAGCATCTCCATTGGACGCGAAGGCCACTGTCCGAACCGTTCCATTGATGCCGTTTCCAAAATCAAACGACGGATCCTTCGTCCCATCCGGTCGCAGGACACCCAATCCATCAATGCTTTCACCATCCAGATCATAGTGCCCAGGGAGGAAGAATCGCTCTCCAAGCTGATGCTGCACCCTTTCGTAATTCGGACTTCCTAACAAATCAAAAGGAGGATCAGTAGCTTGACCATTAGCATTCACCCATCCCTGGTATTGAATGCGTTTCATTCCGATGCGGCTAAAGTCTCCCGTAATATGAATATGTTCTCGATCGAAAGGGGCGATACCATAGACACGACGATTCGGTCCCGAGCCCAAATCATACGCTGGATCAAGCTGCCCATCGGCGGTCAACTGCGCCATAAAAACGGGTCGCCCCCCATCCACGAATCGAATCGTCCCTCCAATGAGAATCCGATCGCCAGGCAAAACAACAGCCTGACTCAGTTCGGTTCGCGACTCCAGCTCTGGAACGAACGATTCGTCTATGTCTCCGTTGGGAGACAATACCACGAGATTGATTCGAGTCTCTCCCCGGAATGAGGAAAAGTGCCCCCAAAACAGAATCCGATCATCACTCAACAGCCGAAACCCTTCGATATGCTCCACCTCATCCCTTAGCACCTCGGCAAATCCTTGATCACGACTTCCATCAGGATTCAGTCGAAGGAGCAGCGTCCCATCTTCTTCGTTCCCAAGAACGATGATCTGACCGGAAGACTGCAGTTCAATCCAACGCAGAGCTGAGCGATCCAAGACCGGGAGAAAGCTCGAATCCAAGGAACCATCTACCTCCAGCAACGCGATATTCTGAATCGCTTGCTCATTCACGAAATCGAAGTCTCCACGAATCAAGAGCTGATCACCATCGCCGACAAACACTTGCTCTACAAGACCAACACGAGAACCGACAAAACCGAAACCGAAACCAAAACCACGACCGCTGAGCGAGTTCCGAAGAAAGCCATCCGTCTCGTCATAAAATGGATACCCATACCTTCCGCCGCTCCTCTGGATGTTCGTCCAAAACGAATCGTTCAGAGTTCCAATTCGATCGTTGTCGAGAATTCTCACCGAGGCATCAGAATATCCGATCACATTCCCTGCACTGAGGACCTCGAGATGAATTGTCACAAGCTCATCACTCTCGGCGATCAAGTCATCGAGGATTTCCAAGTGAATCATCTGACGCCGTTCGAGCGGGGCAAAGACCACTTCGCCTTGCTGTTCAGGAAAATCGGATTCTCGAGCCCCCGTCGAATCCGGCACGGTCCATCGAACACGACTCTCACGGGAAACATCGCCAATTCGATTCAGTTCGATATTTAGGCCACGTCCAGATTCCATTACCTGGAAGTCTTCACCGAGAAACCCAATCGTCGTTCTAGCAGGATTATCCGGTGAGATTCTTACGATACTGGAGAGAATCATCCGATCCTCATCTTTGAAGTACCCCGAAACAACTAGCCCGCCATCATCATCAACCACAAAGTTCTGGATCCCTAGAGACTGTCGAGGCAACTTCAATTGAGACATGAAGGCATCACTGAGCCGGCCATCCGGATTCAATCCGATCAAATCAGGAACGCTCTCTCCCCCATACAAGTCAAATCTACCACTGACAACGAGTATCCCATCATCAAGCAGACGCATTTGGTTTAACGTTCGAATGCCTTCCTGAGGAACAAACTCCTCGTCCAATCGTCCGTCAGCATGCAAGCGAGCTAGGCCGGGACGTGCTTGACCATCGACAGTTATGAAACTCCCGGCGATGTAAAGTTTATCATCATCAGTCACTTGGATGTGATCAACACTCCCGTCCAAGGCCGAAACCCAACGAGAATCAAGACTGCCATCCCTGTGCAGTCGAGCCAAGTAGCTCAGCTGTTGTCCATGCAGGCGACTAAAACGGCCCCCAAAGATGATGCCTCCGTCACTTTGCAGTGCGAGAGAGCGGAGGTTCGGAGCAGGACCTATCTGACTGTCAAATTCAGAATCAAGGGCCCCATCGTGCTGCACCTTTATCAGCCAACCTGCTGACTCATTGTTATAACGTGTAAAATCGCCGCCCACCAAAAGGCTTCCGTCATCCAACGGGAGAATATTATTGACGCTGCCATTGGTCCCCACGCCCGTATCAAACGAGGCATCGATACTCCCATCAAGTCGAAGTCTCGCCAAATGTTCGACATGGATGGGAGCATTCTCAGAGCTGTGAAAATAGCCTGCGACGTAGATATGATTCGAGAGAACGCTAATCTTCGTAACCGTCCCCCTAAGATCTGTGTCTAGTCGAAAGGCTTCATCGAAGCTCCCATCAGGATGCATCCGAAAAACGGACCCCGATGTTCCGTCAGAAAGAGCCAGCCCCTCTCCCCCAACGTAAATCAAACCATCGCTAGCTCTTTCCATCACCGATGGAACGCTGTGAGACCGTGTGTCCGCCTTGAACGAGTAATCGATGAAACTGGGAATCTCGTTATCTTCGATAATGATTGAGGCGCCCGAAAACGCCCCCCCAGATCCTGGAGCGCGCAACATTAGTTCCACCCTTTCTCTAGGCTCTAAAAGGCCATCATCAATGACCCTAAGCGTCACCGCTTTCTCCAACTCACCAGGATTGAATACAAGGCTTCTCTCAGACAGCGTATAGTCGCCGCCAAACCTTGCATCGCCACCCACAATATCAATCATAACCGTGGCAGCATCCTTCGTTGAACCAAATCGTTTGATCGGAATCATTATCGAGCGGCCGAGATCACCTTCACTAAGAATTCTTGGATAGTGGAGATCAGAAAATAGAAAAGCACTCGCGTCTCGGTCAGCCTCTAACGAGACCTTGGCCACTCGCACACTGGTCAAGTGATTAATCTCCTGGAAGTTACCGAAGAGTAGCAAATCCTTCCCCTGAAATGGTATCACCTGCCGAATCGATCCACTCATCTGAACGACAGGAAGAAATTCGGTGTCAAGACGCCCGCTTGAGTCTAATCGAACAATGCTGGATCCGGGTAGCCCAGGAATGAATCCAGGGGATCCAAAAACTAATAACTCGTCATTCGGCAGAATCTCGAAACTAAAATTCGAAGCACGCGACGAAATTGAAACAAAGGAACCGTCAATCGTACCGCCTGGATTAAGACGAACGATCTCGCTGTGATTGTCTTGAAAGGTCGCAAGAATCAGCACGCTCCCCTTTGAATCTTGCTGAATCTTTCTCAGTTGATTGACATGAGCCAGATCCTTTCCAAAATCAGGATCGAGTCGCCCATCGTTGTGCAATTTTACCACTTGATTCACCTCATTCCCATCAACCGTATCAAAGCGACCACCAACAACAATCCCATCCCCGTCCGACAATGAGATAATACTTGTGACTTCAGCGCTGCCACTTCTTACTCGCAACCCGAGCCCCATATTGAAGTCCTCATCTAAAGTCCCGTTGGCGTTCAAGCGGGCAAGCGACCGATGAACTTCCCCCCCGACTCGATGAAATTGCCCACCGACCCAGATCCGCGGCTCTCCATCGATCTCACTCACTGCGATGGCATCGATTCTTCCGGATTGGATGGCAAGACTCGAAAATCTCGGATCAACCCAGTCGGGATCTACAGCCCCGGTGCGCCAGTCAATGCGTGTTAAATAGGGTACCCCACGTCGATTCTGAACGCTGGCCCAGCCGCCGACCAGAGCCGTGCCATCGTCTTGCAGGGAAATCTGGGTCACGCCATACTCATCGAGCCCTTCAGGTTCAAAGCGAAAGCGCTCATCTCTTGTACCATTCGAACGAACCCGAAACAGGGATCTCTGACCATATTGTTGAGTCGCAAGAAACGACCCATCCGGGAGTGGAAAGACAAGAAGGTTCGAGTGGCTGCTGAGAATGGAAAAGTCGTGATCAAGGAGCGAATTGGGAATCTCATTGTCAATAATGCTCCCTTCCCAAACCGCCGGAGCAACCGTGAAATCATCCGGCTCGTTCGCTTCGACACTTAGGGTCAATCGTCGAATCGCATCCACGGAACTGTTATCTTGCAGCCCAAACGGCAGTTGAATGGTTGTTTCCCAGGGAGCAAATACGATTTCAGATGGCAGTCGACCTAAATCTCGCCCGACCTGCAATCCCACCAATTCATGTCGAAGAGTCGCGATCAATGACTCATGGCTCGGACCGAACCGAGAGATGCTGACAAATGATCCCTGGTCTCCCTCAGAAATTGTCGCGCTTGGGACGTCAAACGATACCGCACGCAAGTTTGTGTTTTCGGTAAAAACACGACCCTGACCGGTAAACAAGCCACCATCAGGCATGAGCAGTAGTCGTCTCACAGAGGTGTTGGAGAAGGCTTCTGAATCGCCGAACGTAAAATCTGGCGCTCCCGTTAGGCCGTCGAGTCGTAGAAGTTTATGCCAGATGCGATCATTGACTTGCTCGAAGGCACCTGCAACGTAGATTCGATCGCGTGCCTCATCTTGGACGAGCTCCACTCTAGTATTCGTTGATCCCAGCTGCGTCACGACAAAACCTGGATCCCGGCTCCCATCAACGAGCAAACGTCCCAAGTGTTTGCCCTTTTCTGGGTCGAAAGCTGCGTAGACAAGCTTTCCATCCGGCTGCAGCAACAGCGAACTAATGCTAGTCCCTTCCTTGAGATCAGCCCGAAAAGATTCGTCCAGCGAACCATCTGCTCGCAACTGAGCCAGAGCATGGATAGGCTCTCCGTAGACACTGGAGAATCCGCCGCCAATCAGTACTACACCGCTATCTCGCACCGCCAAGGACGTGATTCCGCCCGCGTCTCTGGGAAAAATATTATTGGTAGAG
>CAJXVR010000057.1 GCA_913061285.1 uncultured Verrucomicrobiota bacterium | reverse complement strand
TACCTAACGGCTCCAAGCCTCTCCTGGGAAGATGGGTTAGCTACGCGCATACTCTCCAACGACAATAGCAGCAGAATGACGGCAGGTCTCACCAGAAACCTCCGCGACGTCGCTTTCAGCAATCGCAACGCCAACAATGTAGATTGCGAGAGCAATCCAAGTCGCTCTTTGAAATAGGCTCTCCAAATTGAACAGAAACCATCTATGAAATCTCACACAACATAAACCTCGGAGCTTCGCAATCCTCATCAACTGAAAACAAGATCGTGTTCGCACAATTACAATGGCCAAATATTAGCATCATGACCACACACCGAAGCCCACCCAGCCTTCGAACCCCATTTCCCGGTCGCCTGTGCACGGCAAGTCGTTGGGTTTAGACGCGATCACATCAACGGATTAGCATTGCTCGGCGAATAACGATCTACACTCAGAAGATGCCCAAATTCATGTCTCATTCCTAGTTCTATGTTTAGACCACGATCTTCGCACACTCTCGCAGTTATAAATCCAAGTTTCATAGAGAAATCGGTCGATCTAGAAAACCCTGCCGGATGTTGCCCATCTTTGGCTACACAAGCCCGGACATCGGCCTCTGTAGCCGGATCAACTCCTTCAAGACTCTTCTCTGGAATCTCTTCGAATTCCGCCACTCAACAAATTGACTCCACACGAAAAGCAATCATATCAAGAATTCTTCAAGCGTATCGGTCAAAACGAACTCCTAGAGATTCAACATTTTGCTTGGCACTCAGAATAACTATGCGTAGCGTATAAATGTCTGGTAATAGCTTATTGCTACAATCGTGTCGTTGTTTCAAATCAGAGAAGAGTAGCTGACACCGAATGGGTCGGTTCGCCAACGACTTGCTAGAACCGGCAACGAAAGGAGAATTTCTTGAGTGACTGATACCACAAAAGGTGACCTCTCGGAATCCGAACCAAAGGTTCGCTGGAAGATCGTTCTTCGGCCAGTGATAATCTGGACGTGTATAAGTGCCGTTATCCTCGGCTACGATTACGACCGGGTTAATGCGCCCAAGACATTCATAACGCCATATGTCACGCTCGACGACGTGCCACTGGAATCGCCAGCTGACTACTCAATAAAAGTCGACGGATTCAGCTTAAAGCCCGGTAACGTTGTCGCAGTCGGGAACAGAACAATTGAGATACGAGCCCGCGATTCAACAGTTTTTAAGACAAACCTCTTTGCCTGGTACGGCGAGAATCGATTGGATAGCGTCAAATTGAAGCGGTTAGCCGGTCAACTAAATCTCACGATCACCCCTCCGGCGAATCGAGTGGAACTTATCGGTCCCTACGATCAGGTAGTCGCCACAAACGTGAGCACGATTCAGACGAATATCCCGGTCGGTCAATACGAGGTTACCCTGTCCTACGGGCATTTCGAAAAACAAACTTCAATTACCGTTGAGGCGGATAAAACAGTCAGCAGAAACATTGCCCCTAATGTTGGTTTGGCCATCATCGACAGTAGTCCTTTGAATGCGCAGTTCTTGCTTTCTTCAACAAACCGGTCGTTTCGCAGTCAAAGCGGAATACTACCGGTCTCAATGTCATTGGAAGCAGGAGGGTATCACTTAGAGACGTGGAGAGGCTCCTACCGAAAAAGCATAGACTTAATTGTTCGGCGAGGAACCACCAACAGGGTTACGGTCCCTTTCGACTACGGTTATCTCGATATCAAGACGAAACCACCTGGAGTCTTTGTTTTGCTCAACTCAAAACGCATAGGACTATCTCCGACCAACACTACTCTACAGCCTGGCTCATACAATCTTCGATTAGTACAGGCTGGTCTCAATGCTTTGGAATCAAGAATCAATATCACTGCCGGAGAGACACTAACGATCGTTACGAACCTTGTGAATAGCAGTTTCGCACTGGACCTCGCATCCGCCAAACGATTTGCCAGCCAGGGCAACTATCGACAAGCGCTCGAAAGAATTGACTCGGCGGTCTCCATCGATCCAAGTAGCCAACAGGCCCTGAACCTTCGTTCAGAATATCAACGTGAAGTCACTCGGATAACGGCGACGGAGGCGATCGAAGCGAAAAGAAAATCGAATGAAGATCTGTTTGGGATTCATACTAAGGCCATCGAGCACGCTAGTTTGTTCGAGACGCACAGCTGGCGGTTTAAGCAAGACTTTCGATCTGTCCGTGACGCGGTGCGCCGAGCGATTCCGAAAACGGGGGGACGCTACACAATTGAACACGAACAGAACCTGGGGCAGAACACGGTGCTTTTCAGAGGCCGATCTAAGGGGCTCACAGCGAATGGCCGCCATTGCGTCGTCCTTGTGGCTGAGAACGGTCAGAATGAGACCCAAGTGGTTATCAAACTGTGGGACTATGCTTCCGGCACCACGTCCGGAATCTCGATCGCTGCAATGCTCAAGCTTGAAAAATACATTCCAGTGCATCCTCAGTTCTTCCCTGAGAATCAGCGGCAATCGGTTCTCGAGAGGCGTCGTAAGCTCCCCACGGAATTTCGAGCTACATTAGAAAACGAACTAAAATTAAGCGGAGGACAATAGTCATATGGCAAGCATCGCAGATTATTGGAGGGAAGGCCAAAAGGAGGCGGACGCCGAAGCCATCGACAAGAACAGGCTGCTTTCATATTGGAATCAGCTTTTTGACGTTCCACTGTGTTCGCCTCAGGATTTCTACTCTGAGGTTAAGGAAAACTTAGTAAATCGCGACGTTCCCGATCTCGAGTTAGGACTCTCAATGATGCAGGAAAGGAGCGCATTGGGTCGCAGTCGACTATATCTGCAAATGCGCCGAGAGAGATTGGTATTTGAAATCTGTGCAGCTCCATTCGGAAATGGATACTTCGTCTCATCGCGTCTGTTTGATCGACGTAGGGTTGCGACGTTTTGGGATTACATCTTCTTCTGGGCACTTGTATGGGCACTGTTTACCTACGTTACGTCCGAAACCGATGTTTACATTGCTGTAGTGATGATTGGATTCCTGATCGCATCACTCTGGTCGACCATGACGCTTGCAGCGACTAATACAATTAAGTGGTTGGACGAGCGGCTGTATGTCATGCCAATCATAGGACCGATTTACGAATCGTTCTTCCATCCCTTGACCTACTTTCGGGAAGATCAGAACAATATGTATCGTTCAGCCGTACATCGTGCCGTCCTAGAGGCGATAGATTCAATCTCATCGGAAAAAGGACTCAAACCGCTAACGGAAGACGAACGTAAACCTCTGATCTGGGAGTTGTTTAGCCGCTAACGAATGACACCACGTGTCCAGAAACGCATCGATGCCTTCTACGAATGGGAAGCAGCAGGTCGCGGACATCTTCTCTTTGACCATCCAGTTGGGTTAGAACCGCCGTTCAGACCTTTCGACCGTAATCAAATCCAGACGGAAATTATCGACGATGGAGTCTCGGATTCGCTCGGCAGCAACCTGGGCCGTCTATTAAAACTCCCTCTCTCGTGGCGAAAGAAAGATTCGCAAGCAGAACAAGTAGAGGAAGACTCCAGAACTTCCAACCTTTCAGAGGAGAACACCACTGATATCACGTTGTCGGAATTTCAAGTCGTGCTCCCACAATCATGTTCCGTTTCGCGGGAACTTTCGGCGAATTTTCTACAGAGTCTAAATCACTGCCGACATCCAATTTCCTTCGAGGTAGTCGGGACACCAGATCGAGTAGTAATTCAATTTTGCTGTCGTCAGCCCGATTCATCTGTCGTTAGGAGACAACTCGAAGCACACTTTCCAGAAGCTACGACTCCCATTGCATCAACCAGCCTTCGGAGTCTGTGGTCCAGCCCTTCTCCTGCACTAATCTTCGAGCTCGGGCTTGAGAACGAGTTCATGCTGCCATTTGCTGGCACATCCAGTTTCAGCAGTGATCCTCTAATCGGAATTGTCGGTGCTCTCTCCGAGTTGCGGAGAGGAGAAAACGGGGTTCTACAGGTGCTCCTCCAACCTGTTCGGAATCCGTGGCCAGCAAGCATGTTGAGAGCGATAACGAATGGAGATGGAAGCTGCCTTTTTAGCAACGCGCCAGAATTGCTTTCTCAAACTCGAGTAAAAACTCAGAGACAGATGTATGCAGTTGTCTGCCGAATTGCGGCTCGGAGCGATGATTACGATCGTGTTCTCGATATCGCAACGGGAATCGCCGGAGCGCTTTCAGTTCTCAATGACCCGACATCAAACGAACTCATTCCACTTACCAACGATGGGTACGATTTCGATCTTCATCGCCAAGATCTCATCGAACGACGAACTCATCGTAGCGGTATGATCCTCAGTAGCTCCGAAGTTGTTTCGTTGGTCCACCCGCCGCATTCATCGGTTCGCTCTCCGAAGCTGGTTAGAGAAGTTGGCAAGACAAAGGCAGCGCCAAATATCACACATGGCAATCCAACCGTGCTCGGGGAGAATCACCATGCAGGCGAGTCTCGTGTGGTATCGGTTAGTGATGAGCAACGAGTTCGACACACCCACGTGATTGGCTCTTCGGGTAGTGGAAAGTCGACACTGCTCATCAACTTGATTAAACAGGATATCCAAGGCGGAGGCGGTGTAGGCGTCTTCGATCCCCACGGCGATTTGATCGATGAGGTGATGGGATATATTCCAGAAGAGCGTTTAGATGACGTCATTCTCTTTGATCCATCAGACGATGAGTTCCCCATAGGTCTTAACATTCTGTCCGCCCATTCCGAACTCGAAAAAAATCTACTGGCCTCAGATCTCGTCTCCGTGTTCCAGCGTCTCTCAACAAGCTGGGGAGACCAGATGACAGCAGTGCTCCGCAACGCAATTCTTGCGATGCTAGAAAGCTCGAGAGGGGGAACTCTCTTCGATTTGCGTCGGTTCTTGGTTGAACCAGAATTTCGCGAAGACTTTCTCACGACGGTCACAGATTCGGAGGTCATTTATTTCTGGAAACGAGAATTCCCAATGCTTGCAGGAAGACCGCAAGCTCCATTGCTCACACGCCTCAACACATTCCTCGGACCACGACTCATTCGAAACATGGTTGCACAGCGCGAGAACCGAATCGATTTCGCTAATATTATGGACGGCGGAAAGATCTTCCTGGCTAAACTATCTCAAGGAACGCTTGGGGAAGAGAACTCGTATCTGCTGGGATCGCTCCTCGTCTCGAAGTTCTATCAGCTCGTCATGAGTCGACAAGCGATGGAGGCATCGCAGAGACGCCCATTCTGGCTCTATGTTGATGAGTTCCACAACTTTGTTTGTTCCTCAATGACATCAATTCTTACGGGGGCTCGAAAGTATCGACTTGGACTAACGCTCGCACACCAGGAACTAAAACAGATAGAATCTCGCGACTCGAACGTCGCGGGAGCTGTGATCGCCAATCCATACACGCGTATCTGTTTTCGACTAGGAGACGAGGACGCCCGTAAGCTGGCCTCTGGCTTCTCGTTCTTTGAATCCAAGGATCTCCAGAATCTAGGAATTGGCGAGGCCATTTGCCGAATCGAGCGGTCCGACAATGATTTCAACCTTTCTGTCCCCCTACCCCGCCCCATCGACAACGAAAGGGCTAAATTCAACCAGGAATCAATCCGTAACATAGCCCGAAGCAACTATGGGACAAAGCGACGATCCGTCGAAGAACAGATTCGTAGCGACATAGAAGACCGTCTCTCCGAAGCTCCCCCTATCAAACGTCCGCCTGCCAAAGAAAGATCCTTACCGGCAGAACCGCCCCCAAGTAAGGACAAACCCGAATCGAGCAAACCCGCAGACGCCAAAGATAAAGTCACTCCAGAAAAGCCACGAAAACAAAGCCACGAATCGCTAAAAGACGAATTGCAGAAGGCAGGAGAACGACACGATTACACCGTCTCACGCGAGGTGCTTGTGATGGGAGGTAAAGGCCGTGTGGACCTCGTGTTCGAAAGGGGCGAGAAAAAGATCGCATGCGAAATAGGGAATACAACTTCCGTTGATCACGAAGCCGCGAACATTCGAAAATGCAGCAACGCTGGATTTCAACATATTGCGATGGTCGCTCTGACACGAGATCGACTTCAAAAAATCACCGATGCGGTCGGAAATTCGGTCGCCCCCAAGACTATTGTCGACTATTTCCTCCCAGAAGAGTTCGCCGAAGCACTTAAGGAATGGGCGAAATCAGAACCTGAGAGCGGCAAAGCTGAGCGCGCGAAACACAATAAAGCGAAGATAGATCTCTCATCCGGAAGACTCAGCGACGAAAAACGGCGGCAAAAGGAGCAAGAAATGCTTTCCAAGTTGGCCAAGTCCATGAAAAAGAAAGGGCCGCAGAATTAACTGATCAGACTCGCAACCACTATAACTCTACGAAACCAAAAAAAGAATCGTATTGGGACTAATCGTAGGTCGCAAAATGGGGAAAATCTCGTTTTCGAATAGATTCAATTGCGGCATATCAGGACGGGGACAAAGCGGGTTAGGTGAACGCATACACTAGCCCCATCCTGTGGCGCAGAGCGCGGACTGGCAAAGCCACGGTCTAAGAGTGAGAAGCTCTCCGTCGGATTCTCGACAGAATCAAAAGCCTAGAAATTGCCGGCATTTCTTCAATGAGCTTTTTCCATTCGCATGAACAGCGGTAACCAGCTTTACTTCTATCGATTGCCCAAGATTCCGCGCCAGGTACTACCGCCCGAACTAGCACGTAAGGACTGAATCCTTTGGGACTCAAATCTACTACAATCGGTTCGCCGATTTTCTCTGAAACTAAATAGACAAGCTCCTGAAAAGAAAGGACTCTGCTTTTTTCGAGCGATGTAAAGCTAACGCAATCTCTTGGTTGTTTGTGATACCAGTTTAAGGGATTTCGAATTGAGACTCTCGTTGCGCTTCCCCGACCTCCAGGCTCTGCAAGATCCTCCCTCACCCCCTGAAAATCTACAGCGCGACTCTGGGCGGCTTCAGTGATTGCAGCTACAATAGCCTGTTCCTGATCAAAAGATGCAGCAAAACCAACGTGACTTCCAGAACCCAAGTCTCCGGAGAAATCAATGAGAATTGCCATCACAATAGGAAGATCAACATCATTCGCGATATCACGGATAATTACCGTAATACCTTCCGATTCAATCTGAGTTACAATTCCCCTTGAGGTTTTGGGCAGAGAAATCAGATCAATCGCGGGAAACCTGCGGTCGAGGACGCAAAATAGCTGATCATTGACTCGGTTTGCCATCTGCTCGCTCTTGCTCCCCAGGGACTGCACAAAGTTTGCAGCCTTCTGAACCAAATAATCCATGATTGACCATGCATCCCTTTCTAGCACTTCAAGCAAAGCTCGCTCGCAACAATCTGAATGAGAAGTTCCAGCTGCAAGTCCGTTTGTAGTAGTCACAGAAAACAGAGCGGGTTCGAACGGTTCCAGCGGGGAGTACCCCACCAAACAGATCGGTAAATTGACCACTCTACGATCCTTCAGCGAATATCCCTCCAAATATCGAACGGCTGCGTGGCGCCAATCGGATTGCCTCAGCCCAAGATTAATTTGCTGCAAATCTACCCGCCTATTTGGTTCAATCATCACCCACGAACCAAAATAATCAGCAACTAAAGGGAGAGAGGCCGCAAATCTCTCAAACGCCTCCATTATAGCGCCTCTCTTTGCCTGCTCCTTCGTCAACCCCCGTCCACTATAGACAGACAGTAGGTCACACGAGTCAGGGACGGTTGCCGAGAATACGGGTAATCCAATTCTGTCTAGATGGGTGATGTTGGCGATCCTAGTAATGCCCAACATCCTCTGCAACCAAGCTTCGTCTCGTATTGTCGAATCCAAACCCAAGTCCCCTAGTCAAATTTCCAGCCATTTCTAGGTTCGAAAGAAAGCACTGATCTCCAGTTTTCCGGATCTGCTAGCCGCAGTAAACCATAGCCAATTCCGGAATACCCAGTCCAAAAACCGGGATCGAATACTCCTCGTCCACCATCATCGGAAACCACTCGGAAATACCCCCGATCAAATGCTGAACGCAGAACTCGTTCACGAACGCTTTGAAGCCTCCCCCCCAAACTACCCATCACTCGCTCGCTCAAGAGCAAAAGCTCAAATACGCCAAATCCACCGCAACAACAGTTGTCTATATCGAGGAGTTCACTCGTAAGACAAATTTCAACAGCTCTCTCTATGTCATCAAAGTATGAGTTCCTAGCCACTCCCAACGCCGTCGCCGCGACTCTCGAGATTCCAATCCCGCTGGCTCCGTTACACCACATGCAATTTCCAGCTGACAAACTTGGATTCCCAATTGAGCAAGAACGTCGGTCCGGCCAATTCGTTGAATCTCCTCTGAGCAGCGAATTCTCCCAGTCGAATCCCCGAACACCAGCCTCAACAAATTCAGAACGTTTAGTAACTGTCCCAGCAATCACCAATGCAAGACCAATTCCGGCAGCCCCATGTGAGAATCCAGTTAGAGACTTCGGTTCAAAAGGGACACGCCATGACGCCAGCCCCTCTCCATCGGAAATTATGCCAGCCATCAATCGTTCTCCAGCCTGGCAAACGAGATCCAAACCGTGACCGTGAAGCCCCAACCCGCTCCCCACCAAAGAAATTACCAGCCCAGCACTTCCAGACATAACATCCAAGCAATTATCCGATTCAATTGCCGAAAAAGGAATGGTTTGCATTATCTCAATAAGGCTGCAACCAATCTCAGGCAATCCAAGGTTTTCTTCTATGAGACTCAACCCGTAAAGTGCGCCCCCTATCCCGAGACAGGCTCCTAAGCTTCCATCAACCAGACGCCCATTGTCCGAACACCTCAATCCCATGAGTGACTTTTCCAGCAAGCAAGGAAGAAGCTGCTGACACGCATTTCTCCACGGACCCGAGGGATCCATCTTTCCCAACGCAGACAGGAATACGCAGATACCAAGCCGTCCGCAGTAGAGAGAGTCTCCTATCACCTGGAGTCCGTCATTGCGGCTATCGCTCGAAAAAAGCCCCGTCCATGTTATGCTACCATCACTGGATTTCAGTCCTCGGTCGAGAATCAGCCCCCCCAAGGCAAGAGCCGCTGTCTCACAAACCGATTTCGTATCATCCAAGCAATCCGCGAGCTGACAGCCATCCAAATAACGGGATCTTGGTCTCAGCGAGTCCTGAAGAATCTGAGATTGCAGAGGGAGGTCAAACTCGAGATTTAGCCCACTCACCTTAGCTTCTAGGGTATCCAATCCCGAAACAGGCAACAATCCGACATCTCCAACTCTTGATTTTCCAGAATACAAATTCCTTCCTCGAACATGAGACCAGAACCTTGGAACGTCGAGATCGCTAACGGAGGCTACTTCCTGCCTCAAGACGGAAACGAATGACTCCCGGGAAGGATCATGAAGGTAGAGGCGTGTAAGATTTTCGACCGCGAGACTGTAATTCCAACCATCTCGAACATTTTGAGGTTGAAGTGCTCGCTGGATGAGCGTTCCATACGCCTGAGTTTCTCGAAATAGTAACCGTATCTTCGCTCCGGCAAATCCCCGTAATGCTCCATCCTCTCCAACCAATCGATGGTGGTTGTCGAGAAAGAATGTATAAGCCCATTCAAAGCCGAGAACGATCGACGTCGAATAGTCATTTGGTCTCACTACCTGTCCATCCACAACTGGAAGATTCTTTCGCCCTTGAGGTTCCAGAGACACCTGGAGGGGATGCATTCCGTCACAATTTACTTTGATCCATCTTATCGCACCCCGAGGGCCAGATTTCTTCTCCGGCGGAGGACTCAATCCGCTAATCCTTGCGGTTTCTGGTCCATTCCCAAGAGCCCCCCAACATGGCAACATTCCCGTCTGCCCGAGATTCAAATTCTGGCAGACCATCCCCCCTACAGTTTCCATTCTATCCGGTTGAAGAAACGTCTCACCATCAATTACGACCGGTCCGCTAGCCGTAGCAACCACGTTGCCGTGATGAAGGTCGGCTGCATTCAGCAAATAAGCAACGAACAAGAACGCACCTGTGGCCTCGAAGTACTTGCGCTCATCAAAATGCTCAGAAACGTCGAACTCAACATTCTGAACCCACCCATAGTCTCCGCGACAAAGGACTTCCGCGTACGGCAAAAAGACGAAACTCTGCTGCTGGTTGAACCAATTCAAGAAACTCCCAAGTTCACGCTCAATACTCAGATCTCTCGGCTTGTAATAAAAAACTTGACCAGATTCCCCGGTCAGTCGAGCCACAGTTCGCCCTCCATCATGTGGATCAGAAAGGCCAAACTCGATGAGATTTACTTTCCTAAGAGGCTCTAGAATTCCACAACCCTGGATCAAGAAATCTCTTATATGCGCAGAATCTGCGAAGAGCCGAGCCAATAGCTCGCTCACAACCTCCAACCAATAGATCGTTCTCAAACTCATCAGGCGACCGAGAACAGGAAAACGATCAAAAACGGGCCGATATTTTAGTCGCACACAATCTTTACAAAACTTAAGGTAAAGTTCTTGAGACACATGTTCTTCCTCAATTCCAGCGTAGGCTTTACCCTGAGAGGCGTGCAGACGCAGAAAAAAATTAAATCCCGGCGTCCGAACACCTTCAAAAAGCTGGTAAAACGATGCAGCACCAATTCTTGAAAGACTATTCATCAGCTCTTCAACTAAGCTTCTAAACGCCTTCGGAGACACCAGATCAAAGACTTGCGGTTGAGAGAGAGAGCTATTCTCTTGAACCTTTTCCATTAGCAATTCACCGGCAACGGTCACCCAGGGCCTAAGCAAGTGACTGAATGGAATAGCCGACAATTCACCTTCGAAACTCGATCCAACAGCACCAAAGCAACTCTTCTCTTCATCGAGCTTACCGAGTCGATTCATCATTCGTCGAAGAAACGTCTCCCAACTGGGATTACAATCAGCTGCTAAGAACAGGCCCACTGCCTCATCGCGGGTAACACCATCCCATTTCAAACGATTCTCGAGAAACTCCAAATCACCACAAACTGACTCCCACCGACGCATTCTCTCCGAAACTTCAGTCGAATTATAGGTTACAATTTCATTCAAGAACCTCAGATTACCACACTCTTTCGAACTCTTCTCAAGTCCGTTCAAGAGATCAATCAGAGTATATCCCTTACGATTCATATGCTCTGCGATCAAAGCTGTAGTGCCCTATCCATTCCTACCAGACACCGTTGGCCCCCCGGTCACCCATGGCGGGCCAAAAAAGAGCCTTCGTTCATCCGAAAGCAGGTGTTCAAAGTCTTCCAGCTGATCACAGCTGTCGGGATGAATATGCCGACAGGCCCGATCATTATACTTGTAAAACAAACATATTCGTGGGTTCTGTTTGTCCCGCCAAGCTGATGCCCCATGCCATAAACGCTCAGTAAATAAAATAGCAGAGCCGGCTTTTGCTTCGACCGTCTCAACAAGCGGCGAGTCAATCTTGAATAGTCGACGACGATCCGAATTCGACAGCCCAATTTGCTCTCGATGGGAGCCCGGAACACAGGCGAACCCGCCCGTACTGGAATCTTGATCTTGGAGAACATACGATACAACACACATGCCCGCATGAATAATGTCATTCTTTACCACATAGTGAAAACTTGACCAGTCACGTTCTTCTCCAACATGCATATCCAGATGAGGAGAGCCAAAGTCGTAAATCAATCCATAGACGTATTCCAGCCGTAGGCGGCTAGAAATCACGCTCTGAAGAACCTCGACAACCCGCGGATGGTCGATCAATCGGAGAAAATCCCCGCCTTCTTGTAATAAACCGGCAGCCATTCCCATTTTTCCGGAAACCTTCTGCCCCAGTAAGTTCTGCTCTAAATTCTCACGCCTTCTTTCAATTGCACGCCTTAACACCACACACTCCCGTCGTGAAAGTACGTTCGGAATAACCAGATACCCCCGCAAGTCAAAAGTATACAAAAGATCTTTCATCACCATCTCAATTTGAGAGTCTCCTAGAAGAATCCAACTTGTTCGCCAACAAATATCGAGAGACTAACATTAGGACGATCAGAGGGATGAACGTATTCAATGCTAGCACTATAAGCAGAATCGAGCCCAGCTGATCATAGTCTTCAGGCAACATCACCATTCCTGAGGACGTGTCCAGCACTTCACGATTCACCACAAACATTTGGTTTATATGCTTCGTTACGAGCATTTTGAATTGCGAAGAACAATTCATCAGCGAACTAGCCACGGCGAAATAGGTAGCTTTGAGGGCAATGGGCGCATGTTTAGCAGCCCAAACAAGAATTGGAATAGCTGCGATCTGGTTTAACGGTCCTTCACTAGCGTTGTCGATCAGCGCCAAAGATCTCGGTCCTAGAATCCCTAAACTGAGTTCTGAAAGTGATTCTTGAAGACCATAGTAGAGTGCCAGGTCTGGCAAGAAAAACAGTGCCCTGAGAAAAATTAGCCAAGACATCAATGCAACGAGATTGATCGAAGATAAAAGAAACCTTGGGACTACAAGCGCCAGTACAAGAATAGAGGCCAATTGCCCGGTAAGCCTTAACACTGCCAGGAATTGTGCATCAAAACCAAGCCGATCGATCTGCCACCACTGCAACCCAATTCCAACCTCCGGCATAGCCATGAAAGACCATAATATGATTGCAGTCCCGATAGCACTGCGCACTTCATCCCTTGTTAACTGAGCTCGTTTTACCATATGCCCGAACAGTAACGAAGTCGCCACGAAAGTGAGCGAGAATACAAAGGCCTCAGCTGCGTTGCCTGCGACAGCCTTGATAACCAGAATTATCACAACATACGCAAGCCCACCACCAACTACCCAATTGTCAAAACTAGAAAAACTCGAACATGATCTAGCAGAGTCTCTTCCCATCGAAGCTTTCCTTGATTTCTCGAAATAGAAGTGAGCGACAACTCCTCCGAGCGCCACCCCCGGGCCAAGCAAACCCACAACGTGAATAAGAGCAAAAATCCTGCCTCGCTCCGCGAGTGAAAAATCAGCAACATCCCGCAAGAAGACTATGTTTATCAACCACGTCAGGACTGTTCCAAAAAGAAAAAAGACACGCCCAAGAGTCTGAATCTCTGTATGAAACCGATCCCCCGGGCTCCCTTTACTCCTAGTCTCTTTGCGAGAGGCAGTTTCGACAGTCAGCGCATCCGCTACGACATCCTGTAATACAAACCCGATCGGAGGCAACGCAGCGCACAAAGCAAACCACATAGAGACCTGGTTACGGCCACCAAATTGATCAGGGTATAGCAGGAGCAAAACCATGAGAAGGTTGCTCAACGTAACCAAACCAATACCAAGAACGAGGAACCAGCGTCGATAATTCCAAAAAACATCAACGACATTGCCTACGGGCATCTTTAATGCCCAAGGTAACGTCAACCAAAAGAATAGGCTTGCCATGAATTCCGCCGATAGATCCAGGAATTCCTTCACAAACATCAGGCTTGCGATGGAAGTCAGGCCCTGCATTCCATTGCTCATGTAGATGAACAGCGGAGGCAAGTATTCCGGATCGAATCTAAGGATCGCGTCTCTGATTTTCTTCATCAGAAGGATACATTAAACCTAGAGCGGTGTTCCATCCCAATACCGTGAAAGAGCTTCCCAAATGTGATCTCTACACGGTGGATCAACAAAGCGGCACCGAATCTTGAGCGGCAACCGAGTTCTGTAGTACAAGAATTCCCTCGCACTCCGCTCGAAGGCAATCACGGACTGCTTTTGCTCACCATCTGCGTCGGGCGGAGCCAGATCGCGATACCAGTTGCGGCAGTGCTTCATGGTTAACATTACCCTCGGTTCATTCGTCAGATTCGGAAATGCCGCATGCCACATCCTAGGGTCTCGAACGATAAGCGAACCAGTCGGGACGAGCAATCGAATTGGAGGATTAGTCTCCATTCTTTTCAATACAATACCTTTGATCTCATCGTATTCTCTGAGGTCGAAAATCGAAGGCACAGCCTTGTGGGTTCCCAACCATAATTCGGTTGCACCATTAGCCTCGGTAAAATCTACGAGAGGGACATTGACAGTTAACAAAGCTGGAGAAAGGGGATACATCCCTCCCTCGTTGGAAAAAAGGGAACCACAATCGGCATGAACAGATTGTCTGACACGCTGTCCGTCCGGACCAGAAGAGAATACCCAGTGGGAATTGTAAGAGCCACAGTGCACCCCTCGTCCTAAGATAGACTCGGTCACGGCGATCGCATACGGATTAAAAATTATATCCTCGAATAAAAACTCTCTCGCCCGAGGAGGCGGCAAGCCCTTAAATGCCTCCGCTCCGAAACCACCCGGCCCCCGGAGCGGGTATCCAGGAAACCTCTTCAAGAAGTCTTCATGCTCTGATAACATTTGCTGATAGACTTCGAGGACATGTTTCTTCTCTACAGCGCCTTGAATTACGACCATCCCATGATTCTCAACGCACTGAACAGCCCGCGCAATTTTCTCTTTAGAGATTGCTTGATTCTCGCGCTCTTTTTGCGTTAACGAAATAGTTGGCAACTCATGCATAGGGAACTGAAAATGCTGCTACGTTAGGAAGACTAACAAATCGATACTTCGAAATATTAATCTCCGTCACTCGAAGGACCTGTGAAAGGGCTCGGCTACACTCAAATTCCATTTTCGTTAGACCTTTCTATCACGGGGCTCAAACAGTCAGATCTTCCTCTGTAGTTCTCTCCTCGAGCCTCAGCTCCAGCATCCATGAAGTGAGCAACCAAGGCTCGCCGAGGATGACAAGAAAAATTGGGCAAGCTCCGGTGTGGGGCCAACCCATGGTGAATCAAGAAATGCCCCGCCTTAAGCTCAACCGCGATTGATTGCTCTTCATCAATCGTATCGATTGCTAACCCTCCTTTCCCCTTCTGCACATGCGATAGCTTATTCTTATGCTGCCCTGCAATCATCCAAAGGCACCCACTTTCTTTCGTCGCGTCGTCGAGCGTAATCCACGCGCTCGCAACGGCCTTGTTGTGCGATGAATCAAAAAAAAAGTCGTCCTGGTGCCAATCAATAACACCACTGTGGTAGGCAGGCTTCTGAATCGCTTGAGAAAACAACATGCGAATTCTGTCGCCCAAAATCCCGTGAATCATATCGGTGACTTTAGAATTCCGGACAAGTGCATCGAGTCGCCGATCATAAGTGTGGAAGTCCTCGAATTGGAGAACGGTACACTGATCCGCTGGTTGCTGACGCAATGTCTGTAGCCGAGAATACTGCCTAGCTGAATCCAACGCATCATCAAAAATCTGACGAAACTCTTTTAGCCGTTCATGAGGTATAAGCTCACCAACACGCACAAAACCAAGTCGGTGAAACTCGCTAATCTTCTGACGCTCCGCGGGCATTCCTATCTCGCTTTTGTTGATCCTGTTCAAACCATTCCTCCCAGTACTCTCGTTCAGGCCGAAGAAACCCGTAATTTGCACGATTCGGCCCTGCCCCCCACTTTCTCGATGCACCAAGTAAGCGCGAAAGCCTCGGACAGCCAATTTTCTGAACGCGCGATATCAGACGTTGACAATTTGGCCCATCGAAACGGTCTGGCTGTTTTAGCCAATCGAGTTGATAGCAAACTGAACACAACACTCGATAATCATCTCCGTCGTGAAGAGTCCCTGAATGCAGAACAGAATTATCAAGCATAACGACCTCCCCTTTCTCAGGATACAGCAAAATCTCATCCCGATGAGGGAGCCTTTCTTCGTGAGATTGAATAGCAACCGGATTTCGGTGGGAGCCCGGAATCACTCTCAACGGACCGCTCTTGTCCGTCACATCCTGACAGTAAATAAGGCAATGCACACCAAATGGTCGTTGATACGCTTCAAGGGGAGGGAAGACCGCCCACCGATCACGGTGCCACCCTCGCACCGTCCCAGGATCACCCAATCCAGTCGGAAAGCCTATCAAACTTACACCGTCAAGCTGCACCTGCGGCCCCATCAATCCCTCAACTATCTCGAGTATCGCATCTGAAGTTACAATCGGAAATACAGTCTCCGGCAAATGCTCCAAGAGATTTCGAAACCAAGGAACATCTGGGTACACTGACTCAATGACACCGTCATCCACAAATGAAGAAAACGCCAAGCGCAACTGATCGGCTGAGGTAGCTGGGATAGTCCCTGAGACAATCGAGTAACCGTCTCGAATCAAATTCTCAATATGATTATTCACACGAAAACACAAATGACATCAACGTTATACATCGCATCTGCAATTCGACGGAGACCGAAAAAATGCGTCGCTGTGACAGGCATCAGGACTAACAGCAAATAATGGAATATTGATTGCAACTCGAGTATGTCCAGAGAAATTCCTGGAATGGGCATGAGGCAAGAGATAGTGCATCAGAATAGCATCACCAGCCCTCCCAGCTACTGGCGACAACGACTCCAACGAGATACCATTTGGGATTCCTCGATTATACCCAAGCCTGTCGCAATCCTTCGACCAACACTCGAAAACCTTACGATGCCCCCCAGGTGCCACAGCTGTCGCACCGCCGAATTCGCCAGTATCCGTCAGGAGTAGCAAAACAATGAGACAACGTCGATCCGGAAGAAGAGAAACGCTGTTGGGATAGCCATCAATATGGAGGTTGAAAGGAACAAAACATTCTTGCCCACGTTCAGGAACTACTAGAACCGGACACCCTCCCTCGTCGAGAATCCTACAATCGAATCCCACCAAAGCGCGAGCCGTATCCAAGATCCGTTCCTGTTTCAGAGGCGCGACCCTAAACTCCCTCGGAGCAATCAAGCATGAATCACCACCTTTGTCTGTCCCATCACAATCACAGCCCATCGTTTTCTCGATCACAGCCCTAAGCGTTTGCGTTTCGTGCGCATCGATAGCTCCTTTAAGCAACAAGAAACCTTGGCGTGAAAAAGCATCTAACTCTTCCTGAGAAAGAACGACAGTCTCCGACTTGCTACCTTCAATCCGATTCCCAATCATATCATCACGTTATTTCATACTATCTTTAAACTTCGCTCCACCAGGCAACTAAAATGTTCAGAAAATATCAGCAACCCCATAATGAACGGAAAATGGCCACCTTAAAACACGCCAACCCAATTGCAAACGCGATCCCAATTCCCATTCAGCCCCCTTTGTAGAAATCCGTCAACGTATATCATTAGAGTTCTTCTACAAATAAAAGCCTTGACGTATCGAGACCGGCATTAGATCTTTACTATACCCTTGAAATGGGAATTGAAAACCTTAACTAGGAGATAATCAAATGGAGAACCTTGCAACATTCTTGGAATCAGATTCAGCCCTCGGCTTAATGGAAGCAACCGATGAAAAGCAGTTCGTGGAGCAGACCGTTCAGCGAGGGCGAAACGCTGGATTTGAGTTTACTGCTCAAGATGTAACCGATGCATTGGCTCTAACAAACACCGAACAAGACACCGACAATATTCCGGTGATCATGATGAGTGGTTGTGGATGCGGCAATTGCACATGTAGCTACTAACTCCACAACTCCAACAGAGATTCTAATTTGACATATGGATCGCATTTATCCGATTCGCAGGTCGCTTTAGCTGATCTCTTTGAGACGCTGATATCGCTCTTGGAAAATCTGCCATGAGCTTTACTTGAATCGATGAAATTAAGAGCCACCCAGTTTCACCGATGTGGGCGGCGCCAGAATTCCGTAACTCTAAGAAAGCTGGCGTCTCCCTCATACTTTTATTCCGTTCATGATCTCGAACTAAGACGAATCTACTCGGTTCTGACCAACCAAAAACCATGGGTTTAAAGACTCTACGCCCGCCGTACTTCAGCTACCCAAAGCTCACAAAGCCCCCCTTGATATCGGTGTTCTCAATTCCAACTGATCCAGCAACGGTTCCTATCCACACAACGACTCAACTCGTCGGAACCTGAAACCGGAATGGAACGTCATCGACTAGGGAATAGCGGAGTTTGGCTATCTGAAGTGGCACTTGGAACTCTGACATTTGGTTCCACCTGTGACGTCAAAACTTCCCACAGAATTCTGGACGAAGCCGTCGATTCGGGAATAAACGCTATCGACACAGCAGAAACATACCCACTTACCAATCGACATGACCTGGCCGGTCGTTCTGAAGCAGTCATCGGCGACTGGCTTAAGAACCAAAGAAGGGAAACAATTGTAATCGCCAGCAAGGTAGCCGGCCCAAACACGTCTTGGATACAACCACCCGTGAGGGCAGGACAGACAGCTCTTGATAGGGTGAACATCACAAAGGCTATTGAAGGCTCACTTCGACGTCTACAGACAGATTACCTGGACCTCTATCAGGTACATTGGCCAGACGAGCTGATTCGCTTCGAAGAATTCCTCGATCCACTTTCTGACCTTGTCAGAGAAGGAAAAATACGAACGCTTGGCCTTTGCAATTGTTCAGCCTGGGCAGCTATGAAATCTCTGGCCATCAGCCATGACGCTGGCCTGAAGAGGATTGACGCGCTTCAACTGGGCTTTAATTTCGCCGACAGAAGTGTCGAACACGAGATCGGGAGAATCTGCATTCGGGAGAATTTGGCCCTCATGGCCCATTCTCCTCTTGCAGGAGGATTTCTAACGAATAAATACCTCGCAGGATTTCCTCCTGACGCGCGATACACAATCCAAATGCACTGGTCGGAACAGGCCAAGCAAGCGTCGATGACATTAATCAATCCTCAGAACTTAGAGCTCGTAGAGTCCCTCCAGGAAATCGCAAAAGAGCTCAATCTTAGCATGGCAGCATTCGCCCTAGCATGGACCCTCCGTCCTAAGTTCATAACATCAACAATCGTGGGGGCACGTACAACCGCCCAGCTGACTGACAGCCTCAAAGGAGTCAACGTTCGACTCAACCACAACGTCTTAGATCGTGTAGACAGAATTCTAGATGAATTCAAGGGCGCCGCTTCAATCAAAAAATTGCCACGAGAGAAACGGTGGTTCTGTGACTAGGCTCAACAATGTAATATTCGGAGGACCAAGTCTCGTAGATGCTATTCCAAACGACTTGAGACATCTGGTAAGAAAAATGCCACCGATAAAGCGAGGCGACTTGGATCAACTCATTTCCCAGTCCAGCCCCCCAAAAGTCATCGGCATTACTGACGGTGAGTTCATGCAATCATTCTCAATCTCGCCAAAAGAGATAATTAGAGCCATCAACTCTGGCATGACCATTTTTGGAAGTTCTAGTATTGGAGCACTACGTGCCGTTGAACTAGAGAAATTCGGAATGATCGGAATCGGAGAAGTATTCTCGTGGTATCGTGATGGACTAGTCGAAGACGATGACGAGGTAGCCATGACATACTGTCCGGAAACTTTTCTCCCAACTTCAGTTCCTTTGATCAACATCAGAATCGCACTGTCCCAAATTGTTCAGGACGACCCCATCACCAGGTTGCAAGCAAGTGCCACCATTGAAAAACTCAAGTCTACCTATTTCCCGAACCGGCACTGGCACGCCGCTATTAGATTTCTAGAAGAGTTCCAATCACCCGTCGCAGCAATAAAGGTTAGGAAATACTTGGCCGAAAGTAACCCTGATGCAAAGCAACAAGATGCGAAACTTCTAATTGAACAAGTAGCCAATTACTCCCAATAAAGGAAAAAGGGGGCAACAGCTATTCATGCGAGTTCCCATCAACAAATCTTCAAATACTCTAAGTCCATTAATAGTGCTTCAGCTTAAACCAGGCCCTAGCCTCTCTCCACAACATTAGTGTATGCCTCAAACACAAAAGCAACATCAAGCCCCAGCAGAAGCGCCTTCCCAACCAATAAGCAACACCGTAACTTGGCTTCACTTATCAGACTTTCATTTCGAGGGCAACGGCAATTGGCGCCAAAGGCTTTCACTAACGAAGCTACTGAGCGACGTAATCTCAAAACTCCCAGCGGAAGGCCTTACACCAGATCTAGTTTTCTTAACGGGGGATGTCGCCAATTGCGGGAAGCCGCATGAATACGCCCAAGCTCAAGAGTTCTTTCACGAAATCCAACAAGTCCTAGGTGGACCAACTAAGGCAAATTGGTTTCTGTGCCCCGGGAATCACGACGTTGATAGAGATTACATCAACGACTCTAACAGATATACCCGGGACACATTCTCATCTAAAAACGCTGATGACCTTTTTGGAAATCCTCATACTTGGGAGACAGTCACGCAGCGACAGATCGGATTCTTAGACTTCACTGGATTATTCTTGGGAAGAGAGCGCCAGTGGACACGTTTCAGACCATGGGCAACCGATTTCATTACTGTCAATGGTGTGAAAATCGCCGTCTGCAGTTTCAACTCCGCGTTCCTGTCACAGGATGACAACGACAAAGGACGTCTCATGATCAGCGCCTATCAACTTGAGAATGCCCTACAAGCAGCAAAAAATGGCGATCCGGATTTTGTCTTTGCTCTAGTTCACCATCCCATGGACTTCCTAAAGGACTTCGACTCACAACAACTAGAACAGGCATTGACGCGAAAGGAAGGAATCCACTTCCTGCTTCGTGGGCACCTACATACCGCCGCAGCATCGGCAATTATGACGCCTAGCCATTGCGTCTTTCAGTTTGCAGCGGGCGCTGCCTACAAAAACACTCCCGAGGGATTTTCCATTTCAGTTGGACGCATATCCACCGAAAGACAGATAGTTGAACTGCATGTTTGGAAGTTCGTCACTAGTGGTGGCGGTCATTGGAAAAGAGACGAAATCTACGAAGGAATGAAGGACGGAATTTGGAGAGAGCCGTTTCCTAGTCAGTGGGGAAAAGAATTCGTAGACTCACAACCGAAGAAAACACCGTATCTTTTCAATCAAATAAGAAATCACCTCAATGAACAGGGCGCTCACATAGAATGGATCATTCCAAGAGGAAGCGCAAACGCAACAAATCGAGAAAGAATGAACCTCGAGCAAACCTACATTCCCTTGAGCACCGACTGGCTCGAACCAGAGTATAGGGATCGGGGATCCAATAGTAACGCCGACCAAAGACTTAGTGAAAGGCCCTCCAATTTTGGAGCTAAGAGTCAATATCACCGACGCCCAGCATCAGATCTAGTTCTTAATAGCAGCCAAAAGCGATTCATTGTTGCAGGGGACCCAGGAACAGGAAAAACAACGTTTCTCCGATTTGAAGCTTTAGAACTTCTCTCTAAAGCTCACCCAAAGCATCTCCCCATCTACCTCCCACTCAGGCGATTTGCCGAATTCCTATGCCAAGAAAAATCTGCGGACGACGGAAGCCTCCTAATCAAGTGGGCTAAGAGCGAGTATTTCGCTTATGGCCTCAGGGAGTTGGATTCACCCCATTTACAAAGGGTCTGGCTTCTTGATGGGTTGGATGAAATATCAGAAGTCAGACATCGATATCGGGCTGCAAGCTGCATCGGACGCTGGCTTCACAACCCAAGTGGAACCAATGACAGAGCGCTGATCTCAGCACGACCTCATACATCGTCCGATCCAGAGATCCTTCGCCACCTTCCATTTGAACAGGCCCATATTCTTTCTCTAGATTCTTCTGACAGAGAAAAATTTCTTGAAAAATGGTTTTTCGCAATTTTTGGCCCAGATGAGGAAAGTGAATGGATCCAGAGAACAAGGTCAAACCTACTCTTGGACCTGAAAAAGCATCCTCACGTCCGAGAGCTCACGAACAATCCACTCCTTCTTTCAATGGTAGCAACGGTTTCCCAGGAAGGGCAACGTCTACCGGAAAGGCGCACTACCCTTTATGAAAAAGCTGTCCACTCTCTACTTTCCCGCCGCTACGGACCAGTGGCAGGAGGAACTGGGGACTGGGTTCGAGAGAACATGGATGGACTCAAAGAAGCAGCTAGATGGATGATGGAAGAGGGAAAAAGCCGGGAAATAAGTGACTCAGATTTTGTTAAATCACTAATGAAAGGCATTCACGGAACACAATCTGTCGACAATGAGACTAAGCGGAAGTTACAAGGCCTTGCTGAGGAACTGAGTGAGCAATCAGGTATCCTACAGCGAAAGGAGAATCCGTTGCGATACCATTTTTCCCATCTCGGATTTCAGGAATATTTGACGGCGAGAGCATTCTCCGATTTCGAATCTCCCGCCAAAGCTCTAGAGGGCCACTTTGAAGATAGCAACTGGAAAGAAACAATACTATTTACCGTCGGACATCTTCTTGAGAATGGCCCTTCCCACCTGGGCTTAGAGTTGTTGAATCACATCCTGAACTACCGATTGGAACCTGAGATGAAGGCTAGACGCCTCACGCTAGCACTTCTCGGGGCAGCGGGGGCTCCTTCAGAAAGTCTTCCATCTACGTTCACAGAAAATCTAAAGAAAGAGGCGATCAATCAAATCGCAACCCCCTGTTTTGAAAACGAAGAATTAATCCGCTCAGACCTTGGAACTGCATTAGGTAAACTTGGAGATCCTAGGCTAGACATCAAGAGCGATGATTACTGGGTCAAGTTCAATCCGGGTAGTTTCACCATGGGCAATGATGAAACCGAAAACGCACGCCCAGCTCATCCGGTCACAATTACTAGCCCCTTCAAATTGGGGCGCTTTCCAGTTACCAATCAACAGATAGAGGAATTCGTAGAATGTGATGGCTATCAAACCAGGAGCTTTTGGGATGAAGAAGCTTGGAACTGGCTTCACCTTTCTTCTGGAGAATTTGATGACTGGTTTGCTCAAACCGGCCAACCAGAGGCCCTGAGAAAATATTGCCAACCTTCAAGCACCCCATACTTTTGGCATCACGAGCGATATAGCGCCGAAAATCAGCCCTTAGTTGGGATTAATTTCTACGAGGCAAGAGCCTACTGCCGCTGGCTGGCCAGGCTTCTCAAGCTTCCTATGGACGTGATTACGCTTCCAAGCGAAGCTGAGTGGGAATACGCAGCCAACTGCTACGCCCGCGGAGATTCACAGCCCAATTCCGACGTGAACGATAAGAGACTCATGGGAAATTACGACAATCGTCTAAGAAAGCCAACGGCAGTTGGCCTTTATCCAGGCAACGAAGCGGGACTCATGGCAATTTCGGATCTCGTAGGCAATGTTTGGGAGTGGTGCGAAGATACCTATTGCGAGGATGCTTACCAAAGGCGCTCGAGTATGACCCTAGGTCCTTTAGAAACGTCTCGAGAGAACCACTTTCGGTGCGTTCGAGGAGGTTCCTGGTTCGATGAAGAAGAGTATCTATCTCGGTCATTTAGGGGGAGAGCCTGGGAATGGCATCGAGGTGACGCGCTGGGATTTAGACTCTGCATACGGAACACAGATTCGTGAAACTAGTCTAAGGCAGTCCCGTTGACTCATATGTATATGGTACCAAACGGCGGAGTGAGATGAGGTGTCAATGACCAATCTCTTATCCACGCTAGTTCTTGTTTCCTTTTTTCGCAAACTTCTCCAGGGGTGACTGGAGCAAAGCCCAGGCAGGCATGAGAATCTCTCTCAATCACGTCTCCATCCCTCTCCTTAGCGTGAATGAATTGTAGGTTTTCTCGTTCTACGCAGCCCTATTCTGGCATTCTTTGTTAGATGAACTTTCGAGCCAACCAATAACACCGCAAATGCCAATCTTTAAGAATTGGACCATCTGCCGGATTCTCGATTATTAAGCGTTTGCATCGAACGACTTCGATCTGCCGATCTCCTAAATTATTGTGTTGATCAGTTGAGCTCAAACAGCCTGATCGATGATGTTTTTTTCAGGAAACCGGGTAGGAGATTGACATTACTGTAGCTCCCTCCCTTATTCATTGGCACTACCCATTAGCGGAATAGACCCAACAGCCTGTTTTAAGCCTTCCAGCTCGAGATGGGTATAGGTGGCATGAGAAGAACGAGTCGTGTGTCCGGTCAGTTTCATTCTAAGCTCCTCAGAGACTCCTGCGTTCGCGAGCACGGAGTTGAAGCTGTGCCGAAGTGAGTGAAATGTACGACGATTGAATTTTCTCACGCCCTTTCCCTCTGTCTCTTTGAGATCTACGCCAGCCCGTCGTGCGATCCGCTTAAAGCCCTCGGATAATCCATGCTGGCCGCCTGGCCCCTTCTTCGCAAGTTTGGGACAAAGATAGTCACCAGTGATAGGCGACTCAGCCAACCTGTTGAGATGCTCAATTACGTGAAAGTGCATCGGCACGGTCACTTTCTTTTCCGTCTTCCGTTGCTCGTAGATGATTACTCCTTCGTCTGGGTGAATGTTTTCCCATTTCATGTGGACGCAATCTCCCAACCGAGCACCAGCGAAATAACCGAGGAGAATAATTGTTTGCCACTCGATATCCGGAGCTGCATTGACCAGGTCCTGAAACCTCTTGGTGGGTGAAAACCTCTCGCTCGGAAGACGTGTGTTTCGGAAGCTCACCTAGTGCTGCCGAAACAGGATCCTTGAGGATAAGGCCAAATTTATCGGCCCGCCTAAATGCTGTCCCCAATGCCTTCACGTGCCCAATAACCGTTCCGGGAGCAAAGCCCGAGCCCCGTAGCGTCGAGATGAAGTCAGCAATATGCTTCGGCGTCACTGACGTCAGTTTCATCGATTTTCGCTCTCCCAAATCTTCAAGGAAGCTTCGAACGGACTTTTCGTAATGGACGTGAGTGCTCTTGCTATTCCGACTCAATACACTCTCAAGCCAGTCCGTCAGATACTCCTCAACTGTTGGAGTTTCGATACCCTCACCAGTCACCGAAGCAGCGACCTCGCTCAGGACTTTCTGGAGCTGAACGGTCGTCATCGAATCCTCGCGAGCCTTCCGCTCAACCTCTTCTACTTCCGTCGCAAACTTTCGTGCTTTGCGCTTGTCGGTTAGCTTCGTAGAGCGTTTTCGTTGTTTCCCATTGCGGTCCGTGAAGCACGCAGTCCAGTAACGAGAGTTTGGATGTTTGGTGAGACTCGCCATATTCACATGTAAGAATAAAAGTAAGAATGGCGAGGTCAATGTTTATGATTATAAAATGCGTAAAGCATTGGTAATCAACGGACCGAAAGACGGGTATGCCCACGAGGGTTCGATTCCCTTCACCCGCTCCATTGATTATCAACGGCTTACAAAAGAGTGCAGCAAAAGCGCAGGAGATTTCAACCGTTCAGGACACTGCTTGCTCCCGGATCTGAGATCACTATATTGACTGAGTGAGCGTTATCGATCAAATCAAGGGGTCTACACCAAAGAATGGGGATTTGAGTTTTTGTTGGTTTCCAGTTTTCGGTCTTAACCGCATTGAGCAATGACTCTGAGGCGGTAGTTTTCAAAGTTTCTAAAGCCGTAGGCACGGCGTTGAATGAGTTTCATCTTCCGGTGGAAGCCCTCGGTGATTCCATTGCTCCGAGTGAAGGGGTCTACACCAAAGAATGGGGATTTCTAACTTTCATTGGTTTCTAGATTTCCTCGACCAACCACGAGCGGTAGATCGGGGAACGCGGCTGTCGAGTGCGATCTGGATCCTACCCGTAGAATAGACGAGATTTCGAAGGCGGTGGTCATAGATTCGTTGAGTTCGAGCCGCATTGACCATAAATCAATGATGCCTTGGCGCCAGACTACTTTTCAACCAGACGATTGTGATTTGATAAGGTGGGCGCCGTATGTGGCGAAAACTCGTTTGAAAAGCTGCAAGAGGCTGTGAGAATCAGCACGGTTTTCCTTACCGACTCTTTTAAAGGCTTGGAACTTTACCGTTCTACCCAGCTCAGAGAAAGAAACTTCGCAATCAGATTCTTCTATATGCCGATGTTCAAATTAGGGGTGAGCAATGAAGATTCGATCTGCCGCGTTGGGGTCGCCGCGAGGGTCTTGCACGGTTTCTGAATCCATTTCCACCCATAAAGGCACCCCAGAGCCTGCCACCCAGAGCTCGTGGTGGTTATCATTATCACCAATGTCGGTGATCGCAAATGGGACCACCGGAGTTACATTCCCATCATCCTGTGCCATACCGATTCGTTGAAACTGACGCTCTGTTGCACCCGTGGTATCACCATTGATGGCGGCAATTCCTCCCTGCCAGGTTGTTTGCACCATCCAGATAGGAGCGCCTGCAGGTGCTCCCGCTGGCACGCTCTGTCCCCACTTTTCTTCAGGAATTACTTCGGCATAGGCATAACGAACAAAATCGAACAGACTGACGACTTCGAGCTCTGCTCCCACCAGGTTTTGTGGTCCACCAGGTTGGTCCTCTGCAGTGAAAAGGTCACCCACGACCAAAACTTTGCGGGGCGGGTCGATCGGGTCCACTTGCTCGTTGCCGAGATCGCCGATTAATAAAACCGTCTTGTTCTCATTACCATCCACAGCAGGGGCTAACGTTGCGCATTCTACCATCAAATTGGCTCCACTAGCCGTTATTACACGAAACTTATCCGGTGTGACATCGGCAGGATTCAGACTGTGCGTAAAGGTAATAGGCATTCCATCCAATGGACCCGGAATGGCTTGGAAACAAAGAAATATAGGCAAGGCGTCATCCAGACCAAAAAACGCATCTAAGGCTTGAGGGGCGCTGCTGTGATTAGCGACAACAACAAGATTGCGGGTCACAAGCGTCCCGTCTTCGCTCTCCAGAGTAATTGCAGCGACCCCCGGACTGAGTGCTTTGACCTGTCCTGTCATTGCATTGACCGAAGCAATGTCTGTACGATCGATTGCCCAACGAATTCCTAATCCAGATACTGGCTGACCTCTTGAAGTCGCCTGAGACAACAGGGTGGTCTCATCGCCGACCTTGATTGGGAATGGAGGCGCATCAATCGAGATTGTAAACTCATCAATAGACCACTGCGCCTGAAAAAACAGAGGGCTCGAGGTCACTGGAAACTCGAACAGAATCGGGTTCTCGCTGGCTATTCCCGAAGTAAATTCACTCCATAAACTAAAGTCCTCGGTTTGCAGCAGTTCGTAGTTGGAAGGTGTAGGAAGCGTCAGCGATAGCTTAATCTTCTGGGAGGACAAGTTCTCCAATGACAAACGCTGTGGAAAGCTTTCTGCGACTAGGAGACCCGACAAGAATGCCAGAAATACTAGAGAGCTATAAATAGTCTTCCTCATATCTATTAACGCTTTCACAGAGGTGTTTGGCTATTGATCACACCTCCCATACACTTCGTAGACCGGAAGTGTTACAGAGGTTGTAAAATATCCTTGATCAATCCCTGACTAACACTCCTCAGAGTCTTGTGGAGATCTTGAGATTTCTCTGCCTTTTCGGGGCATCGGTATCGAAAAGAACTTTCCTGCACAGCCTGAAGACACGCACAAGATTTTAAGTCTTGTGCGTCTCAGCCTTTAACAAGGCCCTCCATCATAGCCTCTGATTTTGACCTGTGCCTCGCAAATTGTTGATCAGGCGGCATTGGGGCTTTGGAAAAGACCGTTGCAGTGTGATTCCCATGCGCAGTTTTCGAGGCGCGGCTCCTATTCCCTCATACAAAAGTTCCCCGATCAGTTTGCCGGATTTGGCGCTTCATGAATCTAAGAAGTTGGCTGACTCTGCTAGTTACCAAGCTAAAGGAAAACAAATGTTGGAGCGGCATTTTGTGGGCGCAGCCTGTGTTTTGGCGTGTTCCCTACTGTAAATACGCGCTTGAGGATTCGTTGGAAGCCATCAATTGCGGTTTGATTTAAGCTTACGGAACGCTTGCTGGAGTTCGTTGGAGGTGAGGGCTCCATCTCCGTTCGTGTCGGCGGAGTTAAATACGTCATCAGGATCGGCGGAGCGTTCAGCGGCGTGGGACTCGGCGAACTCGGCACGGGAGAGTTCGCCGTTACCGTCGACGTCGAGTGCTTGGAAACGCTTCTGGGCATCGTTCATGGCTTGTTTTCGCTTCGCAAACGGACGGTTGCTCTGTGGGCTGGCACAGCCAACGATGACTAAGATGCTAAGTAGGAGCAGTAGTGTTTTCATTCTATACCTGAAGTGTTAGGGGAGGTGATGACACGGAAGTAATTTTGCTGCTTTCCGTTGGGAACAATCGGGATGATCGTATAGCCGTAGTTTGCGGAATAATGTGCGGTTGGGGAATACGGATTCCAGTTCAAGAGATCGTCTGAGCGTTCGATCGTCCATAAATCGGAAATCGATTCGAAGAGAAGAGAAAACGTTAGATCTGTATTCTGACGGATCTGCAATGAAGGAAAATGCTCGGAGGCTTTAGGATCGAGATGGTTCAGGGAAGTGTTCTCGTCGCCCTCGCGGTAGTCGACATAGTTGAATCCAAGAAGATACCTCTCGTCTGTGGTCTTCCCGCCCCAGCCGCTTGCCTTTGGCGGCATGTTAGGGTTCACAGGATTATCAGCCGTGTTGTCGTAGGTGGCGATGGCATGGATGGTCGAACCTTTGTTAATTTTGACGTATTTGGGAAGGGGGTAGTCCCCCTGCCAATTGAAGTCCCATGAATCGATTTTGAGGAGGTTCTTGCGATTGCCCTCGGGATCGATGGCGCAGATTTCCCAGCTTTTCCCTAGCAGATGCATGTGCGGATAGATGCTGATGAGGCTGATGTCATCGTCCACGTTCCAGATGCCGTGGAAGCGGGAGACTTTGTCGGGGGGGAGCTTGAAGAGGGACCAGCCTTCGAGCCTGCCGCCGAAGCCTTCTCCCAGTCGATCGGGAATATTGCCGCGGTTTGCGCGGTTTCCAGACTGGCCGAAACCGGACTGGCCGAACTCATCGACGAGTTCCTGAACGACGGCGAGACGTTCCGATAGACTGAGACTCGGCGGTTGTAGCGTGTCCTCCTCAACGAGATCGAAGGGCATCAGCATGCGTGTTTTGAGATAGCGCTCCACAGGCTCGTCGGCGAAGAACAGGTTGACGCTGGATTGATCGGAATCTCTCACCGGCCATGGGGAATAGTGGGTTTGCATGAGAATGTCAGCGCCAGCGGGCAGTTTGATGCCCACCCCTTTGGGTAAACGTAGAGGTACGGCGCCTGGTGTGTAGCCGGGGAGTTGGGCATCGGGACGGATAGGCACGCCAAACCCGCCAAAGACTTCGTAGCCAGAAAGCGGATCAATCGCATCGTTCTCGCGGGCTTTGCCAGTGGTGTCGAAAGCAAGCAAGCCGTGATGCAAGATGCTGCGATTACCAGGGCGGAACTCGACGCTGATGAGGTCGCGGTCTTCTGTTAGTCCTGTGGGTAGCACAAAGACGCGGTATTCATCTTCGTTACTCCCCTTGATGGTGTAGGGTTCGGCGACACGCAAGGTGAGGTCAGGATCGCCCAGGGCGGAACCTTCCGCGAACTTGGGCATGGGTGCTTCAAGCGCAGGGTCGCCCTCTGGCATCTCGGCTTCGATCCACTGGGCGATGGTTTCGACTTCTTGATTCGTCAGGCCGCGCTCGCCCAAGAAATTGCTGAACTCGCGATCGGGCATCCACGGGGGCATGAACCCTTGGCGCGTGACGCTGAGAATGGTGTAGGCCTCGTCTCGCACCTCTTCGAAGTTTGTCAGCGGAAACGGGCCGATTTCGCCGTCGCGGTGACAGACGGTGCAGTTGTTGTAGATGATGGGCGAGATGTCCTTGGTGTAGGTAACCGCGTCTTGTCCCTCGAGCGAGGGGAGACAAATGAGCGGCAATGCCAGTGCTGTGATAATCTTAGAGTACATAAATATAAACCTGTCTCTTATACACATCTCCGAGCCCACGAGACCTCTCTACATCTC
>CAJXVR010000056.1 GCA_913061285.1 uncultured Verrucomicrobiota bacterium | reverse complement strand
ATTCGATCTGGCCCTTCGCTCGGCAGATCAACTAGCAGCACGCACAACACAAGTCCACGAAGTCTATCTCAACGCCGGGGACATCTGCCGGCTCGCCAAGCGATATGACGACGCAATCGAATACTACGAGAAAGTCATCAGTGCCCCACCCGCTCGCAACGAAGCCTACAGCAAGCGATTTCGTGGCCGAGCAAAGGAGAGCATCGAAACGATCAAGCGATTCGAACTCCTGAATGTCAGCACTCTAAAAGATGGCATTTATCGCGGTTCTAGTCTGGGTTACGAGGCCCCCGTTCATATCGAGGCCAAGATCAGTGGCGGAAGGATTCAATCGGTCACCGTTAGCAAACATCGTGAAAAGCAATACTACTCAGCCCTCCGCGACGTACCGCAACAGATCATCTCCAAACAGTCCGTCAAGAATATCGACGCGACAAGTCGAGCAACGATTACCGCGGCCGCGATTATCAATGCCACAGCCAAGGCGTTGACCAATCCTCCGCGAGCAGAATAGTTTGATGACGCCAGAACGACGCCTTTCCATCGCGTTCGGACTCCTCGTTCTCGGCAGCCTTGGCTTTCTCCTTCAGGATTGGGCGCCGCTGGATACCCCCCTCACCATCACCGTGCGTATCGCTTTGGTCTGCCTTGGCATCCTTGGGATTGCCACCCAGTTCGGAAGACGCGAACATGGAAACGCCCTTATCCGATTGGACCATTTCATGCCCTTCGCGAGAAAGAAGCGGATCCGGAATGGCCCGCATTCCATGTTAACGAGCCTCGCTCACCGGAGCCTGCCTCAGACATGGTTCTTCGACCCGACTTCCGGACAAGAGGGATTCTTGCGAAAGGCCTTGCGATTGATCGGGATTCCGACGCTCGCCTCCCCTTGGCGACGTCTGATTCAAGCGATCAGCTTCATGCTCTTTCTCACGCTGTTCTTCTATGTGTGCTGGCCCTATAGCGCCAGGCCGCAGGTCGCAACCGAACCCGTCATTGCTCTTCGCTTTGAACAGGTCGATCAAAAAACGGGCGACCTAGTTTTTAGTACGAATGTTGCAAAGAGCTCTCCCCTTGACCGGGAGTTGGTTTGGCATCTCGAGCTGCCCTCTCAAAGCCCCGCTCAGAAAGAAGAATCAGCCCCGGTTACGGTAGTTTTCCAAACAGACACCCTACTGACCTTACACCCACCAATGCAACTCACTGGGGATCAACTCGACCGTATTCTTTTCAGCAATAATCCCATCAAACTCTACGATCATCCTCGTCCCTTCTGGCCTTCACACTACAGTTCCAATCTGCAGGAGAAAGAGTTCATCCCTGCGGAGTTTTTTCTGATCATCGACCCCTTAGTTGCTCTATCGACCGCTATTGCCTCTCGGAGTTGGGTATGGTCTCTCACGGCCGCCGGTATCATCTTAATTGTGTGCCTTATCATCCCTCGCGCCTTCTGTGGTTACATTTGCCCCCTAGGGTCTCTTATCGATCTCTTTGATCGAGTTCTCGGCCAGCGTTTTCAACGATTTCGTATTGCCAAGACGGGTTGGTGGGTTCATCTCAAATACTATCTCTTAACCGCTGTTCTTCTCACCTCGCTCTTTGGAGTGCTCACATCAGGATACGTGGCAGCCATTCCAGTGATCAGTCGAGGCTTGCTCTTCGCCGGTGATCCGATCCAAATCGCACTCATGCGGGGAACGCACCTCGTTCCAAGTTTTGGATCGGGACATCTATTGTCACTCGGACTCTTCGCGAGCGTCTTGGGGTTGGGTCTTCTTCGCCCACGATTTTGGTGCAAGTACGTGTGCCCCAGCGGCGCTCTTTTCTCAATTGGCAATCTCTTCCGGGCAACCGATAGAAAAGTCGAAGAGTCTTGCATTCATTGCAACAAATGCATCTCGGTTTGTCCCTTTGATGCCATCAAACCCGATTTCACAACTCGCGGAACAGACTGCACTCAATGCCAAACCTGCGGCGGCGTCTGTCCCACCCATTCGATCAAATTCGTCGAGCGATGGAATCACGTTTCCCTGAAAGCGAGCAATTGCCCACCGATCGGGGAAACAGCCATCGGCAGGCGCAGCTTCCTTTCCTGGACCATTGGTTCCTCAGCTGCAGCAATCGCGGCGATGGGGTATTCGGCAGCCAACCGCATTAAAGGAGCCAATCGTCTCGATCCAAACTTTCTTCCCCCCGTCCGGCCCCCAGGCAGCGTCCCAGAGGAATCATTTCTTCAGCAGTGCATTCGCTGCGGAGAGTGCTTTAAGGCGTGCCCCAATCACGTTCTCCAACCAATGGGCTTTGAGCAAGGACTCGAAGGCCTTTGGACACCAGAAGTTAAGGCCGATTGGGCTGGCTGCGAATCGAGCTGCAACGCTTGTGGTCAGGTCTGCCCTACCGGCGCCATTCGCGCCCTTCCGCTAGAAGAAAAGAAAGCGGCCCGCATGGGACTCGCCATCGTTGATCAATCAAGCTGCCTTCCGTTCCTCGAGCGGGAAGCCTGCCAGTTATGCGTCGATGAGTGTCAGGCTGCTGGTTATGATGCGATTGAGTTCACCTACGTCGGCACTCAAATGGATCCCTCAGGAATTCCGATCCCAGATACGGGATACCTGGCACCGATCGTTTTAGCGGATAAGTGTGTCGGTTGCGGGCTCTGTCAAACTCGTTGTTACGGAATTAACGTCGACGAAAAATCGCTCTTGAAGACTTCAGCGATTATTATCGCAGCCGGAGAAGGCCGTGAGGACCGTCTCCATTCGGGATCCTATCGAACGCTTCGAACTCTCGATCCCCCACCGCGTCCCACCTTGCCTCCATCCGAAAACAATAGCGACAACGAGACTGAAGACTTCGACCCGTTTTCTTCAGCCGATTAGAAAAACCTCTCCTTGAGCAATAACAGCCAGCACCGCGAAATCCTGTGAGTCCTTCTCCAATCCACAATCCCTGTGTTGCCCGAGCTATTGCGACGCTTCTCGGGACCCTTTGCTTGTTCACTGCCTGTACTGCTCCCAAGTCAAGATCGCAGCCCCTCCCGCTCAACAGTGAGCGAATCTTCCAGCGCTTTGGTTCCTACGGAATCGATGTGTTGGTGCAAGACCACCGGAATCGGATATCCAATCTCTACAGCATCAAAGACGGAGAAAAAATCTGTCGCACCTTTGCAGTCGTCAAACTACCTGAGAACGTTCCAGCCTCGCTGATAAGCGAACACACCCGGATAATCCAGGGGGAATCACTTGGAGCAGTCCTCAAACAGAGCGGATGGAGGATTTCCAAAGAGACTCAATGGATCGGGAAAATTGAAGACATCACCCCGAGCTCAGCCGCGATTCGATTGATGCATCTTTCGGCACCTCGACCGCTCGCCATCCATATCTACGATTTTGTCGTCAACAAAGGCGGCCAGGAGTACATCTACGCCAGCATCGCCGAAGTCCACCATCCGAACTATCTCACGGAACCAGACCTCCACCATGTTTTTGAAACACCCTCAAAACCCAAAAGAGATCGGGTTCCCTTGCGGATCGATCGCCTTCTCGAATCAACAAGAACGGCACTGGAGCAGACCGCACTTCATTAACCAAGCGAGCATCCGTGGGTTAATGAAAGCCTCCCTCTCCACGCCTCAACGGAACATCCTTTCCGTTCCCTAAAAGAGCTGCTAACAATCAGAGCTGTTAGCAAACCGAATCAGAATCGAGAGTAAGACCAATCAAACAATACAGCGCCCACAGACGTTGAATGCATCTCCCCCCTGAAATTTTTCTCTTCGTACTATCCTCGTCGATTACTCCGGGGCCCAACAATGTGATGATCATGACCTCCGGGCTCAACCATGGAGTCCGCAAGAGCCTCCCCCACCTCCTTGGAATCAATCTTGGATTCACCGTGATGCTGCTCGTCGTTGGGATGGGCTTGGGAACACTGTTCGAAACCTTTCCCTTATTGCACACCGGCATCAAGCTATCCGGCATGCTGTACTTACTCTATCTGGCATGGAAAATCGCGATCACCCCCACCGGACCGAGTGCCGAGAAAAAAGCCAAACCCCTAACCTTTTTCGAAGCAGCCATCTTTCAATGGCTCAACCCAAAGGCTTGGGTTATGATCACCGGGGCCGTCGCCACTTACACGTCCCAGTCATTCAATATTCACATTCAAGTCCTCATGATCGCGGGCATCTTCCTAGCACTTGGACCGTCATGCACCGCCACTTGGTTATTTGGCGGCGTCACTCTCAAGCGTTTCCTCAGCCAGCCACAGTATCTCAAAGCATTTAACGTCTCGATGGCACTCCTCTTAGTTCTTTCGGTAAGACCGGTCATCGTTGAATTCTTCTTTTCATGATTGAGCTCAATTACTACCTCCTCGACGTTTTTACCTCAGAACCATTTGGGGGCAACCCACTAGCAGTCTTTCCTAATGCAGATGGGATTGGCACCGCGACCATGGGGCGAATCGCCAATGAGTTAAACCTCTCCGAAACCACCTTTATCCAATCTCCGACGACCGCGGAAAGCGACTGTACCGTGCGCATATTCACGCCCAAACAGGAGATTCCCATGGCAGGCCATCCAACGATTGGAACGGCTGCAGCAATTCTTGGAAACGGTCTTCTCAAACCAAAACAAGCGTCCCGTTTACTTTTCGATGAGGGCGTTGGACAGATTCGAGTGGATATCGGTAACCCTGACACTGGTGCAATGACGCTGATGATGCATCAACCGACACCGGAGTTCTTCGAAATCCTCGATAAGCAGACTATCGCCTCCCTCCTCTCGCTACGACCCGAGGACATCGATAGCGATCTTCCAGTTCAGATCGTGTCTTGCGGCATCCCGTTTATCATTGTCCCGCTCAAGTCTTTAGAGAGCGTCCGACGAGCAACTCCCCGCCACGATCTGATGAGCCTCAATCTCGAACGTCAACGTTCCCAAGAGATTCTTGTGTTCACCGAAGAGACCCTGAAGGGTGATTCAGACATCCACAGCCGCATGTTTGCACCCCGCTTCGGGGTTCCGGAAGATCCAGCCACCGGAAGCGCCCAGGGACCCTTAGGGTGTTACCTTTTCAACTACGAGCGTTTCCAAGGGGGCAAACTAAGAAGCGAACAAGGATACGAGATGGGGCGCCCCAGTGAGATCAGCATCGAAATCCACGGAACCCATCCCAGCGTGACCCAAGTAATCGTTGGCGGAACCAGCGTCGATATGGGATCCGGAACCATCCGTATCAAGGACGTGAGCTCCTAAAACGCTTGAAGCGAAAAAGTGGAACGACTCACCTAGGAATCGCTCCACCACAACGCAATACGTAATCTGGCGACAGTCTACCGCCAACCGAACCCCTATCGATGAATAATAGCAACCCAATCGTCTCTGCGCTCCGTTGGCGGCAAACCAAACGAGACCTTACGACCGCCTGAGACGCTTGCTTTCGTCCCTTTCAAACGTTCGCCCCCCGTCCTTGGGTTATACCACTCAATCTTAAAATCGCCTTCCGTATGGGAAAGATCCAGCGGCACGTTCCCTCCCTCTGGTAGATAGACCACATAAATATCGCCTTTTTTCGCGAAACAATAGATCGAATTGTCGTTCTTTTTATTTCCGACCAAGGCATCCGCGTTTTTCATTTCGGAAAACGGGATTTCGGAGAAAAACTGAAGCGCATACCGGCAGTAGTCCCAGCTCTGATCCCGACTCCTCCAATCTTCACAAATCAGATCGTTCTGCGGCACGCGATAACCAAAGTAGTATTCCAGCCCAGCACTCCCGCCCATCAACGCACCCCAGAGAGTCTGCTTGCGAACGTCGTGTTGGGTGTAAATCTTCTCCCCCGCGGAATCGATCCCTGCGAACCCTTCATATCCAAGGTCCGGCACCTGCCCGTGCGCGGCAGAACCCGATTCGTCAAAAGCGACCACCCAGGGTTTACCTGCACCAACTGAGGCATCCACCCAAGAAACGACCTGCGAATGGGTATCACGTATATGACTATTTTGAAGCGACATTCCCGTTAAAGCCGATTCACCGCCAAGCAGAGGACGATAGACTTTCTCTTGCTGGTCCGGAAAGGTGTGAACCACGATCAAATTGTCGTAGGGATCAATATCCTGAATGTACTGGGCCATCGCCTTCTGCTGACCTGTCGTTTGAGTATTCTCTTCGCCGAGGTTCCAATTGAGAGCCAAGGCATGCCCGAAACGAGCAACCAACTCACGACAATAAAGGCGTCGTTCTGGACCAAGATCACCGTCGTCCAGGCATTCAGGAATTCGTTTCGGTTTGGCACCACCACGATTATGATCATCGTTCTCAGTCTCCTGCATCTTAAAGTGCAGGTAATGCCCCAAACGAGTGCCGTGATCGAATACAATCCCCCACTGATCTAACTTCGAACAGTCGTAATGAAATTTGTCTTCCCGAGCCACAAAAGGCCAGACGTTGTCACCATCTCCGCCAGCATTGTATGTGAGGAAGGAAAACACATTGCATCCCTTAGACGCCAAATAGTTCAGGGCTCCAATCATTCCCTTGCCTTTGCCATTCTTCCAGGTCGGATCGCCTTCCTTCCAATCTCCGAGGTGTGGGCTCCAAGTTTTCAGTGGAACATTGCGCTTTCGAGCAACGGTTCCATCGAAATCGGCATAGCCCAAAAAGGTCTCTGGGGCATCTGCCCCAGCCTTGATGAAGTATTCGCCATTTCCAGCAAAATTGAGATAGCGTTCACCGACGTACTGAAGCCGTCCTTTCGATCTAAAATCGCGACCACTCTTATCCGAGTCAACGATTGAGAATTTCACCGTTCCTCTGCTGAAACGATTACTCTCCTCGGCCTTGACTCGCGCATCCAACGCAACGTCTTTGCCGGTCATAAAACGCACCGTCGCAGTCCAATCTCCCGTCCGATCCGGTGTGAAATGTGCCCGCCATTTTGTACCTGCATCCGCAGAGCTTGTAGCAGCCTTCCCATCGGCAGCAAAATAGCCCGGAACCTCATAGATGGCGCCTCCCGAATCATGAGCAAATCGCACGCTCATTCGGTAATCCCGAAATGGATTCGGATGATTGTCGAGTTCATGAGCATAGTAGCCATTGAGTGTTACGGTAACCTTGTGCCATTGCTTGAGCTCACCAGTGATTTCCACACTGCCATCCCCATCGGTAAGCCGAGGCAAAACGAGATCCGGTAGTGCTCTAGCCCCCGATTTCACGCCCCGTGAGTGACGGGAATCAGGCAGCGTCCCAGCGTGTATGATAGGTTTCGGTCCCGCGTCATTAGGCCTAGCGAATTCACGCTCTGTCGTCAGGAAGAACTTATCAAACTCAAATCCATCCTCACGCATTGAAAAATGGATCGTATGCTCCCCGGGTTTGTCGATATCCAAAAAAATCTTGTAAGGCTCGCCACAGTGAACGGCCTCCGTTCGCTGTCGGCTTTCCCATCGCCAACCGTTTTTTCCTTGGCACCACTGCATTCGTCGCCCTGATTCCGGCCAACGACCATCAAGGCCAACATGGAGCCCGTTGTCTTCTGACCCCGTGGAATAGGCTCGAACCCAGACATAATATCGCCCGGTTTGGTTGAAGAAGGTCTTGTAAGAGAGCACCGCCATCTCCCCTGGAGTATTTGTAAAATTTTCATTCTGGATGAGTTTGTGACTATGATTGTGTCGACTATCGGGAAGACACTCCAAATAGACCTGGCCACTAGCGGTCGATGCATGCGAGCGATCAGCATCAAGACCAAACATTGGCTCTTCAATCACCGATTGCCGATACCAAGCCCGGGTATCGGCAGCATCTTGAGCAAAGAAATGCTCTGCCTCAACAGCCAACACACCGCCGCGTTCCTCAAAAACGAGTTCAGAACCAACAACAGGCCTCACCAAGGCCGAATAGTCAGCGGCCTTACCCCGGCTAGCAGAATCCAGCACAAAAAACAAAATGGCGATCAAAAGCAATCGCCCCGAAACATATTTCATCGCATCCATACCTATCACACGCACATCTATTCGAGATCCGTCACACATAAAACCGGAGATCTCAGAAATCATAATCAGAACCACATCACCGGCAATCTTGAAATATTCTTACGGCATCCAAGAGCGCCGACTCGCCTCCAACGTTACCCGGGAAAACCACATAGGGCAGCTCAGGAAAACGAGTTTCGGCACCTGTTTCCCAGACCGGGACTCCAGGAAGAATCGGGCCCAAAACTTTCGCTCGACGCACCCCTAAGCCGCGGGTCGCAATGTCACTTGAGGTAATCCCACCTTTCGCTATTAGGAAACTGGGAGAGACGGTCAATTGTTGAACGATCGAAACGAGAGCATTGGAAACTCGCCGTGAAACAGCCAGACTTGAATCTGGATTCGAACCGAGAACAAGGTTTCGACTGGTGTAGACCACCACATCCGTCCCTGCCTGCAAATACGCTACAAGCTTCAACACCAAGGCGCCGACAAGATCCGGCTCACCCGTTAGCAATGAATCGACCTCAAGTTCGATCGATTCCAGCCCCCCCTGCTCAAGGAGGAATTCCAATTGCACCGTCGACTTCGGAACATGCGAACCAACAATGACTAGCCCCCCTGTCTTGTTACTCGTCACACTGGGTCGCCAGAACGCTCGATCGGGCAACCCAATCCGAGAGGCGACAAACTCTGCCCCCGTTCGAAAGAGATACTTCTTGCCAGCAAGTTCGGCTCTCTCAAGCCCAAGCATCACCACATCTAAATCCCTTGGCGCCGCCGCATTCACTACACAGACACATCCTTGGGGCAAACTCTCCAATAGCGCAGCGACCCCATCAACCCCTTCGGTTCGAATCCGTTGAATGGAAATGGATTCAACCTCCGATGCCAGCATCCTACCGCCCGTCTTCTCTTCGACCCACTCTTTGAGATTGGAATGGGAATACCCAAAGGTGGCATCCTGAGCAAAGGGAGTCTCCGCCGCTGGGAGCAAGGTATCTCCTTCCGCCACATAGTGGGTGTCTCCAATCGTATATCGCCCTCCCGCTTCAAAAAACGGCACTAGCAAGATCCCATCAAAAGGACCTAATTCGTCGCTAAGCACATCCGTTTCCAAAGGAAAATGACCGCGCAAGGTGGAGTCACTGCGACTGACCACTCGAAAGGGCCGTTCTCCGGCGGCATCCATTAGATTTATGGCGATCTCCCGATTCAAGGCCGCAGCCGCTTCCTCGCCGAGACTTCTTGAATTCGTTAGCACATAGAAACAACTCAGGTCGTTTTCAAACTCAGACCGTAAGGTCGGCACACTCCATTCGGTCAGGACCGGAACATCATACACCGTCTGCGTGCCTGTGGGATCGTCATCTAAGACCACAAGTTTCTGTCCCGAAGCTTTAAACTCGGCCTGAATAGCAGGTCGCAGATTCTCGTCTCCAAGACTTGGTAGAGAGGCTAGAACTTCAGCTCGATTGCTTGTCGTCATAGGAGAAATTAAACAGAAGTTTCAGACAGATCGACCGGCAATCGCCGTTTCGCCGATTCATAGACCGCCTCTTGGACGCGAAGCGTCCGTATGTAATCCTCGCCGTTTGTCTCGAACTCCGAACCATGGATCAAGCCGTCAATAAAATGGCGTTGCGTTAGGTAACAACAATCCCCAGCAAACCCCACAGCATTGTGCTCATAGTCAATCGCCGTCTCCGGCTGCCCTAAGCGCTGCAAGGTGATCTTGCCATCAGGATAGAGCCGCAAGGAACCTTCGTCACCTTCGATCAAGAACTCACCGAAGGTATAGCGAGAGTTTTCATAGTTTGGTTCGTTGAAGCGGTTTGCATCCCACGTTCCTAAGGCCCCGTTGGCAAACTCAAAAACCACCTGCCCACAGTCTTCTCCCGCGATTACCGGATTAAGCCGGCGTAACCACGCAGTGACGCGCGACACGTCTCCCGCTAAGAACCGGAAGGTGTCAATAAAATGAACGCCCGTTTCATAGATCAGTAAGCGCGGATACTCGCGGAAATAGGGTTGCCGAGAAAGATACGCATCCTCACCCCAGCCATCGCCCATCCGAGCACGGAAATAGAGAGTGTGAAGTCGCCCCCCGATTTGGCCGTCATCGATTTGTCGCTTCAGCTCGCGGTGCCAGGATTGGAATCGAAAGTTCTCATGAACCATGAACCTGACCCCATCAGCGTTCGCCTGATCCACCAAAGTTCGACCCTCTTCAATCGTAGGCGCCAAGGGCTTTTGACAGATAATTTGAATCCCACGGCGTCCAGCCTCACGGCATATCTCGGTGTGGGATCCAGGAGGCGTGATCACGTCGACGAAATCTGGCTTCTCTTTGTCGAACATCTCGATGTAGTCTTCATACCACGATGAAACCCCGAACTCGGATTGAATGACCGATGCCCGCTTGGCATCTCGATTGGCAAAGGCAACGATCTCGACCTCTGGAATGCGTCCCCACGCCTCATATTGGAAATGGCTGAAATACCCAGCCCCAATGCAAACACCTCGTAGCTTCTTCATCAATATTTGGTCAATTCTCTCTGCGACCGCGATTCAGGTCCAGCGCAGAATCTAAGAGAATAGAGTTCACGAGAGGCTCTTTGACGGTCTGACAAATCAGTCAACGGTCGATACTCCACTCATAGAGAATCACTCGTTCTGGAATCGATTCATTCTGGACAGAGTTTCGTTCTTTCATGAAAACCACCTGCAAGGAAACCATCTCCTGCGCCGGCGCTTTTCCTTGATTCCACTTTGCCATGAAATAATCAGCCACCCGACGCGGGGACAAGCGACGTTGAACGAGATTAAGAAAGTACGCTTTCCAACGATCCCCCCCAAAACTCGCCGACACATTCTTGGGCTTCCCCCAATTGATTACTTGGCTTTTTTGAAGAAGATCTACCACCGTATTGTCACGAAGCGTCGCCGCAAACACCAACCATCCATCCTCAGTCGGCGGATCCGGCGAGAACATTGACCAAGACTGATCAAGGCGGAGCCGTTCCAAGCCGCCAACAAGGAAGCTCGGCAGCACGGACTCGAGCTGCGCGCGCTGAAATTCAACCTGACTGACGGCGATATTCCACAGCACCATCGAGACAAGCGCTCCTCCGCAGAAAAGATGACGGACGTAAGCAAACCGGACGGTCCCTCCAGAAAGGGACGTCTTCTCCCGCAATGTTCCCCGCCTAACAAGCGGCACGACTCCCAACAAGGAGACATAAGGGAAAAGCCCCAACTCCATGCAGGAAGCGAAACCCAATTGAAGAACGATGATCAGCGAAACCGCCAAGGCTCGAGCCCACCATCGAGGCACAAAAAGCAATACCGGCGCCAGGAATTCCACGAATAGGGTCGTGTAGGTCAAACCACGCAAGAACACGGGATACTCAAGCAAGGCACGCCCAAGATCAGTCGTATATTGATCTATCCTAAACACCACAGCAACCGCTTCACCACTCAACCAAAGCGGCCCTGATTTACTCAGAAAACCAAAGAAATAAACGACAGCAAGTTGCACCACGAAGGCCACACTTCCGACAGAAACCACTGCCCCCTGACGACGCCCCCCGAACCGCCACCCATCCACACTCCAACAGGCCTCGAGTGGCAGAAAAAGCCCCCAAAACAGAAGAACCATCAAGTAGGAATCTCCACCATAGTTGACGAGTGGGTTTCTTGCTTGGATGGCGGCCAACAAGACCCACGCGCAAAATGTGCAGCCCCTCGTCCATGCCCCCACGAGGATGCCAACCGCCAGGAATCCAAGGACAACGAATAGCCCCCCCTGCCAAACGGATGACGCACTTATCAACTGCAATGGGAATAACGGACGATGCGTCAAGAAATCAACCGCCAGTTCCAGCGGCATCACTCCCGATTCCAGATAGTGAGCACCAAAGTCTCGCGACCGCCGAATAACATCGAAGAGTAAGAGACCTCCAAGCCCCACCCGAAAAAGCGCCAGAGCGCGATAATCGAGCGAGAACACAAACCGCCAACGCCTCCAGAATTCAGCGACGGTTTCGACGATGCTAGTTCGAATGGCCCCCATCGAAGCTCAGGTCCGAGGCCGCGTTATTCCTCAAGCGAACGAATGAATGCGATAAGCGAATCGATTTGAGCCTCATTCAAGATTCCTTCGTACGAGGGCATTCCAATATCTGAGGTCGCAAATGCCTTGAGAATATTCTTCGGAGGATCGAGAATGGAGTCTCGGACATAGCCGGCATCAGCAATACGAGCGGCTCCCTTCGAGAACTCACGACGCGTCCCAAAAACCCCGCGAAGCGTCGGCCCAGATCTGCCCGCAGTTGTTCCATCCAATGAGTGACAGGCCATGCATCCCATATTTTGATAGAGTTGCTGCCCGTTGGCTGCTGACACTTCGCTCTCCCCAGGTTCGTTCACTGCCATTTGAATCCTTTTATTGAGAGCGGCATCAATCTCATTCCGAGCAAAAGCTCGACCGATCAGATTATCATCTTGCAGCTCATGTACGGTCGCATAGGCAGAGCCTTCCATCGACTTCCCAGCAGCGTTTTTCACTCGATACACCACTTCCATCTGCATGACAGCTCTCATGTCTGGAATGACGATCAGAACGGATTTCCGATCACTCGACAGCACAGCGCCACTTGTCCCCACAAGCTCCGTCCCCGCACTCCCGTCCAGTTTGTAGTAGCCCGATCCATAGTTCTTGCTTCGCTTGTAGTTCCAACGACCGACATGGTAGTTCGCAAGATCCACCGCGGTATTAGAATCCAAGGGAGTTTCAAATCCTAAAATAATCCCTTCTCGAACCGTGCGGACGGTCGTTGGAAAGGCAATATCATTTCCCACATATCTTACCCGTCGAATCCCACTCCAAGGCGTGGCTTTGGATCCCCAGATTTGAAATCCGCTCAGATAAAGGAATCCGTCATGAGGACTGACATCCCCCTTCAATACGGGAAGATCAACATCGAGCGATAAGGCACTCACCCCACCTTGAATCGGCGCTCGATCATCATCAAAGTGAACCAACATTAAGTTCGCGCGATAGTAATCGAGACAAACGAGGCGACCCGATAGCGGTCCCATTTTGTCGCTATCCACCCAGACCTGCGACGTGGCACTCTGGACCACACGATGGGGAACCCAACAAATCGGCGGAGTTGTTTCGGTCGACGGAGGCACCCGTTCTGTGCTCGGACGAAATCCATAGTGGCGCCCTCCCCGAACCCAATGAACAGGCGTCGTTGGAACCCAGTGCCCTTGTTGATCACTGGCGGTAATAAGATCGGCCGAAGCTCGGTAGCCGAGATACGGTTGGCGAAAACCAGAGGCCAAGGTGTCCACCGTATTTCCATCGGCAGAAACTCTTAGGATTGAGCCATTGTGAATCCCTTGGTGGGTCGCTTGTTGTCCAGGCTTCGCTAAGAGAAAACTGCCGTCTTTCGTAATGACTGAATCATTCGGAAACTCTCGCGTTTCAGCTGTCTGAGTGAAGCGATTCGAAAATGTTTCGTAGAAATCAATCTCTCCGTCCCCATTGAGATCATTCAGCCGAATCAATCCATTACGTGTGTAGACAAAGAGCTTTCCGTCCCGGTGGTTAATACTTTGAGGTTCGTGTAGTCCTGAGGCGATTCGTTTCCACGACAAGGCATCCAGAGAGCCCTCGATATTCGAAAGGTGCCACACATCGCCGTCAAAGGTAACGACCGCCGCCGATTCATCCGGCAAGAACACCATGTCTGCCGCACGTACTTGACGTTTCCAAGGGTTCAGTTCTGGCAACCTTATCTCATCAACCACGAACCCTTCCCCTCGACCAAGTCGCCCTCGAGTCGTCACGCGTTCGGGCCAATGTATTTCGGCATCACGCAACACATCTGGAAAGGCAATCCCAGTTTGACGATCGAGCTCTCGGAGAAGTTCCTTGGCAATCGGAGTCCCCCGATAGGCAGCAACGCCAAACTGCCGCTGCACCCGACTCGGAGCCAACCGGAGAATAACCAGTCCGTCCACTGTCACTCTAATTTCACCGCCTTGATCACCAAACAAATGAAACCCCAACGCCCTTGCTCCCTGCTGCGAACGAGCGCGACGCCCATTCGACGATCGCAGAACTTGCCCCAACGAGTCGCTCAGCACGATGCTCAGGGGCCCAGTGTGAGGCGCGACAGAAAACTTGCGTAAATAAGCCCCTTCTCGACGGCCCGAAATACTCGAGAGTTGTTCTCGAATTGGGACACCATTCGCCGTGTATTTGACGATTGCACGATCACCGACCACATGGAGTCCCTTCCACTCGGCAATCGTTTTAGCCACTGGCCCTCTTCCTATCTCTCTTGGATCCGGGCCAGGAGCCCGCGGATCAAGGGATTGAACCAAGGCGCCTTGCACCCCAGGATAAAGACCGGTAGCTGTCACGCTGTCCCCTTGAGGCTTCGAGATCCATTCCTGCCCTCCCTGATTTTTCTTCCCCTGATTGTAGAATGTATGCGTCGCCATGCTCTTGTAATCAAGAAAACCTCCTTTCCAGACCACCCCTAAGCGCACCATATCGGTGTCGTAGCAGGCGTAGGTATCGTCCCCAAGGAACACAATCACTCCGCGAACAATCAGATTATTCTCCAGGGCAGCATCAGGAATCGAACGGGCATCCAGGGTCGCCGAGACATATGGAAAACCCGGCTCGACAAATTCACCCCAAGCGCGGGCATCATCAGCCATTGCCCTCGTTCCAAGAAAGGCGATGATCCCCATCGCAATCCACTTGTTTATTCTTCCATTCATACCAGGTTTGGGTTACGAACCTACTGTGCCTTCCGGCAGCCTGAGCATCAAGGACTCAAGTTGTGTTCGCTGGGATTCAATCTCAACCGAACTTGACCAAAATTGGCCCAAATTAAACGGACATTTCCACCCATTTTTCGAATTACTTATGTGCCATCAGCATCGAATTACATTACGGATCATGAGCTTGGCAGTGGCTTTCGCACTGACAAATCAGGTTTGGAGCCAAACGGAGGTGTCCGGTTCCGTTTCAGGGACCTGGACCTTGGCCAGTAGCCCCTACCTCGTCACCGACGATGTTGTTATCGCCGAGAACAAATCGCTCCGAATCGACGCTGGAGTCACTGTGCTCTTTCGGGATGCCTCAGATGACCTCTTTGTCCAAGGAAGTCTTGTTGCCAGCGGCACCGCCACGTCCCCTATCCGATTCACGTCCAATGACACCACTAAAAAACCCGGTCAATGGGGCGCCATCGTTATCAATGATTCCAGCGATGATAGCCAAACTCAATTCGACCACTGTGTCATCGAATACGGTGGCGGATTTCGCAATCATCAGGTCGAAGTCAATGGGGCCTCACCAACTCTTAGCAATTGTACGATTCGGTCTGGCCGCGTCTACGGGCTTAGTATCGTGAGAGGCAATCCAATCATCAGAGATTGCCTTTTCACTAACAATCTCAACTACGCCTTAACCGCAGACGTTCAATCCTTTCCTCGCCTCTCCGGGACTCAAGCAACGAGCAACGGCCACGATGCAATCGGGCGGCACGGCGGAAGACTGACTTCATCCGGCACCTGGGTAAGAGACAACATTCCCTATACAGTCATCGATGACATCACGATTCCGGCGGATATTCGGCTCGATATCGAACCCGGAAGCATCGTTCAGTTTCAAGACGCTTCCGACGACCTTTTTGTAGATGGCACGCTGAAAGCCCTTGGACAAGCCACCCGACCTATTCGCTTCACCAGCAATGAACTTGAGCCCACTCCGGGCGATTGGGGAGCCCTCGTCATTCGAGGGCCAATCAACAACTCTGAAACTGAGCTCGCTCACTGCGTCGTCGAATTCGGCGGCGGCTTTCGCAACCAACAGATCGCAATAGAAAAAGCCTCCCCCACACTGACCAACCTTTCGATCAATCACGGGCGAGTTCACGGCCTCAGCATCTCCGGCGCAGATCCGACCCTGGAAGGATGCCAATTCAACAACAATGCCGGGTATTCCCTCGTCGTCGACGTCTTTGCCTTCCCGCATCTCGCCAATTCCTCAGCAGCTGGCAATGGACACAATGCAATCGGCCGTTCTGGAGGCACCCTTACCGCTTCGGGTCTTTGGGTGAACGACTCCATCCCCTACACAATTATAGATGACATCGTTGTTGCCGAAGGACTAAGCCTGACGATTGAAAGTGGTACAGTCGTCCAGTTCCAAGATGCCTCTGACGACCTCTTTATAGATGGTACCCTCCTCGCCATTGGAAAAGCGGACGCTCCAATTCGGTTCACCACAAACAAGACCGATTCCGAACCAGGCCTTTGGGGGGCCGTCATCTTTCGTGATCAAGGCGCCTCAAGGCCTTCTATGATCGATTGGTGCATTTTCGAATACGGAGGGGGCTTTCGTAATGAGATCGTCCTTTTCGATCGAGCATCGCCATCAATGAACCATTCGACGATCCAACACGGAAGAGTTCGGGGACTCTCACTCACTCAGTCGACAGCGAGTATTGAGAACTCCGAATTTCTCAACAACAACTCGTTCGCCATGACAATGGACGTTCACTCCTTCCCTCAGCTGAGCAGCAATATCGCTCGCGATAACGGGAGTAACGCTTTCGGTGTTCACGGGGGGCGACTTGAGACGTCCGGCACGTGGAATGCCGACGATATCCCTTTCACTGTTATTGATGACATCCTCATCGCCGAGAACGGCCAGCTAAGCATAAAACCCGGTTCGACAATTCAGGTCCAAGACGCCTCCGATGATCTCCTGATCGAAGGCAGTCTCCATGCTCAAGGCACGGCTGATCTTCCGATTAGATTCACATCCGCCAGTCAAGACAAGGCCCCAGGACAATGGGGTGTCGTCGTCGTCCGCTCATCGGCCAATACCGAACGAACCCTTTTCCAGCACTGTATTTTCGAATTTGGCGGCGGATTCCAAAACGAAACAGTGCGCTTTGAGAGCAACTCCCCGCAATTTATTAACAGTCAAATCAATCACAGCAGACGACACGGACTCTCCTTGATAAACGCCCATTCGAGCATCATCAATTCAAGCTTTGCAGGAAATCGCGATTATGCCGTTGTCATGGACACAAAATCGTTCCCTACCTGGCAAAACAACCATGCCGGGGACAACTCGTCGAACTCCATTGGAATCAGCGGAGGAAATATCGAACGTAGTGGGACCTGGCGCCAAAGCATCCTCCCTTACACGATCATCGATGACATAGTCGTCACTCCCTCCGGGAGTCTAAGCATCCAAGCCGGAACTGTGATTCAATTTCAAGATGGCAGTGATGACCTTTTCATTGATGGCACACTCATTGCAAACGGAACGGCAAGCCTCCCGATTCGCTTCACCTCAAACGACACTGAAAAAGCCCCAGCACAATGGGGTAGCATCATCTTTCGAGGCTCGAGCAATGACGCCGACTCGAGCATCAGTTTCGCCGAATTAGAATATGGCGGCGGGTTCCGCAACGGGACGGTAGAACTGATCAATGCTTCTCCCTCGCTAAACGCGGTTCAAATCCAAAACTCTCGCGCTGCCGGATTGTATACCAGCGGATCCCAATCCAGCATCCGTCACTCAAGTTTTCGAAATAACGGAGGCGATGGCATTCGCACCGCATCCGCATCCACGATCCAAGTCGGCGAATCAACCTTCGAAGGAAACGGAGGTCTTGGAATCAACAATATCGATACCGGTAGCCTCATCGAAGCCACACAAAACTATTGGGGAGCAGCTTCAGGACCTTTGGACACCAAGAACGACGACGAACTCAATCAAACGAATCCAGATGGACTCGGAGACGCCGTCAGTGAATTCGTTCGCTGGGAACCATTTCTTGCATCTCCAGCGTCACCCGTTATGGGATCGGATCCTGTGATTGCCGTCGGCACTACAGCCATTGCCTTCGGAGATCTTCGTTTAGAACAAACAGCCACTCAGACGATTCGAATCACCAACACTGGTGACGCCACCCTTAGCGTCATAGGCATCGATTCCACATCAACCCAATTCGCGCCGCAAACCCTAAGCATTCCAAACATCGCGCCTGGCGACTCCATCGATATTCGAATCACCTTCACTCCATCAGTCATCGGGCCCCTTTCAGCCAGCCTTAGCATTAGCACGAACGATCCCACGACACCAATCACACGCATCCAATTAACAGGAACAGGAATCGAACAAGCGCTACCGCCAACACCAGGAACGCCCGGTATCCCGACTCGGATCACCTTTGACCCCAATCAAGAACTTTTTCCAAGCTGGCATCCCAACGATAATCGTATTGCATTCGCGACAGACAGAACGCCAGGAGACTTCAATGACCTCGGTCTCGTCAACGCAAACGCCACCGGGGAACGACTCCTAGCAACCGGCCCTCAGCAAGGATTCGGACTCGTTCCATTCACACTCAATTGGGTTGGCAACACCGATCTTCTCGCCATCACGGAAGCGGTCGTATTCCACGAATACCTCACCTACGACACCACTCAATCCCCCTTCCAACGCACCGCCAGAGATGGCAACGACCAAGCCTTCGAACGAAAACTCCTCATTGATGGTGGAGGTGGAGGCGAACTCTTTGAAATCTCTCGAGATGGCTCGACAGCACTCTGGCGCTTCAGCACCCAAGGTGGACGCGGCACCATCACCCTACGCACAGCGCCCTATACCTCCCTCACTGGTCAATCAGCGCAACAACTTGGCACCATTCACCTCACCGAAACACTCCCCATTGGTTCGCCCCGACAGATCAACGGCGCCGGCCTCTATGCAGACGGATCCCACTTCGTCGTCTCCCTACGCAGTGGCGATGGCTACGACCTCTACCTCTACACCAGCGACGAAAGCCAGGCACCTCAGCAACTCACCAACAACGGAGCCAGCTCAGGGGCCCACAATAGCCTACCGCAAGTTTCCCCAGACAACCGCTATGTGGCCTACGTCTACCGTTCAGGACAATCAGGAAATCAAAACGACATACGCGTCCTCGACACAAAAACCGGCGAAACTAACACGATCACCAACACCCCTCTACTCACAGAAACATCCCCGAGCTGGAGTCCAGACGGAGAGCAACTCGTCTACGCTCGATTTGACACCATCGACACCGACACACTCCTAGAAGGCGAAGCTCCAAATTGGAATCTCTACACCATCGACCTCAGCGAAACAGCAACAACACCGCCACTACCGCCGGTCTCACCCCGACTCGAAATCACTCGAATCGGCCAGCAAATCGCAATCACCTGGTCCGATCCAGCGCAGCAATACGTTCTAGAAACCACGACAAATCTCACCCCCCCAATCGATTGGGCAAGCACACCAAACGCCCCGTCAATCGATGGAGAACACCGAACCCTGACCCAAGACATCGACGGGCAACACCGAGCCTTTCGACTCCGAAAAATTGGCAACTGAGAGAAAGAAAACAACAAAGCCGCCCATAAAGAGCCAGAAAGAGAGAGCGTAAGACAATAAACTTGCTTTCCGACCAGAGACTCATTGAAATAGCGCCTCTCGCGGGAAACCGATGAGAAAACACAACAGTGGAAGGGTGGCTGAGTTGGTTGAAGGCACCTGACTCGAAATCAGACGTAGGGGCAACTCTACCGCGGGTTCGAATCCCGCCCCTTCCGCCACTTAACCCCCTCTAGACCAACCACTTACAACATCCTCCACTTCTCCACACTTAGAGAAAACACCCTTTTTTAACGTAACTTTTCACTGACTATTACTGACCATTACGAAAAAAAACTCCAACCGTTTCATGCCAGAAAAAGCCGAGTATTGGATATCACTTGTCGTTGGTTATCCTGTCTTTCTCAAGTTCTGTTCTGGCGTAGACAGATAACCGGATTCAAGATCTGTTGTCCAATAAGGACTCCTCATTGAAATATGAAATGGAATGAATACAAGAGCGCTGTTACGGGGTCGAGGGAAGCGATCATCATGCCCTGGTTTAAGAGGGCAATTGAACGTGAGTCGCTCTCAGAGGGTATAGGTCTCGACGTAGGCTGCGGCGACGGCGATCTGACCAGAAAAGTGGCACACGCTACCAATCTCAAGATGATCGGGATCGATATTGAGAACGAAAACATTAAACGAGCGAACGAATCCAACGAAGAAAGCACAACCTTTCTAAAAGGCGATATCACAACCAATTTTATTTCAAGTGTTGGCATTAGATTTGATTTCGCAGTTAGCAACTGCTGCTTTTCTCACTTATCGGATGATGATGTTTTTCAGTGCTTGAGTAACGTAAGATCGAGCATGACCACGAACGCCAAATTCATTTTCCTCGTTACCCATTACGATTGGGCAAAGAAAATGCACGAGCACGTTAAAGTTGAAGTAAATGGCGTTTCTACGTCCCCCCGATACGGAGGAAGGCAACGATTTCGATTTCCAGAATGGTATCTTGAGGTTTTTAGACGCTGCGGATTTAAGGTCCTCAGTCATGAAAGTGTCGAGATTCCAAACGATCAAAGGCTTGAAGAAAGGTATTCTTCAAGAATTGGAGCACCAATATTTACCGGAATCGTAGCTGTCGCTGACGAGGTTGCAGAAAGTTCCGAGAAGGTGACCAAAGCATTCGAATTTGCCCATGATAATCGAAAATTCGAAATCGAATTATTTTGGAAAAGAAGTCTGTTCTTTTGGGGCTTTATTGCTACATCCATGATCGCCTATGGAGCTATGGAAAGGATTGGAAACCAGTATTCCGTCGTCTTTGCCCTGTTCGGGTTAATATGCAGCTTTGTTTGGTCAGCAGGCAATCGAGGAAGCAAGTATTGGCAAGAGTATTGGGAAAAAAAAGTAACCAGGCTACAGCATTTCGTAACCGACGATATATTCGTGGACCATTATCCGACCAATGAGAACCATTGGTCTTGGTTTGCCCCTAGGCGAATCTCAGTAAGCAAGGTCGCCATGGCGCTGAGTGACATATCAATTGTCCTTTGGCTCTTCCTTATCGGCTCGAGCGTACATGTAGAGATCAGTGCAGGCAATTATTTCCAGGCATCCATGACTATGCTTGGCCTAGGGCTAGTGCTATTGTTTATTGCCGTCACGTTAAACAAGAGCGAGTCTGAAGACTAACAATGAGAACCAAACCAGTTCATCCATCTATCAAACCTATCGTACAAGAGTATTGGAGGAGGGACTTCGCCTCCTATCCTCGCGTTAATGACCTTCGTTTCGATAGCCGATGTACACCATTCGTTCATCAGAGCGTAACCTCTCCGTAGGGAATCTCTATCAGCATGCTCGAGTTGGTGCCACAGGCTTCCTGAAAAACGATCACGAAGGGGCATTCGTCACAAAAAACGGAGCCAAACCGATAGAAACTTCCCTAGGACTCAAAAAACCTCTCCAAAACAAATCAATGCAGCGTTAACCGCCTCCAGCAATTGTTTCGATTCAGCACTCCCTACAGAGTCATCGCACATGCACATCTCCCTATTCAAAATCCTAGCTCGTTGCAAAAAGACAAATTGGGCCAGGTCGAGAAGCAGCATAAACGTAAACCAGTTGAAATGGGATCTTTGCCACTCAGAATATGTTCGTATTCACCGCCCGGAAATCGGAATCAGCAGCTTGTAGCGAATTATACATTGAATAGAAAACTATGTTTCAACCTATTCGGGTTTGTCGCCTTAGACCAAGAAAATAAAGAACGCGGATATGTCATAAACTGCTTAAACCCCAGAGAACTTTCACACTCTCGAGGTTTTACCGCTCATTCCTAAATTCCCCTAAGCCAATGACCCTTTTTTCACATCGCAAAGGAATCCGCCCACTTCGGAAGGCGATCCAAAGAGAATTCGTCGACGAAGAACTCCGCAACAGTCTCTGGAATGCACTAAAGACCTGCGTGTTCGACCATTGGAAATTCGGTCGAAACCCTCTGGGTTTAATCGATCCAGACTCCCTGGAAATAAACCGGCTCGTCGAAATGTACTGGCAGTATTATTTTAAATGGCCTGTCGACACAATTCCAGAGTTCGATTCTAATCGCCAAGAGTCAGTCTATAACATTGTTCGCGAATATTTTTTCAAAGAGGAATGGTGGAAATGCTACGATTTCCTGGAATTCACTATTAAGGCAGTACCACAAGAGTGGGCCAAACAACTCAAGGTTCTCGCCAATAGCAAATTGGAAACAGAAAACGCCGCCTACAGAATTGTAGGGAACGAAATCGTCGAAATAACCAGTGAGATTGAAATCACAGAAATTGAATCTGCCATTGATCTCGGATTCAAATCCATTTCTTCCCATCTTTCGACATCACTACAACTGATTTCTGACAAGCAAAATCCCGACTACAGAAACGCAAGCAAAGAAGCCATTTCAGCGGTTGAAGCAGTCTGCAAACTGATTTCTGGAGATGACAAAGCTACACTAGGAATAGCTCTAAAGAGGATTGATTCAACTCAGCCACTCCACCCTCCATTCAAAGCCGCTCTATCAAAGCTCTATGGATACACCAATGATAGCAACGGAATCCGGCATTCGCTAACAGAAGAGGATACAAATCCTTCGTATGCGGACGCAAAATTCCTACTCGTTTCGTCGTCCGCATTCGTCAATTACCTGCTTACAAAATCGGCAGAAAATGGAATAAACCCAGCCAAAAAACCATAGGTTTCACGGAGTTAATGATGGCAACCCCAACCCATCGACACATTTGGGGTGATTTTCAAATTCTTTCGAGACCAGCTATCGTTTCTTCGGAATGCCAGAGAAACTATAACCATTTTATTGCCGTTCAGAACTACCGATCAAACCTGCTAGTAAAGAGCTGGTGCTGATCGTAGTTTGCCCGTTGAAGAATATACGGGCGGCGCTCTGGAATTAGCACCAATTGTCTCGAGAACCTATCGTCTCGGGCAAAATAACGCCTTACCTCACCAGGAGTCATTAGTTCTTGAACTTGTTGCTTGTAGCTTATCCCGCTACTTCCTTGCTCAGTTTTCTGAGAAAAACTATTTCCTGAGCGATCAGCTACACGAATAGTTGTTTTGTCCAAATACTTGCTAATCCAGTCACAAGTAAGCTGATCTATATTACCGAAGAATTGCAAAATCCCCGAATTGCCCAAAAAAGTCTCATACCGGTCTTTATACAAAGCTTTTAACTGGCCAAGGTCCTGAAGGATGCAGTGAAGCCTTAACCCCAAGCCCGCAACCAAGCCGATTGCAGACTCCAATTCACGTAAATATCCTAAAACAGGCATCTCATCAAGGATCATAACAATAGGATGTTTCGGGCGATTTTTCACCCTCTCAACAGTAGCAAGGGTTAGATTAACGAACAGCCGCAACCACTGCTTACAGGTATTCATGCGCATGGCGGGAAGCACCAGATATATCGTTGTCGGTTTCTTCTTAAGATCATCCAAGTCAAAATCATGCCCAGACAATACCGACTCCATGGCATCATACTCCAGCCACTTCAAATTCTTTCGAGCCGTGGAAATGATCGATCCGCGTTCATTGTCAGGTTTCTCCTTCATCGCCTGAGCTACACCAGCAATTCGGTTATCGAGCCAATTGTTTTCCGACATCTCATCGAGCAATTGCTTAATCCCCATCGGCTCGCCGTCTTCGGCAGAAAGATGTCTTCCGGAAAGCATTTTTGCCACCGTCAATAGAGTAGCTTCCGGCTCTTCCTTCGTAGGATCGTGCTCGGTTACAACGTGAAGCAATAACCCTTCAATGAATGCACGCGCACTGTCGTCCCAGTGTGGATCCTTCGCATTAGAAGAAACGACGAGTGCATCGGCAATAAGCCCAGAATCTTCGACAAGTGTAGGACTATCAAGGCCAAGAATACTAAGAGGATTGAAACGTTTTCGGTAGGGTGCGCAGTGTTCCGCAGTAATTTCAAATGGGTCGAGTACGCACACGTTATGGCCGAGTTTTTCAGCTCTGTATCGGCACGTGATTGTCGCGTTCTCGCCTTTGGGGTCGATGACGATCATCGACCCCGGATACATTAAGAGATTCGGAATAATCACACTCCGCCCCTTGCCGGAGCGTGATCCCGCGATTGTCGTAATATGCCGATCATCTCGCGCTCCGACCGGAAAACCTCCTCGAGATATATGCTCAGTTCGCCCATCAGATCGCTCAAGTTCCTCCGAAATTGCGCCGGTAATTCCCAAAAAATAGTCACCAGCATCCTGAGTAAATCCGACCTCTCGAAGCACTTTAGGGTCTTCAAAATAGTTGCGTGGCAAGAAGTTTTCGCTTTGTTTGCGCCCCTCCTGACCACGAGGGAGATCACCCAGAACTGAGTCTACCCTAGGCTCTAGCTCCGGTTCGTTAGAATTCTGATCTTTATTGAAGAATTTCAAGATGATTAAACTCAAATGCGCAGCGTTCGTGGGTAGTCCAATAGCCCTTACAGGAACTGCTTAGGCCGACTCAAGAACATCCTCGTTCTCGTTGGAGCATGGTGAGAAACAGGTATCAACAACAACTAGCTGAATTCGGGTTTCAGGCAACTCCGTCAATGGTGATTCAAGGTGCATGTATCCTCTCTGCTGGGCCAGGAATGGCAAGCCGATTGAGTTTTGCGTTGGCTTAGAAACCTATTGCGCCATGGTAAGAATCATGGCCGGGCGTCAAATCGTCCGGCGAATAGCTCGTGTTGGTCGTAAAATGCCCGTTGCAGAACACAAGCTTCACGCTCTGGGGTCAATATGATCTGTCGTGGCATTACATCATTTCTCGCTAAGTTAATTCCAATCTCGCCCTTCGTCGCTAGATTTGTGGATTGACCGTAGCTAATTCCAGAGCTTCTTGAACTTGTCAGAGAAATAGATTTTGTTTTCCCCGAGTGTGAAATGCTCCTCGTATCAGATTGACTATAGCCACGAGAACTTGATTCGTTCTTCCCCCAAGAAGTGTTTTTTGAATGATTGGAATTCCATGTGACTGTATTGGCTAGGCTCTTTGTTATCAAGTCGCATGATATGTCATCAACATATCCAAAGAACTGGAGAATTCCCGAATTTGCCAGGAACATTGCATATCGGTCGTTGTAAAGCTGTCTAAACTGGTCTAGGTCCTGAAGAACGCAGTGCAGCCTCAACCCTGAACCCGCGATCTGCTGAATTGCGGCTTCTAGTAGTTCCATGCGCCCCAGTGCTTGTAGCTCGTCGAGGACCATGACAACGGGAATCTTAGGACGGGTTTTCACTCTCTCCACACTGGCAAGCGTCAGGTTGACGAATAATCTAAGCCACCGATTGCACGAGTTGATTCGCAGTGCAGGAAGCACGAGATAGATGGTTGTCGGTTTCACCTTAAGATCCTCCAAGTCAAAATCGTGACTAGATAGAACAGATTGCATTCCTTGAAAGTTTAGCCAACCTAAATTCCCAAGAGTCGTGTGTATGATTGAGTCGCGTTGTTCGACCGGCATCGCATCCAGTGATTGAGCAACGCTTGAGATGTGGTTGTTAAGCGAGTTATTGCCTGCCATTTCAGCGAGAAGGACCTTTATATCCATAAGCTTACCGGAAGTTTCAGAAATCCACTTTCCGAAGAGCATCTCAGATAGTGTTACCAGTGTAGTTTCAGGTCTACTAGTTCTCTGCAAATTGTCGGTGGCCAAGTGGAGTAGGACTGCAGCGATCAATTTTCGAGCACTTTCCGCCCAGTAAATTTCATTCGAATCTGAGCATTCAACGAGTGCATCCGCGATCAGTTCTGCGTCCTCAACCAGCGTCGAACTCTCGACGTTACCCAAAAGAGTCATCGGATTGAAGCCCTTCCTATAGGGAGCGCAGTGTTCGGCGGTTATTTCGAAAGGGTCAAGCACGCACACGTTTTGGCCAAGTTCTTCAGCCCGAAAGCGGCTTGAAACGGTTGCATATTCCCCTTTTGGATCGATGACAATCATCGATCCTGGGTAGCTCAATAGATTGGGAATGATCACGCTTCTGCCCTTACCGGCTCGAGATCCGGCTACCGTCATAATATGTCGCTCATCTCGTGTTCCGATTGGAACTCCACCCGTTGCGACATGTTCGGTTCGGCCGTCGGCACGTTTGTTCAACTTCGGTTCCGCGTCAAAAACCCCCAAAAAGTAGTCCCCGGCCCCCGGATCATAAGCAAGGTTTTGAGGAGGCAATAGCCCTTCGAAGCAGTCCCTCAGAACACTCCTTTCAGACGGCTTCTGGTGTAGGAACTTATCAATTTGCAAAGCAGAATACAGTAACCTCTGCGTTCCGGCTGAGACGCGTCTGTTTTTCCCAAGTTCCAATCCAGCGATTGTCGATCTACTCAATCCACTGATCTTGGCAAGTTGGCTCTGGGAATAACCAAGTTCTTGCCTCCTTCTTCTCAGCGTTTCAGCATCCACGAGGCCATTCTTATCGATCGTGTAACTGAACGTTTCTGTAGGGATTTGTTTTTCAGGAATCATTTGATCGGTAGCGACGACGTGGAAGAAATCCAGGAGAAGTTCTGACCGGAGCGGCAAAGCCGATCAGTTTCTCCGTCAATCTGTCGGCCGTGTGGCAGCTTTGCTCTCTCGAAAATCTGTTCCAATTTTACAGATAGAAATTGCCATTGTCGACTCCTGCATCGGAAATCGTAGCGAATCGAGATGATGAATGAGCAAAAAACGCTAATAAAGAACATTTTAATGATTTATTTAAATCAGCATTGATTGATAACACTCATTTTATGCTTGCACTTCTCAGCGACTTGCCGATATGATCTGGTCATAATCACAGGAGAAACCTGACTTGCCCTATGAAAGTCGCTTTAGCATCCAAATTCCAACCGTTCTGCGAGATCGGTTTCTTGAGGCTTGCCGGGATTCAGGCGTCTCATCTGCGACTGAGATTCAAGCATTCTTGGAGAAAAGAGTTAAAGAACTGGAATCCATTCCAGTCAGTCGCCACGAACGATCTGCAACGTCACAGCTCTGCGTTCGCCTTCCCTCCGAGTTGTGCTCAAAATTCGACCAGCTTTCTCGAGACCGATGTTTAACACGAAATGAGCAGGTTCAACATTTTATCGAAGAACGAGTGATGATCCTAGAACGACAACGTGCAGCGAACGTCACCGAGAATACTGACTACGAATCAGGCATCAGTTGAACAGTTCCGGAAGGAATACCGTAGGAATCTAATTCTTATGTCGCGAACCAATAAATCTAAGATACGGACTCAAGCGGGAGCAGGATCTAGGACCGGAATACTCTCTGCGAATGGGCTCATCACAACTGCCAGCTGTGATCGACCATGTAAGCGCTTCGCGAAGATATGGCTACGGGCCCCCATCAATCTCGATCAGACATCGCGATCACATCCCCGTTTTTAGCATACCCGATGTTCCAAACGCTATGTGCGGACGAAATTCAGATCTTAGTCATTCATAGGAGTAATCCAATGAGGTTAAACCATTCTCCTAAAGAAGTCGAAATCGAACGGCTACCCTTCAAAGAACGAATGAAACTCAACTTCCCTGAATCAGTCAATGTTGATCCCGGTTCGATCTACCGAGGATTGCCATACTTATCGGAGCAATCAACAAATGCCCCAATCTGAGACGAAGCGACTTTTTGGAAGAACAAATCGAAATCAGACTAGAAACACAAAAAAAGACCCCCTTGATGAGTCAACTTGGCGGTATCGCATCAAAGGGATCAGAACGAGAGCCAACAAAATCACGAAAACATGAACTTGCAAGCACTCAACAGAGACAAAGTCTCACTTTCACAGTCACGATTGGCAAGTGAAATTGCCAATCGCAAGGCTGGCCCAATTAGCTCTATCCCCCCACGCAGTCCTCTTGGGCTCTATTTTCGACATCTCGATCGGTCGATGCAACGAATGTATCGTTGAATCAGCCTCGCTCAAGTGAACCAACATTGTAGCTCGGCAGGACTCTTGCCGGGCTTGGCATTTCTGGCCGATTAGCTCAATCGAACTGCAGCACAAGCCCTAATAAGTATACCTACCATGAATAATCGAAACGCAAACAGCACAGTTATACCCCCCAAAAACGGAAGCCATGTCCTTGAAACAAACCACATTGAAGACTTCCCGATAATGGGCAAAATGTTTCGCCACTACACAGATCGCTTCTACGAGGATCCCGAACCTATCACACCCCAGGACCTCTGCGACAAAGCCGAGTTGCTCGAAGAACTGAGCAATGCTGAGCGAGACCGAGTGAGAAGCCTGAACGCCCTTAAGATTGCTGATGAAAGGCTATCAAATCCGATTACACTGGGAAGGTGCCTTTGGATTACAAAGTATTTCCACAATCCGGTTCCCGCTCAGGGGACACTCGATCAGTATTCTTTTCGCCACCGTATCTTCACACTGGGACAAATCATAGCGGGATTGGTTGTTCTACTCGCAGCAATGGCCTTTGGGATTGGCAACGGAATGACCTTTGCCGTAGCGGCACTACAGAGTTATTGGAACTCTCTGATTTTTGTAGCGGCGCTCGGTGGTGGCGTTCCCCTTATTATTAAGGGCTTCTTGGATGAAATCGAACGTCCTCAGAACCGAACTCGGAGCATCTTCATGTTGCTTCTGGCGATTATTGCCTCATCGACGTTCGTTATCGCATTTGGGCGGCTCTATGCAGAAGGCCAGGAGGTCATCTTCGCCTCACAGATAGGAATTGAAATTTTAATGGGGATTTTAGGATTCACCTGGTTTCGGCGAGGCACCGCAAAATTTCGAGAACCAGAGATAGACCCCGATTATCAAAAACGAAAGGAGGCAGTAGACGAATGCAAACTTCTTCTAACTGAAGACGAGCGACGGATCACCTTACTGAAAGGAGGACTCGCCAAGCTCGCAGCTAAGGAGGATGCCTGGAAAGGATTTACGCAGTCATTGTCGAAATTCATGCTTACCACGCTTGCATTGTCGGCAATGCTTGCATTCAGTGCCAGTGCAGCAGATCTAAAAATCGGAATAAGCCCTCATCTGTCAAAAGCAGATTTGAGCGCAGCGAAATCCCAAATTTCTAAACTCGTTCTCACAAATTCCGATCCCGGTAGTAACATCGAGATAACGGATGGTTGGACATTGGCTAGCATCATAGATTTCTCAGTTCCAAAACTTCGGGTCGATAATCAGCGTGCGCGCAAATTTAAGTTAAAACCCGAACTTGAAGCTCTTTCAACGTGGTTTGAGCGCGTGAAATCCACTGAAAATTCAAGGCGAGGAAAAGGCTGGCTCAAGACCCCAGAACTTTTCTCTCTGTGGTCTCGAAGCACATCTCCAGATAGCGAAATCCTCTTGATCGGAAATGGGATTTATAAGAACGAAGAGGAACCCGAACTATTCTCTTTCCTATCGCCGGATGGGTCGTTCCTCGTTCCGACATTAGGACATGCGGTCGTTTCAAGCGAATTCTCTGTATTTGGACTTAGAATTGGGCAAGGCAGTCCAAGGTTTTCAAATCTATCCGTAAACTGGATCACATCACCAGCATTTCCGGGCCCAGAGTTTATCGAAAGCACGTACCGTAATTTCTGGGGATTTTGGCTTTCTCACCAAGGCGGAAAACTTCTGGCTTTCTCACCAGATTTTGCACGTGTATTTCGAGAGTTGGGTCAGGGGAGCCGGGAACCGTTTCCGTTCAAAACCCATCGAGATCAGCTCAACAAAATGGAGCTCGTGCCCGTAGAAAGAAGATCGCCTGGCGCAATCTTGGTCCCAATCAATCTGCCCGCCAATTCACGATCCACACAAGAATCGCAGAGGCGGGTTATCCAATCATTCGAGTCAGAGGCGCAAAGAAATCACCAACACAATATCGGAATTTGGTGGGACGGTAACGCCGAAGGAACGACCGTCGATCTGTCTCTTATACACATCTCCGAGCCCACGAGACCTCTCTACATCTC
>CAJXVR010000055.1 GCA_913061285.1 uncultured Verrucomicrobiota bacterium | reverse complement strand
CGAGATGTAGAGAGGTCTCGTGGGCTCGGAGATGTGTATAAGAGACAGCCCCTATTGTGACTGCGGGCCGACCGAGGAGGACAGCTTCAAAGGCCACCGTTCCAGTAATCACAACAACCGCTTCACTGCCCAAAATCAAGTCTCTTGAATTGTAATCCGGATCGATAAGGCGAACATTCGGAATGGCACTCAGCTTCTTCAAGTAACCGAGGGTACGATGTCCCATCGCTACCTTGTGTTCCTTCACATATAGAACACAATCAGCCGGTAAGTTCATCGCAATTTGTTCGATCACGGTCAGCTGATTACAAAAGTTTGGAGCATAGAGGAGCAGCGATAATTCTGGCTCCAGATGCATAGGAAAGTAATAATACTTTTCATTTGGTTTAGGCTTCTCGAAAGAACCTCTGAACGTGGACAACAAAAATCGACGCATCTTTATCCTGAGTGAATCATAGCGCCTCCAGAGCATACTATAGAAGAGAGGATCTCTCCAGTGACGGTTTGCCACGTATCTACCTAGCCCTTCCACATACCTTCGCGGACCATTTACTAGTTTACCAAGGCGCGTCTTAAATAACCGCGCCTCAGCCTCTTCCTGTAAGAAACGTTCATAGAAGGCCGGCTTAATGGCTTTCTTTCTGAATGCGCTCAACATCTCTTCAGCGGACTCAATCATCTCATCCGTCAGCTTCCTACCTGCCGGATCCATCAAACTCTCGATGTGTGCAAGCCGGTTCTTTACGCATGAACTCAGTGTTACCCGCGCTCCAATCTTAGTATGAACCGGGACCAAAATTGGAATTGATCTCACTTCGGCGACCCTATTTAAGTAAAAAGCCGAAGCGGGCCCGCAATCCCACCCGACATGAATGACGATATCGGGTCGGATCTGGTTCAATATAGAGTCGATTCTCTTCAGAAATACTACGGCGTGAGTTAGTAGCTCCCTTGGTTCACGCCTCGTGCCGTACCGATAAATCAAACCTTTGCGCCGCATGATCAGATTTCGATCGTTTCTTACAAAGGACATTAAGTTCGGCGAGCCATATTTTCGTTCAAGGCTCTTTACCTGCTCATAATCGAGCTCCCCTTTCTCATACACCTCTCCGGCTTCGCCGTATAATTTTGAGTCACAATATACTTCTTCAAAGAGGCCACCCTTTCTCCTAAGATAGGCTCCCTCCACGAAGTCCCGGTAAGTCCAACAATAAAGCTGACATCCCGAATATCGCTGCTTTAACTCTAGTGCAACCGCTTCTGCGACCCTTTGCTCATCAAATGAGACGTAAAGTAGTACTTTCATGAAATAAGTTGCCTCTAAAACAAAATCACTCTTTGGACTTTGACGAGCCCTATACTTAACCCGCGCCCCTTACGAATTCACCCGCTTGATCAAAATCCTCATGCCGACCAACGTCTAACCAATCCTCATGAACAGGAAATGCACCAACTGTCTCGTTCTTCTCAATCAACCTCAATAAGAGGGTTGTCATATCACAGTAGACACCACCTTCGAGTGAATCTAAAACACCTGGACTTATACAGTAGATTCCAGCATTCACATAGTAGCTATTCTTGGGTTTCTCTTTGATATTGGCGATCTTGTTTCCCCTAATCTCAACAACACCGAAGGGAATGTTGTATTCGTACTGACGCACAGCCATCGTCGAACAACTCCGGTGCTCCTTGTGAAATTCAATCAGCCTAGGATAGTTCACCCTCGAGAGAATATCCCCGTTAATCACGATGAAATCATTGTCCGGAACTGGATCTAAGAGTGATAGGGCTCCAGCTGTGCCCAGTCGTTTATCTTCTCTTACGTAGCTAATATCAACACCCCATTTTGACCCATTTCCAAAATGCCCGACTATCATATCACCCAAATAGTTAAGGCAGATGCGGAACTTCACGAATCCAGCAGCGACAAAATCTTCTATAATGTGCTCTAGGATTGGTTTATCCTCTACCAAGAGCATTGGCTTTGGGCAGTCTTCGGTATACGGCCTGAGTCGTTTGCCTAGTCCTCCGGCCATTATCACCACCTCGTTGTCTCGAATCAGGAATTCGTCTTCATCCAACGAAAGCATCCCGACCAACTGTTTTGCATCACCCAAGATAGGCATATGCCGAATCCGCTTTTGTCGCATGTACAGTTTTGCTCCATCCCTAGGCCTACTTTCATCCCAGAAATGGAAATCTCGGTTGCAATATTCGTTGGTCGGTGCTGACAGCTCAATTCCCTTCAGAAACAAGCGCCTCATATCGGGGTCGGTTATAACTCCGACAATCTCCTTTTTCGAATTCTGAACAATAGCGATACCCAGATGATTTCGCTCAATACTCTCCAACGCTTCCCGGAGGCTCGACCGCTCATCAATTGTCAGTTTGCTGAGATCCGCTTGATTCATCGCATCTATCAGCTGAGCAGTCTATCGAGAGTAATCGCTTCACCACACCCAATATTGACCGGCGCCCTCTTTCCTAATAGGGCCTCCAAATACCGCGGATGAAGACCCGTTCCCTTCTCGCCTCCTCGAAGAATAGCCAAATTCTCCCGACTAAATACTTCCCCTTCGGATATCGCCATACGCGAAAATATTGATCGAAAAGCAAACCTTCGTAGATACTCCTCTTTCGTCTGAGTTTTCTTGACGGTCTCACCTAGTACCCTGGGCGAGATATCAACTTTCTCGCCGATCCTGACTTTGTTTTCCGTCTCTCTAATGGCGGTAACCATTCGCTTCAATTCCTCCGGATCCACTGCAAAACTATGATCTGGACCCGGGAGATTTTTGTTCAGAGTAATGTGTTTCTCGACCACTCTTGCCCCCAAAGCTACAGCAGCTACGGGGGCCTCAATGGGATCAGTGGTGTGGTCAGAAAAACCTAACACAGTAGATGGAAAAGCTAGCTTTAGAGTTCGCAGCACATTCATGTTGACCATCTCTGGATCAGTCGGATACTTCCCATTACAATGCATGACACAAACTTCCCCACTGCCTCCATGAGAAGCCAGGGCCTCCTCAATGTCTCCTAAACAACTACTAGCCGTTGAGAATATGAATGGCAAATTAGTTGCTCCTGCAGCCTTAAAAAGCTCTAAATGACTGATTTCGTAAGACGACACTTTCAAGATCTCTGGATTGTATTTCAAGTACACCTCCATACTCTCCATGTCTCCGGGTGTCATCAGAAAACCCAAATCCCTTTCTTTAGAGTGCCGCATCAGAATGGGAATCCACTCCTCAGGCGTTTCCATCGATTCGACTGTCTTGTAGATATCCACTGTTCCGCCTTTCGCGATCCGATACTGACCGGCATCCCGCGGATACATTTCTCGAGCCTTGAAGATCTGGAACTTAGCCACGTCACACCCACTATCTGCGCAAAGATCGATTAGCCTGAGCGCCTGGTCTAGGCTACCGTCATGGTTAATCCCACATTCACCAACTATAAGAACTCGATCATCTTTAAACCACTTCACTCTGAACCTCCTCAAGGGTTGTTTGACTTTGATTTCGATTGACTAAAAACACTTCCGGATTGCGACTCGCTAGATGCTCGATGTTTTCTAACTTTAGTTCCAAACCTTCCTCCTCGCATAAACGCACAGTTTGACGAATCACTCCCAAATCCTCCTTACTATCTAGTGAGAGGCGAATACCCACACTTTCCTCTGAGCGCTTATACCTACTGCACCGATAACGCCCTGCTTTCTCATATACATATGGTAATACATGTTCATGCTGATAACCCTTGTCAGCCAAAGCAAAAGACTCGAGAAGCACTGACGATTTCACCACCTCCGTCAAGTAGCCAGCGGGGAATCCACAATCAGGAAAGTTCGCAATGTAGTCATAATCTCCCTCTACAAAATGTTGGTACATTCTAGATATCAATTCCGGATCAATGAGCGGGTTGTCTGCTGGTAGCCTCACTATCGCTCCGAATCTTCGCAATAGGACGGCCTTCACCATTCGACCTAGAACGTCTTCCTCGCTTCCCCTAACTACCAATAGCCCCCTGCCTTTGGCCTCTTCGACAATTGGATCATCGAGCGCCTTAAACGTCGTGCAAACTACCGTTTCAAATTCATTTCCTAAATGCGAAAGCCGCTCCAACAGAAATCCTAGTATAGATTTACCATTCAGTTCCTGGAGCACTTTCCCAGGAAAACGGTTCGAACCCATCCTAGCTTGAATTAGAATTCCAGGTCGGTCGGTCATGATTGTTGCTAAACTACGTCTCCCAAAAGTAAACTCGGCCTAAGTCGCGAGGCTATTTCCCACCCATTCTCATCGGTAGCGAATGCACACATGTTTACCCGGTAATCGCTGATCGGCTTTCTATTTTCCATTTCGAGCGGGTCCCAGACAGGATATACTACATCCTTATGAATCAACTCAGAAGGCGCTGCTCCCTCTCCCAGATTCTCCAGGACATTCACTTCTTCTTCGTAGTCTTTAAGGATCCATCCTTCCTTCTGTCTTAGCCCTTTCCGAGAGCACCTCCATTGGATGTGATCGCTGCTGAGGAACAATGGCTTCTCCTTGAATGCAAACGCGCTCTCGAGTAACCCCTCGGAAACTCTACTTCGCGTAAAGTAACCAGTGTGCAATCGCCTGAATCCCCCAAAACGGGTCAGAGGCTGAACCGCCATCGCGTTCGGAAAAGCTATGATTATCCGCGCTCGCCCCTGGTTCCCGAGCTGCTTGAGGTGGTTGATCATTGAGATGTAAGTAAACGGTCCAACACGAGCGGAGGGCAGCAGCATCGCCGCTGTGTACAGGGCGAAACGAATCCTCGAATCTCCTCCCTCTAAGTCCGAGAAATGAAGGAACGAGCATCCCACAATTCTGCTCCCATCTCTTACTGTTACTGCCCCCAATTCGCCGATCGGGTTCTTTTCGTAGAAAAAATTCCAAATACTTTGCGCCCGACCCTCGTCGTAGCCTAGAGCGCTAGACAAAGACAAATACCCGTCTTTCAGTGAAGGTATTTCTCCTGCTTTGTGAACCCTAAACTCTAGGCCAGCCATTAAATTGTGATGCCTCCATCGACTACTATTTCTTGTCCCGTGATGAATCTGCTCGATTCGCTCAGCAAAAATACAACGGCTTCGACAACCTCACCCACCTCGGCCAAACGTCCGAGAGGCGTTCTTCGAATGATCATATCCTTATGTTCCTTCGACATTCCCTCTGTCATGGCTGTGTCCATGTACCCGGGACAGACGCTATTGACCCTTATTCCTGCCCTACCCATTTCTCTTGCCAGAGATCGTGTAAAGCCTAGCAATCCAGCCTTAGAGGCTCCGTAGATTGACAAGCCACTATATCCTCTCAAGGCTAGAATCGAAGCAATGTTTACAATACTTCCTGAGCGCTTCAAATACATCGCTTTTACGATCTCCCGCGTAATCAAGATCGTATTCGTTAGATTCACTTCTATCGTTGAGTCTAACCCAACATCCTGGGAAAGCGGAAGCACATGATCATAGGCCACCCCGGCGTTGTTCACCAAACCATCAATCTGTCCGCCAAAGAAATCTTCAGCTCGCGCCAGAAACTCTCGGAGAGAGTCGCGGTTCCTCATGTCGGCCGCCTGAACGAAAACTCTATCTTTTCCGAATTCCTCTAACAGGCCGTTCATATCCTTAGTTATGGCGCGGCTGAAACCTGCTACCCGAGCCCCATCTCTCAATGCCCGTAGCGCTAACTCAGCCCCCAAGCCCTTTGATATCCCGCTTACTATGATGTTCTTGTCACTGATCTTCATTACCGTTTCGCTTTATCTTTCCGCTGGCTGAACACGCTATTTCGTCAACAACTCGGATGTCCCTCGGAAAATGATGTCTGGGACGCTTAGCCATGACCTCTCGCAAAGCTCCGACTACTTTTTGCGGATCATGTCCTTCTCGGACCACAATATCGCAAACCAAAATCTGCCCCAGAATAGGATTCGGTCTCCCCTTGAAGTGGCTGATAACAATGCCCGCAACAGAATTCGCTACGTCTTCTAGTTCGGTGGGATCGACTTTGAAGCCTCCTATGTTCAGTCTCGCTGACTTTCGCCCTGTGAATATGATTCGCCCTGACTCCACGTGCACCATGTCGCCACTCGCGACAAATCCATCGTCGTCAACCACAGAATCGCCGCCTAGATAGGAATCAATTGCCGTCGGCGTTCTCAGTAATAGTTCCCCGTCCACGATCTTGATTTCTGTTCCTCGGTGGCCCTTTTCTAGGATTTCTACCGGTAGACCCGCCAATCCATCTGAGACTGAAATACCAACTCCAGCTTCGGTCGAAGCATATATGTGTGTTAATTTGGACTTGGGGAAAATCTCTTTCAGGGCGTCCAAAACCTTTTGGCTGCATGCCTCTCCGCCTAGGGTCGCCACCTCCATTGGCACTCCCATTAGTTCATCCCTGGGAACGGTCCTCAGAATCTGATTCCAGAACGTAGGTGTTGCGGAAACACAGTGGGGCCGTTTATCCAATAGCAATCTCCGAAGATTCTCAAAGTTCAACACCTGACTGTAAATCAAGGTTCCTGCGTTCCTAAGGGCAAATAAGAATACCTGCAATCCTGCATAGCGATTCACCTCATAAGTCAACAGCCATCGGCGGCCCCGGATCGTTTGACGCTCATGCACCGCGTGACCAAGTGATTCCCAACTCCGGACGGCCAGTTTGGGCTTTCCTGTTGTTCCCGATGTCATTATCACAACATCCTTTGGACCCAACTCCAAACTTCCCTCTGAGGCTCGTTCTTTGCTCAATACACTTAAGGATTTTCCATCACACGAGTGGGTTACTGAAACTCTTTTCTTATGATGGTCTTCCCAATCCAACAAACGTTCAAGACTTCCGAGCACCACCGGCAGGCCTCGCTCAACACAAGCTGCCGCCCAAGAAAAAACAAAAAAAGGATCTCCCGAATCGATGCACAAGCCACGGACTCCTGCCCCAATTAAGCTACTCACGGATTCTTGGACTCTCTCCGCTAGCTCCAAGTAGGTCACTTTCCTCTCCAAGGTCTCCATCGCTATGCGCCCCTGGTTCTCCGGACTTTTCAGATCGCTTACTAGCATCAACAACGCCTCCTTAGCGTTTCTACGTCGGACACGACCACCTCATCCTCGTCTATCGTTCCCCTTTTGCGTATACGTCGTAGAGATCCTGTATTGTATCAATAGGAACGATCTCACTACTCTGAGTGAAGGGGTCGATTCCGGTCGATTTTTCAAGAAGCATTACAAGTTCCGCGAATTCAAACGAATCCATTCGGAGCTCCTGGAAAACTCTCGTGTTAGCCTCTAACTCTTTACATTCCCTTCCGGAACGCTTCAGTAAATCTTGGATCTGTTTAGCGATCTCTCCTTCAAGCTCCTCTCTTGTCATACCTTCTCCTAGTTTCTCGTCGCCTGCGAAATTAACTCGCTGATTCTCTCGATTCCCATTCCATCAACTTTTGCTCGGGCTATCTTGACCATCTCCGCCCGCTGACTTTTACCAGTCCGGCTAATAAGCATTTTTAGCTTGTTCTTGTTGATCGTCTCCACCATCCCCAAGTTGAACAAAAGACCCCGCTTCTCTAGTTCACTAGCATACTCGTCCTGAAACTCCTTCACGCAGACCGTACCAAACGGTACTCCTACAGCAAACGCCTCGAATGTGGCATTCCCGTAGGTTCCGATCACCAAATCTGACTCCCTCATCATCTCAAGCACACTAGGTACTCGGGACTTCAACTTGACGTAGAATCCAGTCCGCAAACTTGCAATTTCGTCAACTCTCCCTAACAAAGTCTCTGGCACCAGCACCGTAACACTACCGGTAAATCCGATCTCGTTCAACGCTACCAGCGGGCTGCAGATCGCATCACAGTTTTTCCAAGATCCACTGATCACGAGTATATTCTCGACCTCTGGCTCTACCCTATTCTGAGAAAGTGCTTCGGATACGAGTTCCTCATTTAATACGGGTGCATATTCAAGCCCCGTTATAAACTTCGCCTTGCCTGTTTCTGCCATCGGTTTCAGCATATGACCGACTACGATGTCGACCTCCAATTCCAAAGGTGCCGTCAAACCACTTGTAATCAGGATTGTCCTTCTTCCTCGTTCCCTAACTCTCGCTATCAATCCGCGATCGATTATATTGGGATCGTCTATGTCGAACATACAGTCTATTACAACTACATCTGCCTGCAAATCAGAGAGACCGACAAGCGGCGAGTCCGGCTGATCGGGTCGCAATACTTCCTTTGCTTCGGATGAAAACTCCCCGCTAAAAACCATCCGGAGCTCGGGCTCGCGCTTCCCGATTGCTTCAGCGATCTTCAAACAACGGCGCAGATGTCCAAAGCCATGCAATGGACTCGCGGTTAGGAAAAATCCCACGTCTGCCAAAGTCATGATTTCCTCGTCGCTAGATTTGCTTTCACTCCCCGGCTTAGGTTATTTCGCCCCGGATCAGAGGAGTCTCGCGAGAGCCGATCCCATTCGACTTCCGGGAGATCTTTTTGCCACCCCGTATCCCCTCCATTTTCCTTCCGAGGTTTCCTGGCCTTAGAGTTTCAATCATGTCCAGGCCATGGCTAATCTATTCCTCAGACAAAGGTTCGACGAGGACCTTAAACTTACGGCCTCGGTATTGAAACCAAGCCGGGTACCTCTCAGGATCGCAGACTCGGATCCTGTCAAAACATTCTGCTAACGTCATTGTCACTAACATTTCGTCATCCTTACTCGAACGTTTTTCGAAATACGAGCCATCTCCCTCCTGCTGGGAAGGCTTCACTTCGCCATACGATTGCAAAAACCGCTTGGCCATTCGTATCGTCAACTCCCCTTGTTTTTTTCGCCATTCAGGGAACAGTTCTGTTCCAGAAAGAAGAAGGGTTTTCTTGAAGTAAATCGGTCCCGTATCGACACCGTCGTCCGCTTCAAAAAGTGTAAAAACGATCTCTTGGGCTCCCTCCGAGATCTGCCAGGACATGGGCGCGAATCCTCTTCCCGAGGGCAAATCGCTTTCATGAATCACTAACGCTTTCCCATACAGGTCCCGGTACTTCTTAGGAATGATTTTCAGATACCCAAGGATGAACAGAACATCTCCACCCCGAACTTCCTTGTGATTGGTGTACATGCGGCTGCGGTCTCCCCTCGCCGTGCACCAGTCTGATAGGGTTTCAAGGTACGGTACAATCCACGATCCATCGGCCGTTAAGAGATCAACGATCATGTCGTTCAATTTTTCGCATGAGAGCAAACGATTCAGCCGCCCTAATACCCACCTCCATGCCGCGGACCGCTGCATAGTGTCGGATCCCGTCTGGACTTCTCGGGTGAGGAAAATCTGCTATCTCAGTAGAAAAGAGCGTTGCTGCTGCAATCTTCTTCTCCAACACATCTTCAATGTCCACATAGGTGGAGGATGGAAATTGTCGAACCGATTTGTATGTCCAGTCTGTTGAACTTGGAATTTCGTAGGCGTAAACTTGCCGGACAAATGGCGAGTAAGCAGGCTTGATCGACACCTCAACAGTTTCAAATGCTATTCTATGCTCCCAATTCCAATCCCATGGTCCAGGTGAAAATATCGTGTCTGGCCTTATCCTGTTAAGCTCCTGAATCAACCTTGATTGGTATTCATCACGCGGAAATTCATCCATCCGGTTGTCTGGGAAATCCCAACGAATAACTTCGTCAAAGCCTACACATCCAGCCACGCGATCAATATCTCTCTCCCTGATCGATTTCTTCTCCTCTGACCAACGTGGAGACCAAACCCTTGACATGATCAGCCAAATTACTCGGCAGCCAACCTCTCGGAGCCTAAATAAGGTTCCCCCCATTCCCAGCACCTCATCATCCGCATGTGCTGACAGCACTAGAACAATTTTCGCATCATTGAACATTTCCTTAAGCTGAGGTTAGAGCTCCCGCTCTTACCCTCTCGAAACCCTCACCATTCCTGCTCGACCCGAGCGATTGTTTAGCCAAACCACCGCCGACTCAGGTAAATCCTCTGACAACCGCTATTAATTGCTCCCCGGGCCACCTAAAATCCACTCTAAGCTGACAGTATCTCTAGTAGTTGTTCGCAAACATAGTCCACCTGCTCCTCGCTCATAGCAGGGTAAAGTGGCAATGAAATCTCCCGTTCACCGACATACTCTGTCAAAGGAAGTTCGCATGAATACTCATTGAAGCATCCGAACTGATGAACTGGTGGATAGTGCATTGAAGTGCTGACCCCTCGTTCCTTCAACTCCTTCATGACAACCTTACGATCAGCGCTCTCCAATAGGACACCAAAAACATAGTGAGCGGAATCTCCCTCATGATTTTGGAACGGAATAGAAAGAGTGGAAGTATTTTTCAACCTACTCCGGTACATTGCTACCAGTTCCTTCCGCCGTGAAATATCGCCTCTCAACTTGGGTAGTTGGGCTAACATCAAGCTCGCCCGGATATCATCCATTCTGTAGTTGTAGCCAAATTCCACAACATCGTAGAACTCTTTTCCCCTTTCCCGCTCAAATGCACTCGATGTCATCCCGTGAGACCGAAGGTGCTTGGCCCGCTGTGCCAGTTCGACATCATCTGTCACGAGCATACCACCTTCTCCACAAGTGATGTTCTTATTAGAGTAGAAGCTAAAGCAGCCAAAATCCCCAATCGTACCGAGCTTCTTACTTCCCCTCTCTGCCAAAGGCCCATGACAGGCATCCTCGATTACAATAAGATTGTGCTCCTTGGCCAAAGCGTTGATTCGATCCATGTCAGATCCGAAGCCTCCATAGTGCATAGGTACTATCGCCCGCGTTCTATCGGTGATCTTCCGCTCAATATCAGCCGGATCAATAGTCCAATCGTCTTTAGAACAGATATCTGCAAAAACCGGCGTCCCGCCCTGCATGAGTACGGTAGACGCCGTCGCTACAAAGGTTAGAGATGGAACGATCACTTCCGTCCCTTTCTCGACCCCCGCAAGCCGTAGGGCCAGATGTAGAGCAGAGGTGCAGGAAGAAACTGCCACGGCGGACTTTGCCCCTAGAAGCGCCGCAAACTGTTCCTCTAGCGCCTGATTCTTGGGCCCAGTCGAGATCCATTTGGAGCGCAAGGTGTCTAGGACTGCTTGCTCCTCCTCTTCACCGTAATTGAGATCAAATAACGGGATCCTCATTACGAGACATTCTTGAATCTATTGGAGTATGGGTCTCGGAAAACACCGTTAGAGACAAACCTGGCCACCTCTGCGATTCCGTCTGGTATTCTCTTGCGGACCTTGAAACCAAGCTCCGACGATATCTTGTCAAAATTGACCCGATAGTCTCGAGGGTCCTCATTCTTTTCAACATATGAGACTTTCCCCTTTGGAATAAACTTGAGAATCTCGTCTATTAACATCTGTTTCGTATAATTCTCTTCCGTGTCTCCAACATTGTACACTTCGTACGCCGTTTTCTCCCCTGGACTTTCAATTACCTTCAGCACTGAGGAGGCCAAATCGTAAACATGGCAATAAGGACGCCAGAACTGGGCTCCGAATATCTCTAACTCGGTCCCTTTAGCAATATCCCGAGTAAACTCGTTAACGGTTAAGTCGAAGCGCATTCGTGCCGAAAGCCCATAAACGGTCGCAAAACGCAAGCAAGTCGGTTTCACGTGAGACGAGCGGCTTTGATTGAGGAGGTAATTCTCAAATTCGACCTTTGTTTCCGCATACAAAGAGATCGGACTCAATTCTGATGTTTCCGACACGAACTCATTGGGATCGGGCATCTTGCCGTAGTTGGAACAAGTCGAGGCGAAAATGAATTTCTTAACTCCTTTTTCGACAGCCTTCTCGTAGAGTTGCACGCTACCCTCTAGGTTTGTCTGCTTAGCCAACTCTGGCTGCTTTCGGCAAGCTGGATCACCGACGATAGCCGCTAGATGGGCGACAAAGTCACACCCCTCCAAACTTTCGGCGGCCACTTTGGGATCCAAGAGATCGCCACATATAAAGTCTAAATTTGGATGGTCAGACAGCCCAAGCATGGACTCTCCTCCAAACAACAATTTGTCGAGAACTCGAACCTTAAACCCTTTCTCTAAAAGAATTCTCGTCAAGACTGAGCCTATGTATCCAGCTCCTCCTGTTACCAATACCGTTGCCATAAAAATGTTGCCGAATTTTGTGATTCTAAGTCTCTCTCTGGAGCGACTGCACTTACAGCCCTCTCAAAATGATTTAGCGTCGCCTTCCCTTAGAAAACGATTTCATCCAACAGAGCTCTGTTCTCTGAGTGCCATTTTACAGTTTCCTTCAATCCTTCTACGAGACCTACTTCTGGCCGCCAGTCTAAGAGCCTTTTCGCCTTTTCGATATCAGCCCAAGTCTCCATCATGTCTGCCTTGTGGAAAGGTTTTCTTTCAATAATTGCCGTTTTGTCAACTTCCTCTTCGATCGTTCCGATGATTTCGTTAAGGCTAACTGGATTATTCCCCCCCCCCAAATTGATAATCTCAAATCCCATATGCCGCAAGGCCAAGACCGTTCCTCTCGCTATATCTCGCACAAAAGTGAAATCCCTCGCTTGGCTGCCGTCCCCAAACAGCTCTATAGGCTTCCCTTCCCTGATCCATTCTATGAACCTATAAATTGACATATCGGGTCTTCCCGCTGGCCCATAGACTGTAAAATACCTTACAATCGAAACGTCAACTTCATACAGATGATGATAGCTGTATGCCATAGCCTCGGCTGCCTTCTTGGATGCCGCATATGGTGATATGGGTGTATTGACCGGTAAGGTTTCAAGAAATGGCATCTCCTGACCCGCGTAGAGTGAAGAAGTAGAAGCCAGAACAAACTTTTTCACCTTGTGGCGACGCATACCCTCCAAAAGGTTGAGACTACCAAGAGCATTTGTCATCATGTAAACTGTAGGATTCTCCATGCTGTATCTCACACCCGCTCTCGCTGCCAAATTGATCACTGCTGAGATTTCCCTACCACCAAATACTTCATCTACGGCCCTAGCATTCTCAATATCTAGATCGTAGAACTGAAACCGAGGATTCTTATTCAACCTTTCGACTCGCCACTTTTTAAGCCTCACGTCGTAGTAGTCGTTCATATTGTCGACGCCGACTACGTTGAATCCTTGAAGCAGGAGCTCCAAAGCAACCTCTGAACCGATAAAGCCTGCGGCTCCTGTAACCAAATACGTTTCCACGATTGTTTTGTTTGTCGTAAACCGATGATTGCTTTAGGCCCTAACCACCTGACCCCCAAACACTGCCCTTCCGGACATGACATTTCGGGTGTCGATGATGCACTTCGACCACTCAGCCAACTCATCGTAGTCCACGGTTTGGTGAGCTGTTGAAACCACCACGATGTCATACTTTTGCACAGTCTCCCGATTCCATGCCTCGCTTTTCTTTCCTGAAAGATGACCGTGTTCCCTGCTGGGTTTAATGACCGGAACGTATGGGTCATAATAGTCAACGTCGGCCAGTCTTTCACGAAAAAGGCTAATCAAACGATAGCTGGGAGACTCTCTATCATCGTCCACCTCTTCTTTGTAAGCCAAACCTATGACGAGCACCTTCGCTCCATTAAGTGCCTTCCGTTGTCGATTCAAAGCTTCCGCGGCTTTTTCTACCACATACTGCGGCATGGATGTGTTGACTTCTCCTGCCAGTTCGATGAAACGCGTAGAGATTCCATATTGCCTTGCCTTCCATGTAAGGTAAAAGGGATCAATCGGAATACAGTGGCCTCCCAAACCAGGTCCTGGATAAAAAGCCTTGTAGCCAAAAGGTTTTGTCTTCGCTGCTTCAATAACTTCCCACACATCAATTCCCATTTGATCGTATATGACCTTCAGCTCGTTTACCAATGCGATGTTGACGCTGCGGAAGATATTCTCGAGAAGCTTGGTCGCTTCGGCTGCCCTGCAACTTGACACAGGTACCGTCTTGTTGATCGCTACGCCGTAGATTTCCCGAGCCTTCTTTAAACAGATTTCCGTATATCCTCCGACTACTTTTGGTATCTCCGCGACCTTACTCTCCGGATTACCCGGATCTTCCCTCTCCGGTGAATAGGCAAGATGAAAATCGCTCCCTGCTTTCATCTCAGATCCCTCCTCTAGAATCCTTCTTAGATCCTCATCCGTCGTACCGGGATAGGTGGTCGATTCCAAAACGATGGTCATTCCCTCGGTTATATAGGGTGCCAGTTTTTCTCCGGTCGAAAGGACGTAAGATAAATCCGGCTCGCGATGCTTATTTAGCGGCGTTGGGACACAGATCAGTATTCCGTCACAACTCGAAGCTGCCGCCATGTCAGTCGTTGCTTGTAGACACTTGGCCTCGACCAATGACGATATGTCGGCTGCAGAAATATGCTTGATAAAACTCTTCCCTCCGTTGATTGCATCAACCTTGGCTTCGTCAACATCAATGCCAACTACTTCGGCTCCCGACTTACCGAACTGTATACAGAGAGGCAAGCCTACATATCCTAGTCCTATAATCCCGATTTTCATTTACCTTGCCTAAGGTCCATCTCAGACACTTTTCTCAGGCGATTTTCTAATCCTTGGTAAACGGTATCAAAAATCTCATCGATTAGCACGGTCACTTCCCATTCTGGGTAATCTCTCCTAAATCGAGCAAGATTACTTATATACCAAATATGATCGCCGATTCGATTCTCATCCAAATACACGGTTTTCATTTGTTTTCCCGTCCTCAACTCACATGCACGGATTGCCTCCCGCATGGAGCAATTGCTGCGGCGTCCTCCTCCAATGTTGTAAACCGCTCCACACTTTGGTTTTTCCATAAAAGCCCCGAAGGCTCGAACCAAATCGCTGCTGTGTATATTATCTCTCACTTGCTTCCCCTGGTAACCGAAGATGCGGTATTCGTTGCCCGTCATGGCACACTTCATCAGATAGCTCAGAAACCCGTGCAACTCTGTTCCGCTATGGCCTCCCCCAGTCAAGCATCCTCCCCGAAAGCAGACCGTATTCAACCCAAAGTATCGGCCATATTCTTGAACAAGTAAGTCGGCCGAGAGTTTGCTAACGCCAAACAAACTATGTTTGGTCTGATCTACCGACATGCCTTCGTCTATTCCAGGATCCAGACTGCCGTCTTCTCGGTATAGTTCGAACCGAGTATCTTCTTCCTTTAGTTCTAGCAGGTTAGGGCGATCACCGTACACCTTGTTAGTGGATGTAAAGATGAATGCGGCTTCTGGTGAATGCTTCCTAAGGGATTCTAACAAATTCAAAGTGCCGGTAGCATTGACCGAGAAATCTGTTATCGGTTCCTTCGCCGCCCAATCGTGGGATGGTTGGGCAGCCGTATGTATAACCCCCTGTATATCGAGACCCCTTTCAGCAAACAATTGATCTATAGCGTTCTGGTCACGAATATCGATCTCTTTATGTTGATACTTGGGAAATTCTTCTTCCAACTGCCTTGCGGCCCATTTTGTTGAAGCCTCCTCACCGAAGAATCGAGACCGCATATCATTGTCGATCCCTATCACTTCGTAATCGTCACTCGAAAAGTATCGACTTGCTTCAGCTCCTATGAGGCCTGCTGATCCCGTTATTATTATTGTTTTGGGCACGGTAGATATCTAACCACGGATTACTCGGGTTACCAACGGATAACAAAGGAAACCTATTCTCGTAGTGCCTCTAAATCAGCTTCAACCATGAGCTCTACCAAAGCTTGGAAATCTGTTCTCGGCGTCCAGCCAAGTTTGGATTTTGCCTTGGAGGCGTCTCCTATCAATAGATCTACTTCGGCTGGCCTCTCATACTTCGAATCCGTGCGCACATAATCTTGCCAGTTGAGACCGACAATTCCAAAGGCTATTTCTAGGAACTCCTTAACGGTATGGGTTTCGCCGGTGGCTATAACATAGTCATCTCCAAACTCGGCCTGCGCCATTAACCACATCGCCTCTACATAATCTTTGGCATAGCCCCAATCTCGCCGAGCTTCTAGATTTCCTAAAACGAGTTCTCGTTCTAAGCCTTTCTTGATCCTCGCCACTGAACGCGTGATCTTTCGTGTGACGAAGTTCTCTCCTCGCCTCGGCGATTCATGGTTGAAGAGAATTCCGTTGCTAGCGTGAAGGTCGTAGGCCTCTCGATAGTTCACTGTCGCCCAATATCCAAAAACTTTTGCTACTCCGTAAGGACTCCGTGGATGAAAATGGGTGTCTTCCCTCTGAGGTACGGCTTGCACTTTTCCAAACATTTCGCTTGAGGACGCTTGATAGAACCGTGTGTCTATTTTCGTCTGTCTCACCGCTTCCAGGAGGCGCAATGTACCCATCCCTACCACGTCTGAGGTGTATTCCGGGTTCTCAAAGCTTACTTTTACGTGGCTTTGAGCCGCTAGGTTGTATATTTCATCTGCTTGAATCGACCCGAGTAGACGGATCATGGCAGAACTGTCTGAGAGATCTCCATAGTGGAGGAAAAGCCTCTTCGATTCCTTATTGTATTCATCAGCAACGGGGTCAATTCGCCCTCTATTAAACGTGCTCGTTCGACGAACGATTCCGTGAACTTCATACCCTTTCTCGAGCAACAGCTCAGCCAAATAAGAACCATCCTGGCCAGTGATTCCCGTAATTAGTGCTTTCTTTGTCACAGTTGCTACTTGACCACTGGTTTTACGATTTACTTGGATTCTTGTTGAGCGTCTATTTCTCTAGACGCGGCCGATGCCTCGGATTTGAAACCCTATCGAACGCAGTTTCTCGATATTCAGGAGGTTTCTCCCATCAAAGAGAAAGGCGGGTTTTTCCATCGCTCTAAAAATTCCCTGGTAGTCGAGTTGCTTGAACTCATCCCATTCGGTTAGAATCGCTATGGCGTGACTTCCTTCACATGCTGTATACGGATCGTCATGAATTGTCAGCTGTCGCTCCTCGCCATCCTTCAGATTTAGATCCTTTCTGATCTTCGATTCCTTAACCTCCGGATCATAAACGGACAAGTTAGCCTGTTCCTCGATCAAGTCACGGCACACACTTATCGCAGCCGTTTCTCGAGTGTCATTTGTATCTTTCTTAAAGGCAAAGCCCAGGATTGCTATTTTCTTTCCTGATACTGTATTGAAAAGCGTTTTAACGATGTTTTTGGTAAAACGGCTTTTCTGGTAGTTATTCATCGTTACCACCTTCTCCCAGTAGGCTGCTACTTCAGGTAGCCCAAAGTGCTCGCATAGGTAAACGAGATTCAAAACGTCTTTTTGAAAACAGGATCCACCAAAACCGACTGAAGCTTTCAAGAATTTTGGTCCTATACGGCTGTCCTTTCCAATTGCCTGAGCGACTTCATCTACGTCAGCTTGGGTGGCCTCACAAAGAGCGGAAATAGCGTTGATTGATGAAATTCTTTGGGCTAAAAACGCATTGGCTGTAAGCTTCGACAATTCAGAAGACCATAGATTCGTCTTGATGATCTTATCCTTGGGTACCCACGCTTCGTAGACACTCGCCAAGGTCTCGATCGCCTGCCTACCCCCTTTTGTCTCTTCTCCACCAATTAATATTCGATCGGGATTATGCAAATCTTGAATCGCCGTTCCTTCAGCTAAGAACTCCGGGTTCGAAAGAACCTGAACCGAGAAGTCGGTCTGACTCTCCTGCATAATCCTCTTAATCATCTCGGCCGTCCTTACCGGAATGGTTGATTTCTCGACAATGATTTTGTCATTCTTGGCTGTGCCTGCGATCCGCCGGGCACAAAGTTCCACAAATTTCAAATCGGCCGCTTTTCCGGCTCCTTCTCCATAACTCTTGGTCGGTGTGTTGACACTGATAAAAATGATCTCGGATTCTTCTATCGCCCTATCAACATCCGTGCTGAAAAAAAGGTTTTTCCCTCTTGACTGCTTTACAATTTCATCCAACCCATGTTCAAAAATCGGTAGTTTATCGGAATTCCAAGCGTCAATCCTCTCTTGATTGATGTCGACGACAGTCACCTCGATGCCGGGACATTTTTGAGCGATTACGGCCATAGTGGGTCCCCCTACATAGCCTGCTCCGATGCAACATATTCGTTTTGGTTTCAATGAACTCTTCACATGAAAAATCTATTTCTCTGTGCCTATCTTTTTAGGCCACTTTCACAGCAATCTCTCCAACATCGGCAGTATTCTCTCCAACCGTCCCTGTACTTTCTTCAGTTTATCGTACCGTTTTTTCGCTAAACTATACTCTTCCTGATCTAGGCTGCCCTCAGCCCTTTCTTCTTCCAAGAGCTCCCCTATTTCGCCGATTCTCCGTTTTGACGAGCTTACTCTAGGCTTAACGAAATCTGAATAGCCAGCGTTGAACAAGATCGTCAAATCGTCGACTACCTCTAGGTATTCCTTTCGGTTTCCTTGAACCCAAACTTGCCTGACGGCTCCCCAAGAAAGTAGCTTCCTGACACCATTGCTGACACTCGCTTTGCTCACACCCAGTTCTCCGGCTATATCATCGAGAGATTGGGGCTTGGTAGCAAAAAATAGAAATCCAAATATCTGACCTACCGACTTGGGATATCCTAAGATCTGGCTTAGTCGTCCCCCAGCCATCACCATCTCTTGACGGGATTTCAGCATCGGGAAAAGCGATGGATTCTTTTTCTCCAAATTTTTTTTTTCCTTTAACGTCACGGGCGAAGTGCCAAAGAGACATTCGAGGCCTTAATAATAGCATCTTGATCTTCTTGCCCGAGGAATGCATGCATAGGAAGGCTCACAACTTCTTTTGCTGCTTTCTCTGCTACCGGAAACGATTCCAGGCTCTTGTTCTGCTTCTTGAAAGCGGGCTGATGATGAACACACTTAGAGTAATACACTCCGGTTGGAATTCCGCATTCATTCAGATCGCGTCTAAACGCATCTCTATCGCTTAATCTGAGGGTATACTGACCATATACATGTGTTCTCCCTTTCATCAACATCGGCACCTTAGCATCTTCGCTTAACTCAATTGAGTACCTCTTGGCTATTCGTTCTCTGTGCTGGAGCTCATCTTCAAAGTGGGGGAGCTTCGCCATTAGAATCGCTGCTTGTAAGGTATCAAATCGGCCGTTTTTCCCTATCTCTAGATGATGGTCTCGCTCTCTACTCCCGTGGTTTCGGAGCATTCTGAGTTTTCTTGCCAGTTCATCATTTTGGGTGAAGAGTGCACCCCCCTCCCCATAACAGCCTAAGGGTTTTGCAGGGAAGAAACTTGTACTACCCAATGTTGTCATCGAGCAGCTTCGCCTTCCGTCCAATGTCGCTCCGAAGCTCTGCGCTCCGTCTTCAATCACAGCCAATCCGAAATCTTCCGCGATCTTGTTTGCCTCATTTAAGTCGGCCATCTGCCCAAAAAGACTAACGGGGATGATGGCCTTTGTTCGCTCTGTGACCGCCGCCCTGACCAGCGACATATCCATGTTGAAAGTGTCGGGCTCGACATCTACAAAGACCGTCTTGGCCCCTACCAACTTGATTGCCTCGGCCGTGCTGAAGAATGTGAACGGGACCGTAATAACTTCGTCGCCTCGCCCTATCCCCAAGGCTCTCAAGCCCAGTTCCAAGCTCTCCGTGCCACTGGCTGTCGTTACACAATGCTTTACCCCTACAAATCGTTCTAGCTCCCCTTCCAACTGCTGGACCTCCGGCCCCATAATGAACTGCCCATGGTCGAGAACTCGCCGAATAGCGTCGTCTATCTCAGCCTTGTAGGCGCGGTATTGCGCATTTAAGTCTATGAACTGCATTCGCTAGGAGCCAGACTTAAAAATGCCTGAATTAAGAGCCCTCAAAAGCGAAATATTGGGGCCGGTTTGCACTTCGTGCCTGTCAATTCGGGCTGAACTTCGGTCCGGCGGAATCTACGTCTATTCTGTCTAGAAATTTTTAAACGTTTTCTTGTTTCTTTGTCAAGGAAACGCTCGAAGTGGTATAGCTTTTTGCCTACCATTCTCAAAATTGAGATTAGTTCGTTTCTTTTCTTTGAATTAGCCTTTTTTTGGATGTTTTGAGTTCTTCTCCTAATGCTCTTTCGATCGCTGGATGCGATCCGTCTGCGTTTGCTGGATCTACTGCTGATCTCCGTACTTTCGGGAGATTGGGTGTGCATGGTTTTTCGGTTGCTACGGCCCTTACGGCCCAGTCTCCCAAATCTTTTGATCGTTGCTCTCCAGTTGCTTCTTCTCTTGTGGCTCAGCAGATCAGCTCTGTTTATGACTGTTTTGGTCCTATGCCTTGCAAAATCGGCCTTATTCCCGACAAGGCGTGCCTTGAATCGGTTGCTTCCGTTCTTGGGCCCCCTCTAATGGTCCTTGATCCTATTCTTGGCGCTTCCGCTGGTCGGGGATTGTCTTTTTTAGATCCGCTCGAACTCGCTGAAGGCCTTTTTTCTATGGCTTCGTTGGTTACTCCCAACATCCCTGAAGCTGAGGCTTTCGTAAATCAACCGATCCGCTCAATTGAGGATATGGTAGCGGTGGCCTCGCTCATTCATGACCGCTACGGGTGTTGGGTGCTCTTGAAAGGAGGCCATCTCGAGGCATCGAATACCGCTCCTGACGTGCTCTGCCATGGAGCGGATACGATATTATTAGACGCTCCTCGAGCTACTGTGGGTTCGGTCCACGGGTCTGGCTGTTTTCTTTCCGCATCCATCACTGGGCATTTGGCCCTTGGATTTGAGCTCCTAACCGCTATCAAGATGGCAAAGGAACACATTTCGGCGGCTTTCGCCGATCCGGTTGACGTTGGAGGCTATCCACTCTTAGATAGCACCCCTTGAGTGGATCCATGCGAAGCGTTTATCTCGATTTCAATGCCACGACGCCTCTGGACCCTCGCGTTCTCGAGGCGATGTCCCCCTTTCTCACCGGTGAGTTTGGCAATCCTTCGAGTATTCATCATATTGGGCGAACGGCTCGAGCCGCCCTGGATGAATGCCGCTATCGTGTGGCTCACCTCTGGTCCTGCAAGCCTTCCGAGGTCATTTTTACCTCCGGCGGCACCGAAAGCAACAATCTGGCGATCATTGGGGCAGCTCGATCAAAGGCTTCTAAGGGGCGACACCTCATCACTTCAGCTGTCGAGCACCATGCTGTCCTCCATTGTTTCCAGAATTTAGCCCGATCTGAGGGTTTTGATCTTACTATCTTGCCTGTTTCATCGACTGGCCTCATCGACCCTGCTGACTTGGAGAAGGCAATACGTCCCGAAACGACCTTAGTATCGATCATGGCTGCCAATAACGAAACCGGCACGATCCAATCCCTCTCCGAAGTGTCCCGTCTCTGTCACAAACACGGCATCCTCTTTCATTCCGACGCTGTGCAGGCCTTTGGCAAGCTGCCTTTCTCTCAAATGGGTCAATTTGGTGCTGATCTTGTCTCTGTATGCGCGCACAAATTCTTTGGTCCTAAAGGGATCGGCGCTCTTTATTGCCGTTCGCCTCTTCTGCTTCCTCCTCTCTTTCGGGGTGGCGCTCAGGAGAACGAGTCTCGTCCTGGCACTGAGAATCTTCCCTCAATCGTGGGCTTTACCGAGGCGTCCGAACTGTTTGTTCCCAAGCCAATTTTCGATCCCGCCGCTCTTGCTCCTCTCTCTCAACACCTCATTGACTCTCTCATTGCTCTCCCTGGCATCCGTTTCCAGGGCCATCCCACTGCCCGTCTTCCAAACACTGCTGCATTTACGGTCGATGGGTGGGATAGTATTTCGCTCCTGGCAGCCCTTGATCTTGAAGGAATCTGCGCTTCGAGTGGTTCCGCGTGCTCCGTAGGCTCGCTTGAACCTTCTCACGTTCTTCTTGCCATGGGTCTTTCCGTGGAGGAGGCTAACTCACTGGTCCGTTTTTCTCTCGGGCCCAAGACTTCGCTCGAAGAGATCGACTACACCATCGATGTCATTCAACAGATCCTTGGCAATCGAACAGATCTCTAGGCGAATCCCGGTCATGCTTACTCCACCGTTTTCTGTCCTTGGCCGCTTTCGAAGGCCCTCGAGTCTGTTAACAAGCTGTCAACAAGGTGCTCGCTCAGTATCTGATGACCGGTCAACAGTCCCGGGTATTCTCTCATCCCCGTCTTCTGCACAAAGTTCTTCACAGTCTCGATCGTCGTTTCCCCCTTGTGGGAACCTTGACATGGCTATTTGTATGCCTTATTCACAGGGCTTACTATTACGGGTTTTTAATTCATTCAAAGAACCATAATAGTCTTTCACTGGATGAAAATATCGATAGCCAAAGAAAAGCTCATTTCTGGACTGCAAGCAGTTCAGAATATCGTTTCAAGTAGGACGACTCTCCCGATTCTTTCTAATGTCTTGCTTCAAGCAGCCGAGGATAAACTCGTCCTCACGGCGACTGATCTTGATGTCACCGTTTCATGCGGAGTGCAGGCGACGGTCAAGGAGGGCGGCTCGATCACAGTGCCAGTGAAAAAGCTCTTTGGCATCGTCCGAGAGCTAGCCACTCCCGAGATCGAGCTAGACATTGATGATAAGGGCATCTGTTCTATCAAGGCAGGCGCATCGTTCTTCAAGATTCATGGCCTCTCTGCCGATGAATTCCCACCCATCCCAAAATTTGAAGAAGAAAAGAAAATCACCCTTGATCAAGGTAACCTCAAAGGGATCTTGAAGAAAACGTCTTATGCCGTTTCTACCGAAGAAACCCGATACGTCTTGAATGGTATTTTCTTTAGCTTGGGTGATCAGAGAATCACCGTGGTTGCCACGGATGGTCGACGATTGGCCTTAGTCGATGAAGAGTCCGATGTCGGTGAGGAAAGCAAAGGGGAATTCATCGTGCCTTCAAAGGCGATTAATGAATTGAATCGTCTTTTGGGGTCAGAGGGAACGGTAGAACTTCGTTACACCGAGAATCAGGCATCCTTCACCCTCAGTCAGAACGAAGAAGCTTCCGTGTTCTTGATGACAAAATTGATCGATGGCAACTACCCGAACTATCGACAGGTCATCCCAGGCCAAAGCAAAGAACGAATTCCGCTGGAGCGTGAAGAGTTACTGCAGGCCTTGCGGCGAGCCGAAATCATGACCAGCGATAAGGCCAATTCGGTTAAACTTAAGATTTCCAAAAACAATCTCTTGATTACCGCTAATACGCCCGATGTCGGAGAGGCGCGGGAATCCATCGCTATCAACTATGATGGAGAGGAGATCGCGATTGCTTTTAACCCCCAATACGTCATGGATCCTCTCAAGGTCTTGGAGGAGGACGAAGTCTTCTTGGAACTGTCGGACGAGCTGAGTCCGGGAGTTTTGAAGGTGAATGGGCCGTTCTTGTACGTGATCATGCCCATGCGCATGAGCTAGAAGCGAGATGGTTTCGTTAAAACGGGAAAAAGCGACTGCCTTGCTCTCGCGCTCCAGAACTCCGTGGAACAAACAGGCATCGTGTTATCCGAGATAAAAGACCTAGCGATCAAGGCTGGAGAGGCGATTCTCGAGGTTTATCGGAGCGATGATCTGGGGGTTTCAGCGAAAGCCGACAACAGTCCATTGACCGAGGCGGACAAACGAGCGGATGCGATCATCGTTGAAGGCTTGAAGGCCTTGACACCGGATATACCAAGATTAACCGAAGAATCAGCCGCTGAACCGTTCGATAAGCGGAAGAGTTGGGAACGGTTCTGGTTGGTCGATCCGCTAGACGGAACGAAGGAGTTCATCAAGAAATCCGGACAGTTTACGGTCAATATCGCTTTGATTGAGCAAGGATCCCCCGTGTTAGGCGTCGTTTGGGCACCCGAAATTGAACTTCATTATTGGGCAGAGCGCGGAAAGGGCGCGTTTGTATCTGACTCAAAGGGAGAAAGGCGTATAAAGGCCCGTGAAGCCAATTCTGAGAGGCTTTCCATCGTTGCGAGCAAAGATCACGCTGGTCCTCAGGTAGAAGCCTTAAAGGCGAAATTTGAGGGCTGCGAGTTAAAGAGTATGGGGAGTTCGTTAAAACTCTGTCTCGTGGCGAGTGGCGAGGCTGACGTGTATTTGCGAGATGCTCCCACAATGGAGTGGGACACAGGAGCCGCGCATGCGATCGTCAAGGAAGCAGGGGGAGTCGTTCAGGTTTGGAACGGAAACCAAGGTGGCGAGGAGCTGGTCTACAATAAGGAGAATCTGAGAAATCCGCAGTTCTTGGTGAAGGGCGATCCGGGTTTTGAGATTCGTTTGGACTAGGAGAGCGACTCTTTGCTGTCGGGGCCATTGCTAGTGAATGGCGCAATGGCCTTCTGCCCTTCAGTTACCAAGACTGGACCGATTCAGCTTCAAAAAGTGCTTCAAGGACTTTGCAGTAGGGAAGCTTCGAGTCTGGATCCGCATCAAGTTCAATGACCGCTGAAGGCGAACCGCCATGGGCAGCCATCAGCGATGCGATAGAATCGAAACGGGAAGCTTGGAAAAAGCAGACGTTTTGGGCCTCAGACACCTTAGAAAAGCTCTGAATCTTGAAAGAAACGAGCGACTTCAGCAGTTGCCGCCTCGGGAGAATCAGAAGCATGGGCAATGTTGCGCATCTTGTCGGTTCCGAAATCTCCTCGAATTGTTCCTTTCGGAGCGACTGCCGAATCTGTAGGGCCGAGGTTATCCCGCACGGTGACGATACTGTTGGCCCCCTCCAATGCGAGCGCAATGATAGGAGTCGACTGCATGAAGGAAACGATCTCGGGAAAGAAAGGCTTATCAGCCAAATGTGAGTAGTGCTCTTTCAGCAAAGCATCAGTCGCTGAAAGCATCTTGCATCCCCGAATTCGGAGACCGAGCGCTTCAAAACGCTTGATAACCTCGCCGCTGAGGTTTTTTTCAATGCAATCAGGCTTAAGCAGAACAACCGTTGTTTCCATAGGCGGCAAGAACCTACGGATTTAGTCAAAAGAGAAAAGGAATTTCTTTCGCTTGATCTCCGTCTCCGCAGATGGATGGGAAGGAGTTTAGGACTAGCGAGCTTTGAGCTTGAGTTGCCGTTGATTGAAGGCAATCGCCTCCGAATAGGTGAGACCTGAACCGCCGAAGATGTCGAGCGCGGAGCCAATTGTCAAATCCACCCGACCAGCGCTGACGTCGTGGACGGTCTGTAGATCTTCAACTGATTTGGCGCCACCAGCATAGGTTGTTGGAATCGGGGCCGACTCACTTAGGAGCTTAACGAGTTTGAGATCGATCCCTCCGCAAAGACCCTCAACGTCCGCAGCATGAATGAGGAATTCGTCACAGTATTGGGCCAGATGTTCTAGGGTTTCGGAGGTGACTTTGAGGGTTGAAAAGGTCTGCCATCGGTTGGTGACGACGTAGTAGTGTTCGTCTTTGACTCGACAGCTGAGATCAATTACGAGACGCGACTTCCCAATACCTTGCGCTAGGGCTTTAAGTCGGTCAGTTTGGAACTCGCCGTCCTCGAACAGCCACGAAGTGACGATGACATGCGAAGCACCCTCTTCGAGGAAGGACCGAGCATTGTCGAGGTTGATACCGCCTCCAAGCTGTAAACCATTAGGATACGCATTGAGAGCGGCTCGGGCGGCAAGGTCATTGCCGGGTCCTAGTTTGATCACGTGACCACCAGGGAGACCGTCTTTGCGATACAGATCAGCGAACCATTCACTAGGACGATCACTAGTGAAGTTGGTTTGCAAGGAAGAGCCGTCATCGGAAAGAGAACCGCCGACGATTTGCTTTACTTTGCCTTGATGGAGATCGATGCAGGGGCGAAACATGCCGGGTGTTTTTAGCGATGATTCGCTTGGATGGCACGGATAATCGAGAGAACAGCTTGATCCATGCTATCGGTCCTAGGGGCCTTCCGCGTGGTGTCGAAAGACTTTGACACGGAAGACCAAAATACTACGCTGTGGCCCAACCCTAGCTATGAGACTTGGAATCAACACCTTTCTGTTTACCTCACCCTTTACGACCAAAAGCACGCGGCTTTTCCCTACTTTCAAAAAGTGGGGCTTTGAGACGGTCGAAATACCGATCGAAGATCCGGCTCATATAGATCCGAAAAAAGTGAAAGCCGGTCTTGATAAGCATGGCCTGGTCTGCGGATCGATCTGTGCTTGTATGGGACCCGATCGCGATTTGCGTGGCACCGTGAAACAGCAAAAGACCGGGTTGAAGTACATGAAGACACTGATCGATCAGATGGTCGAGCTCGATTGCCCTTCGTTGATTGGACCGGTTTACTCAGCAGTCGGACGTGCTGACGCGGTTCCAGCCAAGGAATACCGGGCACAGTGGAAAACGGTGGTCAAGAATCTGAAAGAACTCTGTGCCTATGCAGAGAAGAAGGGACGAATTATTTGTCTCGAGCCCTTGAATCGCTTTGAAACGGATTTCATCAACACCTGTGATCAGGGTCTTAAGATGATCAAAGACGTGAACAGCCCTGCCTTGAAGCTTCATTTGGATACCTTTCACATGAACATTGAGGAAAAGAACCAAGCCAAGGCGATTCGGAAAGCAGGCAAGGCTCTGGGGCATTTTCACGCTTGTGGTAGTGATCGTGGCACACCGGGAGGAGATCACATTGATTGGAAGTCAATCACGGCAGCTTTGAAATCGATCCGCTATAAGGGCGATGTTGTGATTGAGTCCTTCACGACGGATGTCAAGGTTATCGCTAAAGCAGCAGCAATCTGGCGTCGGATCGAACCAACCCAGAATGAGATCGCCGTTAAAGGTGTGAAATTCTTGAAGAAAACCTTGAAGTAATCCGTCTTAGCTCTTCGAACATAGCCAATGAATACTGTTATCAAGAACCTCTTGGGCCTCGCCCTGACCCCTCTCCTCGCAGCGACCGCCCTGGCAGATCATCACGGAGACGACGGTTTCGTAAGTCTCTTTAATGGCAAGAATCTGGAGAACTGGGATGGAAATCCTAAGTTTTGGTCGGTCAAAGATGGAGCGATTACTGGCACGACGACGAAGGAGAACCCGACTAAAGGCAACACCTTCATCATCTGGCGAGGGGGAACCGTCGATAATTTTGAACTCCGACTGAAGTTCAAGATTGTCGGGGGCAATTCAGGAATTCAATACCGTAGCGAAGACAAAGGGAATTGGGTTGTCGGGGGCTATCAGGGTGATTTTGAATCGGGAACCACCTACTCCGGGATTCTCTATGAGGAAAAAGGCCGTGGCATTTTGGCTCAACGAGGGCAGAAAACGGATATCACCACCAATGGGAACAAGCACAAGGTGACGGTTGTGGGTTCTCTAGGCGATACGAAGGACATCCAGAGCGTGATCAAGAAAGAACAGTGGAACGATTACAAGATCATAGCCCGAGGTTTTGAGTTCACTCATATCATCAATGGTCGCGTCACCGTTCAAGTGACAGACCTTGATAAGAAGCACCGGAAAGAGATCGGAATTCTAGCGCTTCAGCTTCACGCCGGGCCTCCTATGGAAGTTCAGTTCAAGGACATCCGAATCAAAGACCTGGACGGAGCCCACTAGGGTCAGAGAAATCGAAAACGGTCTCAAGCCGTTGAAAAGCGATGGCTTGAGGCTTTATTGAGGGTTCGGAGCATTGATGCCAGGCCCTTTTTACTATAGGATAGTGAAGTATTTAAGAAGAATTTCCACGGCAATCCTCTGTGCATTGCCTTTGGTGCTGCAGGCAGCAGACACTAAGAAAATCGTGCTTATAGCCGGGAAACCGAGTCATGGGCCCCTCCAACACGAGCATAATGCGGGAAGCCTGCTTTTTCAGCGCTGTCTGGCCTCGGTGCCGAATGTCGAAGTGATTGTCTATCAAAACGGATGGCCGACGGTGGCGAATCCTTTTGAGGGTGCCGATTCGATCGTTTTCTTTGTGACGGGTGGCAAAGCCCATGAAGCGATCAAAGAAAACCGTCTGAGTGAGTTAAGAGCGCTCATGGAGAAAGGCGTTGGATTTGGAGCCATTCATTATGGCGTCGAGGTTCCCAAGGAAAACGGGGGGGCGGAATTCTTGGACTGGATGGGGGGGTATTTCGAAACCCATTGGTCCGTGAACCCTCATTGGGATGCTGAATTCAAGCTCATCCCGGAACATCCCATTACTCGAGGAGTGAAGCCCTTCACCATCAACGATGAGTGGTATTTTCACATGCGATTTCAACCAGGGATGAAAGGAGTGACACCCATCCTATCGGCTCGAGCTCCAGCATCCACGATGAAGCGAGGAGATGGAGCGCACAGTGGGAATCCCGCAGTACGGGAGTCAGTGGCAGCGGGAGCCCCCCAGCATGTGGCTTGGGCCTATGAACGTCCGAACGGTGGACGAGGATTTGGATTCACAGGGGCTCACAATCATTTGAATTGGGGAAACCCAAATTTCCGGAAGGTCGTGCTGAATGCCTTGCTTTGGATCAGTAAGGCAGAAGTGCCGCAAGGCGGCGTTGATTGTGACGTCACGGATGAAGACTTGATGTTGAATCTCGATCCGAAGAAAGGCCAACGACCCCGAGTCCGAAGCCGAAGTGACCTACGGAAGCAGCAACAACAGCAATTTATCAGCCCCACACTCGGTAAGTAAGCACCTCATGAAGACCATCCAATTTCTGTTTGTACTCTTTTTGGCAGCATCGACGAGCCTTCAGGCTGCAGATACAAAGAACATTATACTGATCGCAGGGGTTCCCAGCCATGGTCCGGGTGATCATGAATTTAACGCTGGCTGTCATCTATTGAGCAAATGTCTCAATGCCTTGCCTGGGATTCATGCCGAGGTGCACAACATGGGATGGCCCAAGGATGAGAGCGTGTTCGACAAAGCCGACGCTGTTCTGATCTATGCCGACGGTGGAGCTCGTCATCCGGCCATTCGGGTTGAACGATTGGCCCTTATCGATGGCCTGGTAGAAAAAGGTGTCGGTGTAGCCTGCGCACACTATGGGGTGGAGGTGCCTAAGGGCGATCCTGGTAAAGCCTTGCATCGATGGATTGGCGGCTACTATGAGCATCTCTACAGTTGCAATCCAATGTGGACACCGGAATTCCTCAGTTTTCCCGATCATCCAGTCGCCAATGGCGTAAAGCCCTTCAAAGCCTTGGATGAATGGTACATTAACATGCGTTGGACAGAGGGGATGAAAGGCGTAACGCCGATTCTAGTTGCGAAGCCCTCCGATGATGTCCGAGATGGCCCCTACGTTTATCCCAAAGGTCCTTATCCTCATATTGAGGGCGCGAAGGGACGAGATGAAACGGTCATGTGGGTCTTGGAGAGAGAAAACGGTGGTCGTGGCTTTGGTTTTACCGGTGGACACAAACATCTGAATTGGGGAAACGACAACTACCGGAAAGTCGTTTTGAACGGATTGCTCTGGATCGCTCAGGCCGAGGTTCCCGAGGATGGCGTTGCGTCCACCGTTACAGAATGGGATTTGAAACAGAATTTGGATGACAAGAGGAAACGATAACCTTCCCTGCTCATGAAAAGAATGAATCAAACATTGTCGGGCGCTCTCTTGGTGGGCGCTTTGATACAGACCGCTTCCCTGGATGCTGCGAACCCTCGAGGCATCGGGCGCGAAGCAGCGCTCAAACAATTGGAGCAGCTCGACGTTGCCGATGGCCTTGAAGTCACGCTTTTTGCTTCAGAACCCCAGGTGGTGAACCCAGCCAATATGGATATTGATGCTCGGGGTCGAGTTTGGGTGACGGAAGGAGCTAATTATCGGCTCTGGCAGAAGTGGGGCAAGTTGCGTCCAAAGGGTGACCGGATCATGATTCTAGAGGATACCGATCTCGATGGCGCGGCCGACAAGGAAACGGTTTTTTATCAGGGAGATGATGTGAATACCGCTTTGGGCATCTGTGTCTTGGGCAATCGGGTGATCGTTTCTTGTTCCCCGCAAGTTCTGATGCTGACCGATACGGATGGGGATGACAAAGCGGACAAGAAGGAGGTTCTCTTTTCCTGTCTCTTATACACATCTGACGCTGCCGACGAGCGATCTAGTGTAGAT
>CAJXVR010000054.1 GCA_913061285.1 uncultured Verrucomicrobiota bacterium | reverse complement strand
GAGATGTAGAGAGGTCTCGTGGGCTCGGAGATGTGTATAAGAGACAGGCCATGAATATACAATTTTCAAATCCTGGCTTTCTTTGGTGTTTGCTCTTCGCTCTACCTTGGGTGTTTTGGCTCTCCCGGCGTTCTGATTCTTCGTTGAGCCCGTGGCGGCTTTGGGTGGCGTGCTTCGTCCGGACCCTGGTCGTGATAGCTCTCATTTTGGCGATGGCTGGCCTTCAGTGGTTGAATCCGACAGAGGGGTTGAACGTGGTTTATCTCCTTGATCGATCGCAGTCGATTTCGGCCACCCAACAGGAGGCGGCTCGACGCTATGTCAATGAGTCGGTCTTATTGAAGAAGGAGGAGGATAAGGCCGGTGTGATCGTTTTTGGGGGGGATACCGGCATCGAGCAGATGGTTCAGGAACGGGTGGCCTTAGGGAAAATTCAGGCGGTTGTTGAAACCGATCGCACTGACATCGCTGCTGCCATTCGATTGGGCACGGCAAGTTTCCCTCAGTATGGGCAGAAACGTTTGGTGCTCGTTTCCGATGGCAATGAAAACCTGGGGGAAGCCGTCACAGCTGTGGCTGCGGCTCAACCTCTTGGGGTGTCTCTTGATGTGATGCCCTTGGGGGCTGAACGACGAAACGATATCTCGCTGCAACGACTTGGTTTGCCGGGAAACGTCAAGAAAGGGACGACCTTCGAGGCGAAGATTTTCGCCGTCTCTGATGAGCCGGGGCCGGCGACGGTTCGTTTGTTTCGAAATAATCAATTGTTGGGAGAACAAGGGGTGTCGCTCGAGGCAGGGAAGAATCTTTTTACCTTTCCACAGACGCTCCCAAACTCTGGGTTCTACACCTATGACGTAGAAATCTCCGCCGCTGGTGACATGGTGGCTCAGAACAATCGAGCAATCAGTTTTGTCAATGTCGTGGGGGATCCCCGCATCCTTTTGATTTCAGATCGACCTGAGCAGGATCAGCCTCTTGCGGCGGCTCTTCGTTCTTCGCAACTTGATGTCTCGATCACAGATCTTTCTGGATTTCCTGAGTCGTTGGCAGAGATGCAGAGTTATGATGCGGTTTTTCTCAGTAATATTGCTGCCGGCGATTTGGGAGGGGATGCCATGCGACGACTCGAGAGTGCTGTCAAAGACTTTGGGGTTGGGTTGGTCTGTGTCGGAGGCGATCAGACCTATGCAGCCGGAGGTTATCGTGGGACTGCTCTCGAAAGGACACTTCCGGTGGACATGGAATTGAGCAGTAAGAAGGTGCTGCCTTCTGGTGCCTTGGCCATGGTGATGCATGGGATGGAGTTTAATAATGGGAATCAAGTGGCCCGACAGGTAGCGCTGGGAGTGCTTGGCGCCATGGGCCCTCAAGATGAGTTGGGAATTGTTCTTTGGGACGGGACAGATCGTTGGTTGTTTCCGCTAACAAAGGTCCGCGATGGCGGGGATCTTGGTTCGAAGATTGTGGGGATGAATCAGGGCGACTTACCGAGCTTTCAGAATGTGATGAATATGGCCTATGAAGGCTTGCAGGCGTCGTCGGCGAATTTGAAGCACATGATTATCTTCAGTGATGGAGATCCGGGGGCGCCCTCCGAGGAATTGATGGAAGCGATTACGGGCGATCGGATTACGGTTAGCACGGTGTTGATTGCGGGTCATGCAGGACCAGAAACCATGCGTTGGATCGCAGAGCGAGGGCGAGGGCGATTCTATGATGTGCGCTCGCCTGATCGGCTCCCGCAGATCTTTATTAAGGAAACGGCTGTCATCCTTAAGTCGGCGATTTCTGAAGTGCCGTTTGTACCGCAAGTCGTCAGTAGTAGCGAAATGATTCGTGGCTTCGGTAGTGGCTTCCCTCAATTGCGCGGCCATGTGGCGACTACGCCGAAAGGGCGGGCAGAGATCCCCCTTTTGACTGAGAGCGGCGATCCTCTTTTAGCCCACTGGCAATATGGCTGGGGGCGGGCGGTTGCATTTACTTCGTATGCACGGTCCCGGTGGGCAAGCCAGTGGCTCCCTTGGAGTCAGTATCGCCAGTTCTGGTCTCAAATCGCTCAGTGGGCACTTCGACGAGTGGAAAATACGGACTTCACCTCCGACGTGACGATTGAGAATGGGCAAGGCGTGATCGCGGTTGAAGCGGTGGATGATGGGGGGAATTTTCGTAACTTCTTGGAGCTCAACGCTCGGGTCGTGGATCCGAATGGCGAGGGGCAGGCGCTGCGTTTAGAGCAAACAGCGCCAGGACGCTACGAGGCTCGGTTTGATGCGGAGGCGGTCGGAGCCTACACAATCAATCTGATGCATATGGAGGGGTACGAGTTATTGGGGGCTCAGATGATTGGGACCAGCCTGAATTTTTCTCCCGAATTTTCGTCCAGCGAAACCCGCTGGGATCTGCTCAACCGTCTCGCAGAGCTCTCGGGGGGGACGGTCTTTTCGGATATGACAGACGCGTCGGATCCCTTTGCCCATGACCGTTTAGAGACCTTTCAGCCAAAGGATCTGTGGGAGTGGTTGCTGAAATTTGCGATTGTACTGTTTCCACTCGATGTGGGGATACGTCGTGTGCAGTTGGATCGTCGGGAGCTGCAGAGAGTTTATCGTTGGGTTTTGGCGCGGTTGCTTTTTTGGAAGCGAGTGGACACTGCAGGGGATCGTTCCGATGAATCTTTGAGTGCCTTGCTCAATCGCCGAGATGCCGTTCGGGCGAAGCAAGAGCGAGATTCCGGGGCGAACAAGCACTTTTCGGCTGAGCCGACCCCCGCGCCAGTCGTGAAGAAGGTCAAACGAGCTGAAGCTCGTCAGGCGACTGCCGCCGTCCCCGAACAAGCCTCACCTCGTCCCGCCGAGGAATCAGCGTCGGAATCGACGGCGAGTCGGCTATTGGCTGCCAAGAAAAATGCTCGCCGGAAGCGGTAATTCATCAATGTTGAGATCCAACGGCCTGTTTTCTGCTGTAAAATCCTGATATCTGGGTGAGTTGAAATAAAATCGTTGCGAAAATGGAAGGGATTGTGGCTTGATTCCAGCCGCTAAGCTCTGAGAGCAGGGAGTGGTGCGGGCAGGCAATGTTCGGCAACGGCAGAAAGCAACCAATCTCGACAATTATTTGAGAGCCTCAGTCTTTTACTCGGGACGCGTCCAGGGAGTAGGATTTCGCTACACAGTGAAGCGTTTGGTCTGTGGGTTTGATGTCAGTGGATTTGTCGAGAATCTTTCGAATGGTCAGGTGAAACTGGTGATCGAAGGGGAAAAAAACGAGCTCGAAGCTTTTATATTGGCAGTTGGAGAATCGGGATTGGGCCCGATGATCCGTGGGGAAGAGGTGTTTTGGTCCGATGCTACGGGTGAGTATCGAGGTTTTAGCATCGTGAGATAGACGGAAATTTTCAGGGACATGAAGTACGCGATTATCGCAGACATACACGCGAATTGGGAAGCCTTCCAGGTAGTTTTGGAAGATGCTGAAAAGAATGAGTGTACACACTACGCCTGTTTAGGTGATGTGGTGGGGTACAATGCCAATCCCAAAGAGTGTCTCGACAAGGTCCGAGAGATGAAGATGCCTTGCGTCAAAGGGAATCACGATGAGTATTGCTCGGGCGAGAACGATTTGGAGGGCTTCAATCCCCATGCGACTGCCGCGATTCATTGGACCCGAGACCAGCTCACCGAGGAAGATCGGGGCTGGCTTCGAGATTTGAGGTATTTCCGACTCGTTGCCAATTTCTCGATTGTCCATGCAACCCTCGATGGTCCCGAGCGTTGGGGCTATGTCTTTAACAAGCTCGAGGCATCCGCGAGCTTTACCTACCAGAATACTCGAGTGTGTTTCTTTGGGCATACTCACGTTCCGGTGGCGTTTGTCCGCGATAGCGCCGTCCGAGGTGGGACATATTCGAAGTTCCGGGTCGAGCCAGGGAAAAAGTACTTTGTCAACGTCGGGAGTGTGGGACAGTCGCGGGATGGCGTCCCCAAGGCGACTTATGTGATTTACGACATGGATACGGGCACGATCGAATTGCGGCGTCTTGATTATGATATGGAGACGACGATGCGAAAGATTCGTGAGGCAGGCTTGCCTGAGCGTCTCGCAGAGCGTTTGCCTCTGGGTAAATAGCTAAGAATGCCCTTGTGGCGGTGCAAACTCGCGTCTCGTCCTGCTTTGAGTTTTCTCCGCTTGCTTGGGTGCTCTTGCGGGCGATGTTGAAGAGGCGGGTGCAGGCGTAGATGGGCAATCTTTCCGTTTCTGGTCAAAAAACTTCCCAGAATGGCGTTTTTTCTCTTTTCTTACCCGAGAGTCCTCCTTCCGGGGACTCGTTCGGCATTGAATGAGAGTGTCACTTGAGCGGATTTCGAATTTGTGGCAGGCTCCAGCCGGCACGAGACGAATACGATTGGGAGCTTGAACATGCGGCTATGAATTCTAGCTGCTTTCTTGCTACCAAATCCCCTTGAAGTCTTCTCTGTATTTTTATCTGCCGGGGAACGATGAAGAATCAGGCCCTGGTGGTTTTTTGTAGTGAAAACAATCCTGATTCCACCAGCTAGTCTGGTAATTGAGAGACAAGAACTATTTTTTTAGCGATGAAACGAGAAAAGAGCTTAGGTATTGGTGTTGAAATTCCGGTCTATCCGGATGATCTCACAGTTGAGTATATCAATCTTAAGCTGGCCTCAATGGGCTGTCCAACGGTCGATCAATCAGAGGGAGATAAGTTTCATGAAATCGCGGATGGATTTCTGAGGCACCATCGGCAGCGTGAGCGGCTGCTCTCAAATTACCTTTGTCCCGCTGACTGGCGAATCCAAGAATGGTTGAACGAGTATCTGTATCCTGACTCAGATACCGAGTCTATTCGACTTCCCGCGCGGAGCTTTGTGCTTGATCGTCATGGACTTGCCCGCGCCCTTTCTCTCCCGCACAAGGGGGACGAGTTTCGGTCTGAAATCGTAAGTTCCTATCGTCTGAGGCAGGGGATTCTTCATAATCCGGCGAAGGATCGTCGAACGACGCAGGGTGTTTTCCACATTGCCGAAGGCGGGCTGCCAATTCCGGCTGATAAATTGTCCGTTCCGAAACATGTTTTTGGGAATCTCTTGAAACAGGCGTTGCTACCGCCCAAGAGTTTGCAGGCGCTTCCGTTTACGGATTCGCAGCCCGACGAGAAGAAGGCGCATTGCTTTGTTTCTCTCCTGCTTCGACCGCTCGTTTGTCCCGAGGTTCCTGGTGTGTCTGCCGAGAAGCGGACGGAGATTCGGTTTTTCGCGCCTGGCAATCTCGTCTCAAATCTTGATTTTGTTGAGAGTATTTTTGGCAATGCTGGCGATCCTTATTTGTCCGAAAATGATGCCGCCCTGGATGTTGAACACTGGACCGGACACACTGGATGCGTGATTCTGGCTCCCCATTTGACCCAGGTAACCAAGAAATCCATTGGCCTTCCAAGAACGGCCGATGCGACCCCGGCTCAACAGAAGGCAGGTCTTTGTTGGGATGATCCTGACGAGTGCTACAACGGGGGCAACGCCTTTAAGATCTGCGCTCGTGATGAGAAAGGGGTCATGGTAACTATCATTGCTGATAATTACTTCGGCTACTGCAAGAAGGAGGTTAAGACTCAGATCAGTTACTCCACCAATCTCTTTGGCTTGGCCGAGGAGGAGCATGCGGGAGGGACGATGGCTTTTCCTGCCTACGATCTTGGGGAGGACTTCAGTGGTCATCTTCACGTCCAGCGTTCTGGGCATTCCTTTGATGAGATGGTTGATCAGTATGCGGAGCTGATGGACGTGGATCCACGGGGATTCGCGGTAGATAAGACTTACAGCAATATCATCTACGTTCGGGAGGACGTGGAGTTTGACTTGCATCGGCAGTCTGTGAGTTGGGAACGGGATGGCAGCGAAGAGTCGCTCAAACTTCTTCCCGGCGTGACCTACATTCGTCCGTCAGGTTATAAAGTTGAAATGGTGAAGCCTGCCGATAATCGCTCCTGGCGTCTTGTCGGAACGGTCTCAGAAGGAACGATCTGTCATAAGCCGTGTACGGTTTCTGGGGGGGGTAAGTCTGAAATCTCGAAGCCGCTGACCGACGCCGTGCTGCACGGGCCGGTGTTTGTTGCCGATTTCAAGGAGGACTTTGATCTGGTTGAAGAGTTACTCAAACGTGACTACTCCGATCGATTCAGGGACACAGCAAAATCAGATGACCGACCGGTTTTGAGTTTCAAGCGATCCTTGGGTTCTGTGATCAAGTTGTTGACCCCTTCACTCCGTGAGTATACTGACGAATACAACGAGTGGATTGAAACGATTCCCAAGCATGTCAAAGAGATCGTTTTTGTCGTCAAGCGATACTACCGAGAAGAGTGGGGCGACGATTGGCGGTCACATTTTACTGTCGATATTATCAATGGGAAACCGGGGAACGAGCTCAAGTGTGATAACCGAATCTTGGTGACGACATACCTCAGGGTCGGATTCGCAGAGAAGGGCTTGTGGCGAACCTTTGGCTTGCGGAAAGATTTTCAGCCCGCCGTCAAGAGCTCTTTGGAAGATGATATTACGGCCAGCGTCGTGGTGGCTTCTGACAAACTGGGGTATTCTAAGCCTGAGCATGCTGGGCAGTCCGTAAAGATCGTTCAGAATTGTGAAAATCGATTCTTTCAGCGGCCTGATGATGCCATTCACCGTGGTTACGATAAACAAACGGAGATGGACTTGGCAGGATCCGGGAATTTTATCTCTAACTTTGAGCCTCTGGACGGCGAGGATGCTCGTAAGATCGTTGAGGATGCCATCGGCTATTCGAAGTATACCTTGCCGATTCGACGCTTGATTCAGGGCGCCTGTGAATCGGATGTTCCGAAATACTTTGTCTCGAGCTCGCATCCTCGAATTGTGGATGGAAAGCCATCAAAGAACCCTCGCTATTTGCAGATTCGGCCTGATTTGCTCAATGAACGGGCCAATCATATTGCCGAGATTGGTACGCGATTGCAGCGCCGTATTCCTGTCGGGAAGCCTGTGATCGATGTGGTGGACGCGGTGGTGCCAGGACGCCGGAATAACCCGCGAGATGTGGTGAATAAGATTCGAGCCTTAGCAGCGTACAATCCGATCCATTACATGGAGCTTCCAGAATACCTCATAGAGGTGATCTGTAGCATGACGGGCAAATCGCCTTCGACCACTGGGGCGGGATCTGAGGGTGCGTTAACAAAGGGCCCTTTCAATGCCTTGCCACCAGTGATCGATCTAAACACCACGGTGGTTTCCGCGGCGCTGACTCAATCGCATGCCTTCTTAACCTCAGCAGGAGTGATCGGGCCCAACGCTCGCGTCGATCATGACGTGAGTTTGCTTATCCCAGAAGTGTGGTGCCGAATGTCTGCGCAAGAACGAGACCCTCAGTATTTGATTGAGCAAGGCTTTCTCGCACGTTGTGAAGATGTTGAATACGAGGGGCGGACGCTTCCGTTTAGTATGCTCGGTTACCGGATCACGCGGCGGTTTGCTGCGACCTTCTTTGGCCGTGTCTTTAGTCATCCGGATGCGGTCTTTACCGACGAAATGATCCGACCTGAGCTTCAGGGAATGGAAGTCTTTGCTGAAGGTATTGACAATATTGTCGCTACCCAGAAACGAGTGGCTCAGCTGTATTTTGATGATGGCAGCGTAGAGTTGGCCTGTCCTCCGCTGAAGGCGATTCTGCATATTATGAAGGATGGTCACTTTGAAGGGAAGACGCTGAAGGATCCTGAAGTGCGCGATTTGTTTGATTTCGAATCCTTGCGGAACAGTGACTGGTATCAGGCTCGCCTCCGCTCAAAGCAAGAATCTGATATTGCGTTGTGGAATCGGCACATCGCTTACTTGGATCGTTTTCTGGAAAAAGAGAGTCATTCGGATGTCGCCGATAATTTGGGCATTGCGAGTCGACGTGATGAAGCGCGGAAGACCTTGGCTCGAGTTTCTGCAGAAACGTATCTGAAGGAGCTCGAAGGAACCTTGGGACGGGAAGAAATTAGCAAGTTCGTATCTTCTGACTAGTTGCTGGCAGATTCCCTTGGGGCATCGGGTTGCGCTGGGGCGGCACTTCGGTCTAGAGCCACGGTAGAGTGACGGATTGAGGGTTTGCTGTGAGGGCGCTCTCGCAGTAGGCTTGATTCTCGGAGCCGGGCAATTGCCGCAGGCGCCGAAACCGTGGCTACATCTGATCGCAAGTCGCAATCGTCTCGAAGCGTCGCACAGCGCCTTCTACGGACGTTTTCGCGTCCCTTGCTCGCATGGCGGGGGCGCATTCGAATCAGTGAAGAGGCCTGGCATCTTGGGCTTGCTGGAGGGGTTGGTGTCATCGGGGGGACGATCAATCTCTGTTTTATCTATCTTGCCTCCTGGCTCGGGAATGGCGTGGGCGCATTGCCGGATCGCATCGTGGGCATTCCCGAGAACGTGCTGGTGGTATTGGGAACGACCGGCGGTGGGCTCCTCGCAGGGCTGATTCTTCACTTCGGAATCCACTACGTTGGAAAGCAGGGAAGTACGAACTTTCTTGAAGCCGTCTTTCTTGGGGATGGCCGGCTTCCGTTTCGAACGGCCGTTGTCAAAGGCCTTTCCTCGCTAGTGAGTATCGTCAGTGGCGCATCCATCGGACGCGAGGGGTCGATCACTCAGTTGACAGCAACCTTGGCGTCCAAGTGGGGGCAGTTGTTCCGTTGGCCTCCGTATCGGCTTCGCTTGTTAGTGGCCTGTGGGGCAGCCTCCGGAATGGCAGCAGCCTACAACGCTCCCATCGCCGGGGCTGTTTTTGCAGCTCAAATTGTCCTGGGCAATTTTGCCATGAATCTCTTCGCCCCCTTGGTTTTTGCTTCGGTGATCGCGACCATGATTTCGCGGAGTTTTCTGGGGCAGGCTCCATTGTATGACGTCCCCACGATTGCGTTTTCGAATGATCACCTTGTCTGGTTCTTGTTGTTAGGGGCTCTTTGTGGCCTGGCGGCTGGTGGGTTTCAGAAAGCGCTTCGATTCAGTGAACGAATTCTTGGAGACCTCAAGATGCCCATTTACCTGCGTCTTGCGTTGGGAGGGCTCATCGTCGGGCTCTTGGCCTTGCCATTTCCAGGCGTGATCGGGAATGGTTATCATGCTGCCAGTCAGGTGCTTCAGGGGGACGTGTCGCTGAATCAGTTGTTCGGGCTCACCTTCGCTCGGTTTCTCGCGACGGTTGTTGTGGTTGGGGTGGGGACTTTGGGAGGGATTTTTACTCCGACCCTGTTCCTAGGTGCGGGTCTTGGTGGCTTGTTCTATTTTGGTTTGGATTGGGGGCTTGATGCAGCGCTTTTGCCGATTGGGGCCTTTGCTCTTGTGGGGATGGGGGGCATGCTTGCCGGAACGACGCATGCGCCTTTGTTGGCGATGATCATGATCTTTGAGTTGACGCTCAATTATACTCTGATGCCTCCTTTAATGCTGACCTGTGTGGTTTCGACACTCATTGCTCGTGCGATCCACCGGGCGAATGTCTATTCGGAAGGGCTCGAGCTTAAAGGCCTGACCTCGTCTTGGGAAACGGAGCGTTTGGGAACGGCCACGAGGCGTCGGATCGGGGATTTGATGTTGAGCCCAACGCCCCCCTTGCATGAAACGGATTCGTTTGAAACGATTGCGGAACGTTTCATCAAGAGCACCTATCATTTCCTTCCCGTCGTTGATGACAAGAATCACCTGCGGGGAGTGGTTGCGCTTCAGGATTTGAAGGAATACCTCACCATGGGGGACCACTTGACCAGCGTTATCGCCCTCGATGTGATGCGGCCCCCTCCACCGGTGTTGACACCGAATCAGCGGTTGGATGAAGCGATCTCGATTTTACTTTCTAGTGAAATGAGAAACGTGTTGGTTGTAAACCAACTCACAGAAATGAGGGTCGTCGGAGTCGTCGTGAGAAGTGAAGCACTCGGCCTGCTTTCGGAGGCGATTGCTGCCAAGATTCCCGCGACTGTAAGAGGCCTTGATACGAATTGATCGGACGCTTTATGAATGTCATTTTTTTCCGCCTAACCGCCCTCATTCATTGGTGCATGGCTATCACGCTGAGTCTGCTAGTCGGTAGCGCTGTAAAGGGGCAGCAGCCATCGGTGACTTCAGATCAATTACCGTCCGTTCCACTGGGCAGCGTATCCGATGCCTTGGCTTCGTTTGAGGTGGCGGAGGGGTTTCGTATCGAAGCGGTTGCCTCAGAACCCTTAGTTGTGGATCCGGTTGCGATGTCGTTCGACGAGTATGGGCGTCTCTATGTCGTGGAGATGAGAGACTATTCCGAGCGGCGACCGGAGCGACTCGGAAGGGTGAGAGTCCTTGAGGACCGAAGTGGGGATGGGGTGCTGGATTATAGTTCTGTCTTGTTGGATGGACTGGCTTGGCCGACGGCTGTGATCTGCTATGACGGCGGTGTTTTTGTCGGTAGTACGCCGGACATTGTTTATGCGAAGGATGAAGACGGGGATGGAAAGGCGGATTTAGTGAGGACGGTCTTTAGTGGATTCGCCAGTGACTATGCGCCCTATGAGACGAATCGCCTCAACGTTCAAGCGCTGCTGAATTCGTTTCGCTGGGGGATCGACAATCGAATTCACGGAGCAACAAGTGGGAGTGGCGGCAAGGTTTCATCTGTTCAAAATCCCGAAGCGGGCGTGATCGATCTGCGGGGGCGTGATTTTTCGTTTGATCCTCGCAAGCTCGATCTTCGACCGGAGTCCGGAGGGGCGCAACATGGGATGTCGTTCGATGATTTTGGTCAAAAATTTGTCTGCAGCAATAGTGACCATATCCAGCAGGTGGTCTATCCCTACCGCTACATGGGCCTGAACCCGGATCTTGTTCCCAAACATCCTCGAGTGAGTATTGCGGACGATGGTGCGGCCGCTCCGGTCTATCGACTGAGTCCTGATGAGCCGTGGAGGGTTATTCGAACGAAATGGCGGGTCGCCGGCAGTGTTGGCGGACCCGTTGAGGGAGGCGGGCGCCCTTCGGGTTATTTTACGGGTGCCACTGGAGTGACGATCTATCGGGGAGACCAATGGCCGGATTCTCATCTCGGCAACGCGATTATCGCCGATTGTGGTAGTAATCTGATCCATCGAAAACGGGTGATTGCTGAAGGTGTGATCAACGTGGCGCGACGGTATGACGAGGATCATGCGAGCGAGCTGGTGGCCTCTCGTGATAATTGGTTTCGGCCGGTGCAATTTGCCAATGCTCCAGATGGCAGTCTCTGGGTCGCTGATATGAGTCGTGAGGTGATTGAACATCCTTGGTCGCTCCCAGAGAATATAAAGCGTCATCTCGATTTGAATCATGGCAATGGGGCGGGGCGACTCTATCGGATTGTTGCTAAAAACCGGATGCTCCCCTTGAATCGGCTTCTTGGGGGCCAATCACTTGCCCGTCTTGTGGCCACTTTGGAACATCCCAACGGATGGCACCGCGATACCGCGGCTCGGCTTCTCCTTGAACGGGCTGACTTGGCAGTGAAGGCGCCTTTGGTTTCCCTCCTGAACGAGAGTGATCGAGCGGTGACTCGAGTCCATGCCCTTCAACTCTTAAGTAGTCTCGGCATCCTTGAAGTGAAACATATTAGAGTGGGGCTATCAGATATCTCGCCTGAAGTGAGGGTTCACAGTCTTCGTCTCTTGGAGACTCTAAGCGCTTCTCAAGCGATGCCGCTTGAAGACCAGGTTTCAGGCCTCGTCTCAGATGCCGATGAACGAGTGCGATATCAGTTGGCGCTGTCGCTTGGGCTGCTTCACTTTCCGAATCGTTTTGAGAATCTCTATCGCTTGAGTAAGCGCGCTCACGCGACGGCGTGGCTACGTCATGCTTGTTTGAATAGCATTGGAACCTCAATGAATGAGTTTTGGCCGCTCGTGCTTGAAGACCATGATTATTGGCGGCGCCCTGAGCTCCGGGATGAATGGCTGGAACTTTGCCGATTGGCGAGCCGAAGATTGGAAGGGCATGAACTACGAGCGGCGCTCGAGCGGGTTGTCGGGGATGCGGATGCGGAGTTTATGATGCAATCGGCGGTCGCCTTGATTGAAGGTGCGGGTGATGCCCGTGCATGGTTGCCTCAGATTCAAGTGGTCTTGAAACCGCTGATCGACAGGGCACGCAGCCTCGCGAGGGACGAACGGCATTCTGCGAAAACGGTTGCCCTATCAGTAGAGTTTCTGAGTGTGGTGCATGATCCTCAGGTGGAGGGTTTGCTCAAGCTTGTCATGGAGCGAGAGGTCTCTTCGGGTTTTATCACTCGTTGTCTCCGTGTCTGTCGACGCTTGGACAGTCCCTCGATGTTGGTGTGGTTAGAAGCGGGCTTTCCTCGGTTTCTCCCCGAACCTCGGCGAGTCTTCTTGGATCTGTTCTTTGACCAATCGCCAGATCTTGGCCGGGCGCTCGATTGGTTGGAGGATGGGCGGCTAGCCTACCGAGAACTGTCGGACGGACAACGTCAGGCCTTGTTGAGGCACGCTGATGGTGGGGTCCGGGATCGGGCGGCTCGTTTGTTGACTCGGCCGAAGATCAGTGACGACGAGGCAATGACCCGGCTCCTTCCTGCTCTCCTTAGTGAGGCGAATGTCTCGAATGGGCGCCGCCTGTTTGTCGAACGGTGCGCGCTTTGTCATCAATTGGATTCGCTGGGAGTTGATGTCGGGCCCCAGGTGCCGTCGATGAGGGGCTTGCGAAAAAGAGGCATGCTCGAGGCAATCTTGTTCCCTAATCGCGAGGTGGCACCGCAATACTTTGGGGTGACGGTCCTTGGTGATGAGCTTTCGCAGACTGGGATGATCCGGTCTGAGACGGAATTGTCGGTGACCCTGAGACAGGCGGGAGGGAATGATGTCACAATTCAGAAATCCCAGGTGACGGCCATTCGAGCCGGTGGGCTCTCTCTGATGCCCGAGGGCTTACTCGACGGACTGCGTGTTCGTGAGGTGGCAGACCTGTTGGAGTTTCTCATGTACGGTGAGGGGAAACCGTGAGGCGCATCTCTATAGCCGTTGTCAGTGACGTGCATTTTGCCGGCCCTGCCGAAAAAGCACGGGCAGGGCATGAGGCGAAGGTCATTGGCAATGGAGTGCTTCGTGGTCTCGTGGAACTCTATCGACACTATGTGTGGCTGCGGGATGTGTTCGCTCACAATCATCTGCTTGATTACTTTATTGAGACGGTTCGTGACCCCGATCTCGTGGTCGGTAACGGTGACTATTCCTGTGATACTGCCTTTATTGGGCCGATGGATGCTGCCTGTTACGAAAGTGCTGCACTCTGTCTAGAACAACTGCGGTCCGCCTACGGGGAACGATTTGTCTCGGTGATGGGGGATCATGAGCTGGGGAAGAAGAGTATTTTTGGTGGCGCCGGAGGAATGCGCTTAGCGAGTTGGGAGCGGACGGTTTCGGAACTGAAGGTTGAGCCGTTTTGGGTCCATGAGATTGGCGTATATCGTCTGATCGGAATTACCTCCTCCCTAGTAGCCCTCCCGGTGTTTGATGCTGATGTGATGGGAGAGGAGATGGATGGGTGGAAGCGGTTGCGGGCAGATCACCTGAGGCAAATCGAGCAGGCGTTTTCAAAGCTCTCGAAAGAACACCGAGTCATCCTGTTTTGTCATGATCCATCTGCTCTCCCTTTCTTGGCTCCGCTGGAAGGTGTCAAGGAGCGGCTCGATCTCATCGAACAGACCGTGATTGGGCATCTCCATTCGGATCTGATTGTTAAGATGAGTCGATTCCTTTCTGGGATGCCTCATCTTTCGTTTCTTGGCTCTACGGTGAATCGTCTCTCCGCGGCATTGCGCCAGGCACGAACCTGGAAACACTTCAAGGTCAGGCTTTGCCCCTCTCTTGCCGGAATCGAGCTCTTGAAGGATGGCGCATTTCTTCAGCTCGAGTTGGATCCGAGCGGTGAACAGCCCCTGGTCGTCACAAGGCATCCCGTTCCAAGGGAGGGCTTGAAGGCGTTTCCCAATTAATAAATAACGCCGCACGTAGCGAATACGTCGGCGTTTTAAGAGATTCTTTGCGGGAAATAGGAGAACGCTTAGCGCGTTATTGGTTGTTTTGGGCCTGCTGAGGGGCGTCTTCGCTATCGAAACCGAATGGAAGTGTGATCACCTTATTGCCCCCAAAGCGTCGATCTGAGGCGTATTCTGCTCGGCGAGTCATGGTTCCTTCAATCGGTGACGGGTTTTTCTTCCGAATCAATTGCGGTTGACTCTCCAACATGGGGGCTTCGTCTTCGGCGTTGAATGAATCAGCCGCACCCCGTTTCAGTGCCACTACAAAGAAGACGACACCATAGAGAAGAACTCCGGCGAGGACTGTAATTGCTAGTGGGATTTCCATTTGGTTTTCTTTGTTAGCTCGAATTCCTATCTCGATGCTGGAATGAGCCTACGGGTGAGGTCGAGACATCGGGATCAGTACTTGTACTGAAAAACATGCCTAATTTTAGGCCTCCGTGTCGCAAATCTGATTTTCGTGTCTGATTGTTGAAGTTTTGATTTAAAGCATTGATTATTAGTATGTTATGAATGATGAGTTTGTTAAGTTTGAGCTGTTTATAGAACGTTAGCAAGAACTCGATTTATTTGTAACTTGTTGGAAAGGAGTTATTTATATCGATCCTGAGGTGTTCCGAGGGCTTGTTCTCTAATCAGGATCCCAATTAGGTTCGATTGGCGAGATTCGATGAAGAAGCTGAATGAGAGGATGCTTTAACGGAGGGAGATTCCTGATGGGCACGGATTAGGGGGGGATTCTCTATTTCGGGTTTGGAATCATCCCTCTTTTTGCTAGTTTTTCTCAATTAACCCATGCCTTCAGGTTCTTGTCGGGATGCCGATGTAGCGACCTATTTCGAAGAATAATCCATGAAATTAATACTTGTGACATGCTTCCTCGCATTGACGGTCGGTTGTACCTCGACCGGGCAGAACGCTTCCCGTGAGCAATCGAGCGCTGCGTCGTTTGTTTCGATGTTTGATGGGCAGACACTGGCCGGATGGTCAGAAATGTTGTCCTCTGGAGCCAATGCTTGGTCGGTGAAGGATGGCGTCATCGTGGGGGACGGAGACCGGGGAAGGGGGTATCTGACCTATGATCGCGGTGAGATTGCGGATTTCGAAATGAAGTTTAGCTACCGATTTCCCGGTGAGGGCAACAGCGGACTCAATCTTCGAGCGAGGCCGGATCCCACGGGGAAGCGTGATTTTCAGAGTTATCATGTCGATATCGGACATGTTGGCATTGGGAAACAGGTTCTTGGAGCCTGGGACTTCCACACGCCAGGGCGGCGGGAACACGCTTGTTTTCGGGGCGATAGTCTCGTGATCGATGCCATGGATCAACCGACTGTGAGCCCTCTCCCAGGGGCGGTTTCATTGGAAGATATCAGGAAAGGAGGGTGGAATGAGGTCCACGTTATCGTTCGAGGGAACTATTTTCAGTTTTCAATTAACGGAAAACCCTCAGCTGAATTCACCGAGCACCTTCCCCTTGAAAAACGCCTGGACCGAGGAATGTTGCAGTTACAACTTCATGATCCTGGAATGATCGTTGAATACCGCGATCTTTGGTTGAAGGTGCTTGATTAGCGCTGCTGGTCCATCGTTGCTGATCAATCGGTTTTGGAGTGCCTGGATGGCTTTGGCTCGGGGTGCCAATTTCTATCCAAAAGGGTCTCTCTTTTAGGAAATAAAAACACTCATTCTGCGTCTCACCGGATGTCTTTGAGGTGAGTTTTCAGACATCTGTCCGAGATTAGAAAGTTGGTCTGAGATTTGCTGAAAAGACCCTTGATCGGAGTGGCTGAAACTGTAAGTTAGCCGGCTCCAAACGGCGGTGCCCTATTCAGGTTTGGGTAGGGCGTGTTTGAGACAGATTTGTGATTGATTGTCGGCGGGGATTTTAGAATGCAATTAGGACATCGAAATGGCGTGGCTTCAGGTCAACGCTACTCAGCGAAGAACACGGTTGTTCCGGTAAATTTTTTGTGTGCCGCACCAGAGGCGAGCCAGGTTGTGATTGTGGGAGACTTTAATGGGTGGGATCCCGCAAAGAATCCAATGCAACAGACTCATGACGGCACGTGGCAGGCGAGTTTTCCTGTCCACAGTGGGCATCACCGCTATCAATTTCTCATTGATGGCGTGCCGCACTTGGATCCGCGAGCGGCGGGTGTGGTCAAGATGGAAGATGATTCCAAGGCCTCGCTCATGTCCGTCAGCTAGGGTTCTGGATTGAGCCGATGGGACGCAGATGCGCTGCTTCCCTGAGCCCTTTTTTCGTGAAAGAAATGTTTCAGTAGCTGGATACATTCCTCTTCGCGGATTCCCGATTCGATGTCGCAGCGATGGTTGAAGGTGGGGAATTGGAGAAGATTGATAGCCCCGCCGGCCGCTCCTCCCTTGAGATCACTGGCTCCGTAGACCACGCGTTGGATTCTGGATTGTACCATTGCCCCGGCACACATGGCACAGGGCTCTTTGGTGACAAAGAGCGTGCAACCGCTTAGCCGCCAGGCGCCAATGGCTGCTTCGGCTTGAGTGATGGCCAGGATTTCGGCGTGGGCGGTGGCGTCTTGGAGAAGTTCCACCTGATTGTAAGCCCGCGAAATGACCTTATCTCCTTTCACAATGATGGCGCCCACGGGCACTTCATCGGAGTTGTAGGCGCGCATGGCTTGTCTGAGTGCTTCGCCCATGTAGTAGGTATCTCCGCTGAGATTGATGATTGGTTCTTCGTCCATACTAGAGTGGGGGCTCAAGGCTGAGGGGGCGGCGCAGGGAGGATTGTTTGTTCTATCGTCCATCGATCTCCAGCCTCACAGCAATGGCAGTGTGCGATGAAAAAGCCGCCCCGGTGTTGCCAGAAGAGCGGCCAGATTTTTTCTCGGTCGGTTCTCGGGATAGGCAAGGCCTCAAGGTCTTGGCGCGCAAAGAAATCGAATTCGCCCTCGTCGCAGGGCGGTGGTGTTTGTTTGAGTTTCGGCTGATACTCGAAGAGAAACATGAGCCAATGGGCTTCGTCTTGGTAACCGTGCTCACTAATGATCCCGGCTAATCTGAAGTCGGTCGCGGAGGCCGAAATACCCAGTTCTTCCCGTGTCTCTCTGGCAGCGCACATGTGCGGTGACTCTCCGCTTTCGGTATCAAGTTTCCCGCCAAAGGGACTCCAGAGATTCTGATTGGGCTGTCTGCTTCGCTTGAGAAGGAGCACCTTGTCATTGTCATCGAAGGCGTAGATGAGCGTCGCGATGCGATAGGGGAACGCCATCGCTTGCTAGATAAGTTCGAGATCGTTGGCGTCGACTTTGACGGCCGCTGCTTGGCCGATGAAATCGAGTCTGAGCAGGACGGTGCACATCCCTTCTCGTTTTTCCACCCATCCTTCAAGGCCTCGCAATGAGCCCTGCTTGATGGCCACTTGCGTGCCCTCAGTAATTTGGGGGGCGAGGCGTATCTCTACCTCGGCGTCGATCGCGACGAGGATATCGTCAAGCTGGGCTTGGAATTCTTCTTGGTTTGGAACATCCAAGAGATTTGCCACGTAGTCGTTTTGGTAGACTTTTTGGCGCTGGTGTTTTTCCAACTTGAGAAAGACGTAGTTTGGGAAGAGGGGCTTTTGGAAGGAGACGGTTTTGCCCTTGTATTTGTGTACGGATTCCACGCAGGGAAGGGTGGTTGGAAACCCTTCACGCGCAGTAAACCGGGTGAGTTTCTTTTCACACCGCGGTCGTGTATGGGCGACGTACCAAAGGAGCTCGCTCATATACCGATCTGTCGTTTTATTCCCATCGTCTCAAGGCGCCGAGGATTATCAATTTGTTGCCGCGATACAAGCTCTTGTCCTTCGGCGAATACTTTTCTTCGCGAATCTCGGTGAGAGGTGCTAGTTTTAGAGGCTTAGGATGGATGCGTTGGTGGAAGATTTTGTGGCCTACTTAAGGCTGGAACGTGGGCAATCGGAGAAGACTCAGCAAACCTATGCTTTCTTGTTGGGGCGGTTTACTCGTTGGGCTCAGGACAACGCGATTGATGATTGGGCTGCGGTGACCTTGGAGCACTTGATGGGGTTCCTCCAGTGGGAACGACAACGGCCGCTGGCCAACGAACCGCAGGAATCGACCCGGCGATTGAGTTCTGAAAGCCTCTACTTGGAGATCGCAGCATTGAAATCGTTCTTCAAGTTTTGCGAACTCGAGGATCATTTACCTCGAAATGTCGCAGAGATCCTGTCGCTGCCTCGACGGTGGCAGCGTTTGCCCAAGTGCCTCACTGGAGGTGAAATTGAGCAGTTGCTGCGTCCCGAGGCGCATCCCACGCCACGAATCTTATGTGATCAGGCGGTCCTGGAGTTGGCCTACGCCTCGGGGCTCCGTTTGTCAGAGCTGCGAACTCTTCGGCTTGAGCAGCTGCACTTGCCTGAGGGCTTTGTTTCGGTGGTCGGGAAGGGGGACAAGGAGCGGGTTGTACCCGTGGGATCTTCAGCGACGGCGGCGATGGATCGCTATTTGGAACAGGGGCGACCGGCTTTGCTCTCCCGAAAATCGCCGGCCAATGTGTTTCTTAATCTGCGAGGGGGAGCCTTTGCGTCAGTGACCCTCTGGTTGAGAATCAAGCAACGGGTGAAACGGGCTGGAATTGAGCGGAACGTGACGCCTCATATGCTGCGACATAGTTTCGCCACTCATCTCCTGGAGAATGGTGCCGATCTGAGAGTGATCCAAGAGATGCTCGGGCATGCGAGTATCGCGACGACGGAGGTCTATACCCATGTGCAATCGGAACGTCTTCGCGAGGTGCATCGACGTTTCCATCCCCGGGGATAGCCTCGGTTTCGGGCTTGCGCCGCTGGGCACTCGCTCTTGGCTTGTCTAGAATGTCGAGCCCGTGATCGTCTCGAAGGCCTCAATATACTTTGAGCGTGTCTTGTCGACGATGTCTTCGGGTAGCTCCGGTCCGGGGGCGGTCTTGTCCCAATCAAGGGTTTCGAGATAGTTCCGGACGAATTGCTTATCGAAACTGTCCTGCGTTCGTCCTGCCTCGTAGTTCTCCGCAGGCCAAAAGCGTGAGGAGTCTGGAGTTAGGACTTCATCAATGAGGATCAGCTCACCATTCCAAAAGCCAAATTCGAATTTTGTATCGGCGATGATGATCCCTTTCTCCCGCGCGTGATCCCTTGCTTGCTTGTAGAGGGCGAGGCTGAGTTCCCGGACTTGTTCAGCAACGTCAATGCCAACTAAACCAGCTGCCTGATTGAAGGGGATATTCTCATCGTGACCGCTGGTTGCTTTTGTGGCGGGAGTAAAGATCGGTTCGGGAAGTTCCGAGGATTCTTGCAGGCCAGCGGGAAGGCCAATGCCGCAGACGGTTTGGTTTTCCTGGTATTCCTTCCAGCCAGAGCCTGCTAAGTATCCCCGAACCACGCATTCGATTGGTAAGGGGTTCGCTTTGGCGACGACGATGCTTCGAGATTCAAGGGCGCCTCTCATGCCGGCAAGTTCTCGAGGCCAATGGTCCGGGGTAATCCCGGTCCGATGATTCCGGACGATGTTCTCGGTGCGGTGGAACCAGTGATCTGAAATTCTGGTCAGCACCTCGCCTTTTTGCGGGATTCCGTTTGGGAGAATGACATCAAAAGCGGAAATACGGTCGGTCGCCACGATGAGGAGGTGTTCTCCAATGTCGTAGATTTCCCTTACTTTTCCTTGGCCCACGCGAGGCAAGGTCGTGAGTTCGAGTTTCAATAGTGCGGATGCGGGCATAGATCTCGGGAATGATGACTCGGGGAGGTGAAAATTCAAATCGAAAGTGTCCTTCAGACCTCGGCCAAGGGGGAAGGGGCTTGACGGCCACTAGGATTTCGCGCGGCGGGGGGATGATTCCGCCGCCTGACGGCAGGCTTCCCCGATCTGGGTAAGGCGTTCCAAGAACGGTTCTCGTTCTTCGTTTGGGAGGATAGCGAGGACTTCCGATTGCAGTTCAACGGCAATATCGCGGGCGCGTTCGTAGGTTTCTTGTCCTTTAGTTAAAGGGAAAATTCGGTGCGCTCGGCGGTCCTTTTCGTGAGGTTTTCGCTCCAGAAACCCCGCTTTTTCCATTCGTTCCAATAACGAGGCCACCGTATTGGGGTCGCTGCTCATTGCCTCAGTGACTTGGCGTTGGGTCATTCCTTCGGGATCCCCTTCCAGGATGGATCGCATGACCGTGAATTGGTCTGGCGTGAGGCTGAGGTGAGCGATTCGACGGCGAAAGGCCTGGTTTAGGCCATACCAGCTCTGCCGGAGCAGGGGCGGGAGCCGCCGCCGTGTGGGGGCGTCGATCGGTTCGTCTTCCGACTCACTCTGAACTGAATGCGGATCATTGGGCATAAGGTCTACTTGGAACCACTGAGCAATTTATTACGTGTAGGTATTATTTTATTGCAACGCGTTTCTTGGTGTAGAATACTCGCCTCACTTCGAGAAGGAAAATCAGATCGTATTCCATCTCCAGTTGTTCCAGTTGGTAAATCTGGTCGTTGTAGACAAGCATTACTTCATACGATGAAACTCAAGTTCTTACTTTTTTCCCTATTATGCAGCCTTTCGGTTTCGTCGCTCGTGGCGGCTCCGGTGACAGGCTGGCTTCACTGGCGTGGTCCCAACCAGGATGGGACCTCCAGCGAAACGAATCTCCCCGATGACATCGAAATCGGCGGCAAGAACCATTTATGGACCTTTGATATGGCCGGTCGCGGTGAGGCCGTGATGACCGGTGATCGGGTCTATGCCTTTGGATATGCCGGCGAAGGGCAAGATCTGCGCGAGTATTTGACCTGTCTCAATGCCAATACTGGCTCTGTGATTTGGCAATATGGGTTCAATGACTTCCTAAGTGATATCGTCTATGAGCGCTATGCGATCGGTGCGCCTACCATCGATAGTGAAACAGGGAATGTCTATCTCATGACCACGGCGGGTGAGATGTATTGCTTCAATCCCGATGGCGAAGTGCAGTGGCATTACTCCATGATGGAGCGCTTCGGTATGTTGACCTTTCCGAATGGACGCCGAGGTGCGGCCGTGATTGAGGGGGATTTGGTCATTCATCATTGTATCACGTCTTATTGGGGAGCGGATGGTCCTGCTCGTGATCGTTTCTTTGCTTTCAAGAAGAAAACTGGTGAGCTGGTCTGGAGCTCGACTCCGGGAACGCCTCCTAAAGATAGTTCGTTTTCTTCCCCGGTGATCGCCTCAATCAATGGCAAACGGGTGCTCTATGCCGGCACGGGTTGCGGCAATCTGGTCGCGATCAATGCGCTCACAGGTGATCCGTTGTGGCGTTATCATTTTTCCTTTGGTGGTGTGAATTCAACGGTCTTGCTCCACAACAATGACAAGCTCATTGCCATTCATGGTAAAGAGAACATTGATACCACTGAGGTCGGTCGGATGGCTGCCATCAAGATTGGCGCCGAACCTGCCGCCGGTGAAAAGGGGCCTGTGGTTCTCGACAAGTCTTCCGAGCTTTGGCGCCAGCCACTCGTGATGTTCACCAGCTCGCCGATCTTGGTTGGTGATCGTGTTTTTCAAACGTCTCACACAGGGGAATTGGAGTGCTTAGATGCCAATACCGGTGAGATTCTGTGGCATCACAAGCTCGAGAATGGTCAATTACATGCCTCTCCTCTCTATGCCGATGGCAAACTCTACGTCCCAATGGGCAATGGCAATTTCTACATCTTGAAGTTGAAGGATGATGGGGTGGAGCAGTTAGACATGATTACGGTTGATGGGGGTCTGCTCGGGGCTCCAACGGTTTGGAACGGCAAGATGCTCTTACACAGTAAGAAGAAGCTGTATTGCTTCGGCAAGACGGGTGGCACCTTGAAAGGGGAGCCTTGGGAACGCCACATGTCCAAGGACCGGACACGGGGACGTGTCGCTCGCCTCCAGGTGATTCCTTCTGACGTGCTCTTGAACCCAGGGGAAGACGAGACCTTTGAAGTTCGCGGTTTGGACGCCAATGGCTTCGTCGTCAGAGACAACGTCACGCGTCCTAGTTTCGAAAAGTTCATTCCTCCAACCGCTAAGGTTAAGGCCGAGATCGATGCGAGTTTTGATGGCAGCACGGTTAGAGCTGCAAGCGATGCCAAGCTTTCCGCCGGTGCGATCAAGGCTTCTCGACGTAACGCGTCCGGTGTTGCCAAAGGGCGAGTGCTTCCAGGTTCTCGACTGACGGAGGATTTCGAAGGGTTTAAGATTACCGAAAAATATCCTGCTGCCCACGTTCATGGGGGGACTGAATATGCTTACCCTCCACTGCCATGGATTGGAGCTCGCTTTAAGTGGGATATCCAAAATCGTGATGGCAACAACGTCTTGGTCAAGACACTCGACCGAGTGCTATTCCAACGAGCGACCACCTTCATTGGTGATCCTGAAATGTCGAATTACACGGTTGAGGCGGATGTGATGACCGACGGCAACCGGCGCATGAAGTCGAATGTCGGTGTGATCAATCAGCGTTATGTCATTGAGTTGATTGGTAACTGGCAGAAACTCGAGGTGAGCTCGAATCACGATCGGGTGAAAGTTTCCGTGCCTTTCAAGTGGAGCACCAAGACCTGGTATCGTCTTAAATCACGAGTCGACGTTGCTCCTGATGGTTCCGGAGTTGTGCGGGCCAAGGCATGGAAACGCGACGAGCCAGAACCCAGTGCGTGGACAATCGAAGTGCCGCACAAGATCGCCCACCCGAAAGGGGCTCCAGGGCTTCGCGGTTTTTCTCCTCAAAGCCGATACAGTGTCTATGTCGACAATATCTCGGTTTATCCTAATTGATCCTTCCTAACGTATTTTAGATTAACACAGTTATGAAAACGCAACGTTTGCTCTTATCGCTCATCGCCGGTTCGGCGTTGGCATCGTCGTTCGTTCAGGCCGAAGATTGGCCACAGTGGGGCCGTAACCAACACAAGAACCTTTACTCACCAGAGAAGGGGATTCCTCACGAGTTCACTCCGGGTGATTTCAAGCGAGGAACGGAAGAGGTCGATCTAGCCACCACGAAGAATGTTAAGTGGGTAACCAAGTTGGGATCCCAAGCCTATGGAAACACCACCGTGTCCAACGGCAAGGTGTATGTGGGAACCAACAATGAGTCACCGCGCGATCCCAAGCACAAGGGAGATCGTGGTGTGGTTTATTGCCTGGATGAGAAGACCGGTAAGTTTCTTTGGCAATTGGTCGTTCCCAAGTTAGGTGCTGGTAAAGTCAGTGATTGGGAATATCTCGGAATTTGCTCATCCCCAGCCGTTGAAGGAAACCGAGTTTACGTTGTCTCTAACAAGTGTGAGATCTTGTGTCTCGATACCGAAGGTTTGAGCAACGGCAATGATGGTCCGTTTAAGAACGAAGCGGAATTCATGGCCGCCGCCGGTCAGCCCCCCGTCGCCGTGGGTGGGTCGGATGCAGACATTATTTGGGTCTTCGATATGCGTGAAGAGTTGGGTGTCTTTCCTCACAATATCGCTAGTTCGTCGGTTGTGATTGCTGGTGACACTGTCTACGCAACGACTTCAAACGGTCAGGATTGGTCTCATCTCAATATCCCGTCTCCCTTCGCACCGTGTTTGGTTGCTTTGGATAAGAAAACGGGGGAGCTGAAGGGGGAAGAAGTTTCGGGGATTAGCCAAAACTTAATGCACTGTAACTGGTCCTCTCCTGGATTCGGTAGTGTCAATGGCCAAGACATGGTTCTCTTTGGTGCGGGTGATGGCTTTACTTACGCCTTCGATCCGAAGCCTGTTCCTGGTGAAGATGACATCATGGTCTTGAAAGAGATCTGGAAGTACGACGGGGTCCCAGACAAATACAAGCAAGCGAACGGGAAACCCATTAAGTATCCCCTTGCTGAAGGGCCTAGTGAAATCATCAGCACGCCGGTCTTCTACAAGAATCGGGTCTATGTCTCCATCGGTCAGGATCCAGAACACGGTGAAGGGGTTGGCATGCTCTCTTGTATTGATGCCACCAAGAAAGGGGATATCTCCAAGAGTGGTGCGATTTGGACTTACGACAAAATCAATCGCACGATCTCGACCGTCTCCATTGATCCGGAAACGGATTTGCTCTTCATCTGTGACTATTCCGGTTTCGTCTATTGTTTGGATGCCAACACCGGGGAAGAATACTGGGTCTACGACATGAAGGCTCACATGTGGAGTTCAACGCTGGTTGCTGACGGCAAGGTGTTCCTTGGTGACGAGGACGGCGATTTTGTCATCCTGGCGGCGACTAAGGAAAAGAAGGTGTTGAATGAGGTGAACTTCGGTGCGCCGATCTATTCCTCTCCCATCGTGGCCAATGGCGTTCTCTACGTCGGGACACAGACTCATCTTTACGCCATCAGTAAATAACTTGGATTGAAGTGTCGTGACACGGTCGCTTCCTGTCACGTCCGATCTATTTTGCAGGCGGGGAACCCATCGGGCGTTCCCCGCCACTTTTCCACCCTTTCTCAATATTCCTCAAAATGGCGCGCACTGCTCTCCTTGTTGTTGCTCTCTTGGTCTTTCTCGCCTTGCATCAAGATGTTTGGTTTTGGGACGATGACAAAACTCTCTTCTTCGGCTTTCTCCCGGTTGGCTTGGCTTATCATGCCATGTTCACCGTTGCGATTGCGCTCTTTTGGGGTGGTGTTGTGATGTTGGCTTGGCCAGATCGCTTGGAAGCGTTTGCTGAGGAATCGTCGGAAGCCGGCAGCCAGGACTAGTGCTATGACACCGCTGATTATTGTCGTTCTTTATTTGTGCCTCTTGCTGGGGCTAGGGATCTGGAGTAGCCGGAGCTTTCGCGGGACGAGCAAAGATTTTTTTGTCGCAAGTCATTCGATCGGTCCTTTCCTGCTCTTAATGAGTGTGTTTGGAACGACGATGACGGCCTTTGCGCTGGTCGGTTCGACTGGGAAGGCGTTTGAGCGGGGGATCGGGGTTTATGGCTTGATGGCATCCGTGAGTGGCCTGGTGCATGCCGCGATGTTCTATTTCATCGGGGTGCGTCTCTGGGCGATCGGAAAACGGAATGGCTATGTCACTCAGATCCAGTTCTTCCGTGCTCGATTCAATTCTCGTGGGATTGGTTACTTGTTGTTCCCTGTTCTAGTGATGTTGGTCATTCCTTATTTGTTGATCGGGATTATTGGGGCAGGAAAAACCTTACTCCCGGTCACGACCGGCGCCTTGCCAGGGCTCTTTCCCAATGTTGCCACGCCTCAATGGGCTGGTGGCATTCCGGTTTGGCTGACGGGCTTGGTGGTTTGTGCGGTGGTGCTTGCCTATGTGTTCAAGGGGGGCTCCAGAGGGGCTGCTTGGGCCAACACATTTCAGACCTTGGTCTTTATGTTGATGGGGCTGGTAGCCTTTTTCTTCATTGCCCGAAGTTTGGGAGGCTTCGACCAAGCGACGCAATTGTCGGCCCAGTTTGATAAGGAAGGATTCTTAGTGCAGAGTCATCGGTATGATACGGCCTCGGGGGCCTTGCTAGAGAATGATCCTCCGAAAGTAATCGGCAAGGCGCTCGGCGAAAGCTCTGGGCTTGAAGGGAAACATCCCTTATTGGCGCGGACGCCAACTCCGGTGGAGTTGTACACGCAGAGTCCAGCCGACGGCTCAGAGGTCACCTTTAATCGACAGTATGGTATCGGGAAGTGGATGTTTTTCACCTATTTGTTCATCCCATTGAGCGCAGGCATGTTTCCTCATCTCTTTCAGCACTGGTTGACCGCACGGAGTGCCAAGGCCTTCCGCCTCACGATCGTTGCGCACCCGCTGTGCATTCTCGTGGTTTGGGTGCCGTGTGTTTTGATCGGAACCTGGGCCACGGGGATTCTGCCGCCTTTGGAATCTCATAAGGTATCGTCCGTTCTTGGTTCGATGGTGGCCACCTTGGTGGGGAGTCCTGTGCTGACGGGCTTCCTGACCGCTGGGGTTTTGGCGGCGATCATGTCATCATTGGATTCTCAGTTCCTTTGTTTGGGGACCATGTTTACTAACGATATTGTCCTGCAGGCGGTCGGTCCCAAACGCTTTACGGATCGCCAGATCATCATGATCGCGCGCTGTTTCGTGATCGCGGTTGTGACGCTGACCTATCTGATTTCCTTAGTGGCGCCCGGCAATATTTTTGATTTAGCGGTATGGTGCTTTACTGGGTTTGCCTCATTGGTGCCCTTGGTCGTTGCCAGTCTCTATTGGCGGCGAACAACTCTGGCGGGGGCCTATGCCTCGATCTTGGTGGCTGTTGGTACCTGGGCATATTTTTTCCGGGCTTCGGGCTATGGGGGTGAATATGTGGTGGGGCCGGGTATTGTGCCTGCTGCCGTGTGTGTCCTTGCCGCTGCTGCTGCGGTGATCGTGGTGTCATTAGTGACTCGCCCTCCGAGTGACGAGACCTTAGCGAAGTTTTTTCCAAGATAAGAAATCGATCGAGAGATTAAATCGTCTGCCTTGGTGCAGATTTGTTGAGTATTATGAGTGACCTATCCGTATCGCAAGACGCGATGAATCAGGCGAGTGAACAGCTGGACGCGAGAGTCCGTGAGATTGTGCAATGGCATTTCTCGCCGGAAACGGGAAGCCCGTTCTGGCTCGATTGGGCCAAGAAGGCGGGGTGGGACCCCGCTAAGGAGGTTCAGTCCTTCGCTGATTTGATCGCTAAGTTCCCTCATTTTCAAGATGAGTGGCTAAGGGATCTTCAACCCGAAGTCTGGGTGCCTAATGCTTTTAAGGGGCAACCCTTCAATATTTTCGAAACCGGCGGTACGACCGGGATGCCTAAGCAACGAATCGGCTGGAATGATTACAAGGTCGATTACAGTGAGTTTTCTGACAAAATCTCTGATGAGCATTTTCCGAAGAACGATTACTGGTTGATGATGGGACCTACCGGGCCTCGTCGCTTGCGACTGGCGATTGAGCATCTGGCCAACGTGCGTGATTGTTCCTGTTACTTCATTGATCTCGATCCGCGATTCGTCAAGAAGGTGATCAAGAACAAGCAGTTTGACGTGGCGCGCTCCTACATGGATCACGTCGTGGATCAAGCGGTCACGATCTTCAAGAACCGTAAAGTGAGTGCCTTGTTCACCACGCCGAAATTGCTTGAGGCTCTTTCAGAGCGCATTGATCTTTGGAAGGCCGGACTGCGGGGGGTGTTCTGCGGTGGAACCACCATGGATCCCCAATACGTGCGCTTTTTGACGGAAGAAGTGCTCGAAGGAAAGATTGGTTTCTACCCAACCTATGGTAATACGCTCATGGGCTTGGCTGCCAGTGTCCCGCTGCAACCAGAAGACAATTTTTCAATCACCTACTACTCGCCACAACCACGTGCCGTGCTCCGAGTGGTGGATCCCAAGAATACCACCGAAGTGCGTGGCTACAACGAGTGGGGGCGGGTCGAACTCACGACCTTGACCAAGGAGTTTTTTATGCCACGCTTCTTAGAACGTGACGAAGCGATCCGACGTGCTCCCCGGGCGCCTTACGCGTGGGATGGTGTGGCTGAGGTTCGTCCCTTTGGTGCCATGGAGAAGAAGATTGTAGAGGGGGTATACTAGATGAAGGATCTCCCTCACATTCCTTGCCTCCGTCAGGGCGTGCCCTACGTCAGTCTGAATCAGAATGACGTGACGGACTATCAAAAGCATGAACCGCTGGCGACGGTCAGTCAGGTCAACGCAGGGGTCGTAAAACGGGATCTTCGTAAGACCGGTGAAGCCCGTGCCGCCTTGAAGAAATTCACCGTCGATCAGTTGATCGATATTTCTGCAAAGGCCGGCGAGAACTTTCTCAATGGCACGCTGCCTCTCGGGGATCAGGGTCACACCCAAACCCCCGACGAATACGTCGCGACTTTGTCGTCAACCAGTGGTCTTCCCTACGTGATGGTGCGCCGCAACATGGCGAAGATTCACCACGCACTGACTAATATGCGAACGATCCTTACCGGGCTCACCCGGGGTTTGGACCTTGGCATCATTGATCAGGGCTTCGGGGAACAGTTTGGGACGCGGATTAGTTTCTTTCCCACGACGGAAGCCCTCGGCTTGATCATGCCCAGTAACTCGCCAGCGGTGAACTCGCTTTGGCTGCCATCCATTGCCCTTAAAATCCCGGTGATCATCAAACCAGGGCGTGAAGAGCCCTGGACACCGTACCGTTTGATCCAATCATTCATTGAAGCGGGTTGTCCCAAGGAAGCCTTTGGGTTTTATCCGACGGATCACGAAGGTTCGGGCGCGATCCTTCAGCAGTGTGGCCGTGCTTTGATCTTCGGTGATAAGAACACGACGGATCAATATGCCAATAACCCCGGAATCCAGATTCATGGTCCCGGCTTCAGTAAGATTCTGATCGGAGAAGATCAGATCGAGCATTGGCAAGATCACATTGATTTGATCGCCTCTAGTATTGCGGAGAACGGCGGACGAAGTTGTATCAATGCTTCGGCAGTTGTTGTGCCTCGCTATGGCAAAGAGATCGCCGATGCCCTGGGCAAAGTCTTGGGACCACTCAAGCCAAGTGCGGTGGACGATGAAGGGGCGCGACTCTCTGGATTTGCCAATCCTAAGATGGCCGAGTACATCGATGGCACGATCGAAGACGATCTCAAGACCCCGGGCGCCGAAGACGTCACCGGCCGATATCGCGACGGGGATCGGAAAATCGAGAGCAACGGAGGAACCTACCTTCGCCCCACGGTGGTGTATTGCGAGAGCATTGATCATCCACTCTACAATCGGGAGTTTCTCTGTCCCTACGCGAGTGTGGTGGAAGTGCCGCAATCCGAGATGCTCAACAGCATTGGTCCCTCATTGGTGGTGAGTGCCATTACCAAGGATCCGGAATTTACCGAAGACTTGCTTAGTTCGTCACTGATCGAGCGTCTTAACCTCGGGCCGATCACGACCATGAAAGTCTCATGGGATCAGCCGCATGAAGGAAACATGTTTGAGTTCCTCTACAAACGACGCTCGATCGAGCGCGCCTGAGAAATCGTCACGTAACTCCCAAGGGGGTCCTGGGGTCTTTTATGGAAGTGAACGGAGAGTTTCGAGATCGGATGAGTGAAAGAAACGTGTGAGCGAGGGAATTGAAACGCTTGTTTGGGACGCTGCAAAGGGCTTAGTAGGCTTTGAATCACCGTCGTCGACGCGACTCCTCTTCGGCAACGGGATGGTGGCGAAGGTTGGGGAGCACACCAAAGCTCTCGGCGGAACGCGTGTCCTGCTGGTGACCGATCCCGGCATTGTTCAAGCGGGCCATGCCGACCGCGTCCGTCAGTCCCTCGAGAGTGCTGGCCTGGGAGTAGCGGTGTATGATCAAGTCCAAGAGAACCCTACCACGCAAGATGTGGCGCGCTGTGTGGCTGCAGCACAATCTGAGAAGATTGATTTTCTCATTGGGCTGGGCGGGGGAAGCAGTATGGACACCGCCAAGGGCTGCAATTTCATTTTGACCAATGGCGGTGAAATGAAGGATTACTGGGGGGTTGGAAAAGCAACCAAACCCATGCTTCCGCTCATTGCCATCCCGACAACCGCTGGGACCGGTAGCGAATGTCAGTCGTTTGCGCTGATTGCTGACGCCGCAACGCATCAAAAGATGGCCTGTGGGGATAGCAAAGCGGCGGCCCGGATTGCCCTGTTGGATCCTGAATTGACCTTGTCTCAGCCCCGTCGAGTCACTGCCTGCACGGGGGTGGATGCCCTGGCTCACGCGGTGGAGTCGGCCGTGACGAAGAAACGTACCCCGATTTCACGAATCTACTCACAGGAAGCGTTTCGCTTGATGGTAGAGGCCTTTCCGAGGGTATTGGCGGACGGTCAAGATCTCGATGCTCGCGGATCGATGCTGCTTGGGGCTGCCTTGGCTGGCGTCGCCATTGAGAACAGTATGTTAGGCGCGGCCCATTCGGCTGCGAATCCACTCACGGCCCACTATGGCGTGATCCATGGCCAAGCGGTTGGGGTCATGTTGCCTCACGTGGTTGCTTTCAATGCGAAAGAGCCAGGCGCTCAAGGGATTTATGCTGAGCTGGCAAGTGCGGGACCTGTCTCTTATACACATCTCCGAGCCCACGAGACCTCTCTACATCTCGT
>CAJXVR010000053.1 GCA_913061285.1 uncultured Verrucomicrobiota bacterium | reverse complement strand
CAGTCACGGTGGCGAAGACAACGACGTCTCGGCCGCCGATTAAGGGTATTTGAGAAAGCGCGAGTTGGAATTCGAGGTTGCCATCCCCGTTGATCGTTAACGCTTCGTGAGCATTGACCCGCCCTCCAGTAAGACTGCGTCCAGCGAGCGAGGGGACACTCGTCGCGCTGTTGAGGATTCGGGCTTTTAGTTCTGTGACACTGATCGATGGGAATTGGCTCTTCACGAGGGCTGCCACCCCAGCAACGTGGGGGCTGGCCATGCTCGTTCCGGAAAAGAACGCATAGGTCGTATCACTTTGAGCGTGGCTCGATAGGATCTGAACGCCTGGGGCTCCGAGATCGACGCTGCTTGCGCCGAAGTTCGAAAAGGAAGCCAAACCATCGGTGCGGTCCAAGGCAGCGACCGAAATAATGTTGGGGACCGTGAAATCTGAGGGGTAGTGAGGGGTGGTGTCGTTATTGCTCCCGTCGTTGCCGGCAGCGGCAACGAACAGAATGCCCGCTTGTTCGGCGGCGACGATCGCATCCCTGAGGGCACTGCTTGCTCCATTGCCTCCCCAGCTCGCATTGATGATGTCGGCTCCGTTGGCGATTGCGTATTCGATACATGTAATCGCGTTTGACGTGAACCCGGTATTGGTGTCGAGAAACTTAAGCCCCATCAGTTGCACATCCCATGCAACACCGACGTGGGGCCCTCCACTATTGGCGACCGCTCCGATGGTTCCCGCGACGTGAGTCCCGTGGCTGGTGTTATCGGTCGGGGTGCCAGAACCAGTAACAGTGTCGATTCCGTGCCGGTCGTCGATGAAGCCATTGGAATCATCGTCGATGCCGTTTGCTGGGATTTCATCAACATTGATCCATAGGTTGGCAGTGAGGTCTTGATGGGTCGTTCTTAGTCCGGAATCGATAACCGCAACGATAACGTCGCTTGAGCCTGTCGTAATATCCCACGCCGGAACGGCGTTAATATCGGCGCCGCTCACGCCCCCGTTTTGGCCGGTGTTGCTTAGTCCCCAGAGGGAGCCATCTGTGAATGCGAGATCTGTGGGGGTTGCGCTGGCAGTGAGTAGGTAGTCGGGTTCGACGTAGAGAAATTGTCCGGATGTGCGTAGGGACTGGAGTTCGTCGCGGTATTGGTCTTCAGCTTGAGTTGGCGTTGATTGATCCGCTCTAATCGTGTTGAACGTGAGGGTGACTAGATTGGTGGTGTGCTGATAGCGTTTCTGGATGCCAAAATCTTGGTCTGCCGCGACTTGCGCTTGACCGTCTGACGGGGCGCTTGGTTTGAATCGGGCGAGGAATCGACGCGCATGGGCGAGTTGTCCGTTGACGCGAACGGTTCCGGCTGGATCGTCGTCCAGACGGTTAACGTCTTCTTTGAGTCGATCTCTTTGAGGCTCGGAAGCAATGACAAGCGGCGTCGTGTCAGTGATTGCCGACTGAGCCAATCCTTGAATTGTACTCAGTAGAACGATAAGAGTGAAAACCAAATGCTTTAACGCCACATAACCTCCTCGCGCCATTCGGCCCTGTGGGGTCAAACTATGAAAGCCCTCGTCCAAGGTCAATCGTGGTTTCGAATGTTTTGGTTCTGCAGACATGGGAAGCATGCGTAGAGCCGAAAGAGCACTCTTTTGGCTCTAGTCGGGTTTTGGTTCGTAGGCCGTAAGTTCTTGGGGGTGCATTCTATTGAGATTGGAAGCCCTGGTCTTTTTATTGATGAAGGCAAGCATCGTGCCATTCTGGGGAATGTTGCGAGAATTGGTCTTATGATTCGAAACTGTGGCGTTTTTGAGTGATTAGACGCCGTATTGGCTTCTTTCTTAAAGGGCTATTCGGTTCTAAGGAACTGAATAGCGTCGGCGATGACGTAGTGCCCCTCCGTTCCTCCGTTTGAAATTCTCACCCAGTTTTCTTCGTTTGCGTTGAATTTATAGGTGCCTATCGTGCGAAATAGTCGGTGGTGCTCAGGAACTTTTTGTTGATTGATTCGCATTTCATCGATCCCATTCGCTGATTTGATCTGGATCAAGGTGTTGGTTGAACGACGGACATTGTAGCAGTGAGAGAGGCGGAGTTCGAAGAGGCCTGACTGGCGAAATTGTGGGTGATAGGTGACTGATTTCGTTCCTTTTCCGGATTTCTGGTCGTGGAGATAGCCAGCTCCGACGTAGGGAGGGGTGTGGGTTGAATATTGCCAGTCCCCCTCGAGAACGGCCTCGGTTTCATCGATCACGAGGCCGGGGAGTGAATTGGGGGTCGCGATGATGAAGGGGACCAACGAGGGCTTATCAACATCTCCTGGGGTGTGGGTATTTGGAATCGCGGCGGGGTGGAGACGTGGTGTTGACTGTGCTCGCGTATTAAAAAGGTGGCATCCTGTGGTGGATGCCACCGCAATGAGAGTGCCGATCGCGATCGAAAGAAAGATCGGTGGTTGGTTCATGACGGGGAATCAAGTTCACTCAGATCGGAGGCATGAATGCGGTATCAACCATTCGTTAGAAACTCTGGCCGTAGTCATTGCTGGGATCACGATAGACCGAGTGAAGATGTTGTTGAGGATCCCCGCCGAGATTCTGGTTGGCAAACTCGATAAGCACCTCTGGCCCCTGAACGCGAAAATAAATGGCGCTCCCTGGTTCAGAATCGCCCCACCATGCGAAGTACGTCTTATCTAGCGTGCGGCGGATCTCTTGCTGACGTTTCTGGGCGAAGGGAGCAGGAAGGATTCTCAACCATTCATTGACGAGTTGGTCTAGATTGGTTTTCTGGCTCTGGCTCAGTTCTGATCCCATGATGCCTTTGAATGCGGGCTTCACGTCATCGGCTCCCGGCCCGGCATCGAGGTTCTGGCGTCGGGGGCCGACAATCGTCTTCGCTGTTTGATTGGGACTAAGGCTGTTGACGAGTTTGAATGCCAGGGCCACTTCGTTTGCCATGGGCTTGTGGGTATAGCGATTTCCCCAAGCGACATCGGCTGGCTGCGTACCAATGAACGAAGGAGACAATGTGAGCTCATCCTTGGCGATGGTCAGATTGATCGCAAGATGGTGACCGTCAAATTGCCAACCCCAAGGTTCTGTCAGCGAGGGGGTGCCGTAGATGAAGAACCAGTAGTTGTCTGCCCCAAAAAGCATTCGATTTCCTGTTTGATCGCCTCGGACGAGAAGGTCGTCTCCTAGCATAATGCCCCGCACCTTCTCGAATCCTGTAGGGCTCAAGGAAGTGGCGAGCAACGTGATGAAGCGCTCCAATTCGTCCGGGCTAAGGTCCGCGACTCGAATGCCTGCGTAGTCAAGGTTCGGGGGGAGATTGCTCCAGATGGTTTTTTCTGGGGTGTTGAAAGGGAGTTTAGCCTTGGAAATGAGAATCTCGTCGAGGTTCTCTAGAAAATTGTCAGCCGCTTCTTTGATTGTTTTGGTGGAGCGTTCGATCTTTTCAGGTACTTCGTAGCTCGCGAACACCTTGCCAACTTCCGATTCGATTCCTTGAGCGGAAAGCGCGAATGGGAGCGGAATGATCAGGTTGAGGACGACAAGCAGGGCGTGACGTCGCATTCGGGAGGTGTTGTGCGTGTTGATCATGGCTTAGCTTCTATTCTGGAATGAGTTGATTCGACGAGGAGAGATTATCGAGGAGTGAAAACAATCTGCAAGGAACGAGTTGTTCAGACGTCATTGCCCTTCCGGTGCTGTCGCATTTTGTTTGGCAGTTCTGAGAACGGCTTGGGGAGTGCTCAATCATTTTTGCGTGCCAGAGGTTGAGCCTCAAGTGGCCGCCCAACACAACACACTCAAACTATGAACAATCTACGATGGTCGAGAAAAGCTCAAATAAAGACACTATTACTGCTAGTATTATGCAGTCTCCTTTCCAACAAGGCGACGGCGCAAGCCGCTCTTCCGATGGAAGCAGGGCAGTTGGTCGTGACCTGTTTTTCCGGTACTAGCAACAACGCGGTTATCCCTGACCCGAACAATCATGTTGTCGGTATTATTGATACGAGGGACCCGTTGGCGAATGGTGCGACTTTGGGAAGTAATTGGTTTCCGCCGCCGGGCTTTATGTTTCACAACGAGGGGAGTCCCGATGAATGGTTAGCAAGTAGTATCGGTGAGGTGTTTGGCGTGGCGCTCGATAGTGCGCCAGCACGCAACATCTATATTGGAGCGACGACAGTATATGGGAATTTTCCGCCGGGACCTGCGGGGCACGGGGGTATTTACCGGTTGGACGGGGTTTCAGGCGCGATTAGTTCAACAACAATCAGCGGAACGGGGAACGCATCTCTTGGGAGCCTCTGTCATAATCTTAGTGGAGATGGAGGGAGTTGGCTTTACGTTTCCAATTTTGAAGACGGTAAGATCTATCGGATTGACACTGTTTCGATGACTGTGCAGGCGGTATCCTATGATCATGGTATTGACGGGAGAACGGCTGCTTCGTTGACGCCGATTCCGGATCCAGGAACGCCAGATACGATGTCGCCTCTGGGGCGGCGTGTTTGGGGAGTGCATGTCTTTGGAGGTCGTCTTTATTATGCCGTTTGGTGGGAAGATAAGACCCATCCTTCAGCTCTCGATGCGAATGAGATCTGGTCTGTAGCGTTGGATTCGAGCACAGGGGAATTCATTCCAGCGAGTGCACAGATTGAAGTGACTTTACCGCCGCGGACGGCGAATTGGTCTCTTCCCGTGGCTTCGATTGAATTTACTAAATCGGGCGCGATGCTTCTGGCAGAACGCTACTACCGTTGGGATGGCGTGCATCAGGCGCGGGTCTTGGAATATACGGGTGTGAGCGGCGCGTGGACTGCGAGTCCAGTAAACAAGTATCGCATTGGTGATAGTGGGCGGCTAACGGCCGGGGGAGTGGTAAGTGACTGTGAAGAGAACGTCTGGTCCACCGGCGATATCCTTCACGGAAATATTTATGGCCTACATCGAGTGCCGGCAGGGGGAAACGCCACGGATGCTCCAGCCACAGCGAATAGCATTCTCATCGACATCGACAATGATATCGTGCACCAGGACAAAACCTTGATTGGTGCGATTGATCTCTTTGATGATTGTGGGTGTCTGCTTGTTGATCGATTGAAAGTGGATTGTCCGCGGGAAGAGGGAGCTCCGTTCGAGGTGTCTCTAAGCCTAACGAATCAGTCTGGGAAAGACGCTCAATGGGTGCTTTTGACACCCGTGTCCGGTTTGACCGGGATCTCTCCAAATCAATTGCCTCTTTCTCCTAGCCTCGCGTCCGGTGCATCGTTCGATCTCTCCGGTATTGAACTGATTGGTGGTGTGTCTGGAGGGGAGGCTTGTTTCAATGTGACTCTATTGAGTCTTGTAGACGGGCAAATGGAAGAGTGTTGCACTGAAAAAATAGCGGTTGAATTGCCCGATTGCGAGTGTGTGGCCCTTGAGACCAAGAGCGTGGAGTGTCTCTCTGTGGCTGCCGATGGTACCGCGAAGGTGGAGGTCTGTGTAACTGTCACGAACCTTGGAACTGCGGAATTGCATCATGTGTTTGTGCTGGCAGATCCAGGGGCAGGCATCGCTGCGGTCCCTGGATATCTCCCCCTGACACCACCCCTTGCTCCAGGAGCGAGTCAGACCTATTGCTTTGAGATCGACGGCGTTCGCCCTGGACATTCGGTGAAATTGCCGATGACCTTTCACACCAAGGATCTTGAGGAATGCTGCCTTCGAGAACTTTGTTTCGATGTGCCCGAAAAGAATGATGTGCCACAGCTAGGATTCTGCTGCCGACTTCCAGAGCTCGTTTATTGCTGCCCGAATCAGGGTTCCGCTCAGGCACTGCTTGTTTTATGCAATAAATCGAATCAAGTCCGGGAGCTAAAATGGGAAATCACCTTGCCTCCGGCATCTGCGGACTGTCCTGTGGTCTTGGATCCCATGGTCGATTTTAGCCCGAATTCAGGTTCGATCCTTATCCCCCCGGGCGACTGTCGAGAGGTCGTGGTTAAGATTGATTGTGAACGATTGCAAAATGTGGCGGAACCCTGTGCTTGGTTTGGAGTGACGGTGACGGATCCTCTGACGGGAGCCAAGGAATTCTGTAGAAGTCGCGTGGTGAGAAGTGACGATCCGACCGTGAAGCAGTTGGATCCTGCCGGGACGGGGCTACATGTTCCTGGGATTGTGGACTTACCTTTGAACGGAAGTGCTCGACTCGACCTCGTGGTCGAGAATCCAACGGATCGGCGCGCGAACCTTGAGTTAATTGCGGTTGGAGAAAGCGGGGTGATCCAGTTCCGCCGAGCCAACGTTCGTCAGGCGAGCGAGTGGGTGACGAATGTGCGTCTCAATGGTGGGCAGAGCCGTAGCTTCAATGTTGAGTTAAGCTTGGATCGATCCAATGAGGATCGATTGGCCCAGTTAATTAGGACGGGTGTCAGTGCGGTTCATTTCTACTGGCGCTTCCCGGATCGGGGAACGGTGTTGGCTGCTTCGATACCGGTACGGATTGTGGTTGATGATCAAGGCGCGTCTACCGAGGCTCGGGTGATCTCCGTTCGCTCAGTTCAACGACAGGATGGAACAACCGGAGTCGAGCTTGAATGCGCCAGCGCGGCTGGTTCTGGCTTCACCCTTCAAGTTTGTGAAAACTTGAAGCTTAGTGACTGGAAAACAATGTCCTTCTCGCTGGGCGAGGAGGAGCAGCTGCGAGACCAGGTGGTTTCTCCTGCGAGTGGGCAAATGCGTTTGTTCGTCCCTATGAGTGGGAGAATCTGCTTCTTTCGACTGAGTGAAGTGAATGAAGCGGACACAGAAGTCATTGAATAGGAATTAACCGATCGTAACCAAGGAACAGTCCTCAAGGTGGGTAAAACCGCCTTGAGGATGTTCGTATTCAAGCGCATCGGAGGAGATTCTTTCCATTCCTAGCAGACTAAGTTGGCATCCTTAGTTTGGCCGCGTATATTGGTTGAAGTCAAATGGGGCGGAATAGAATGCCTTGTGGAGGCTCTAGATATCGAACGACAGGATGAGTGACGGACTGAGAGAACGAAAACGTGCAGCGATACTGGGAGCCTTGGTGGCTGATGCTGCCTCGATGGGGTTTCATTGGTTGTATGATCAGGCACGAATTAAGGAACTGGCTCCAGTGGAACCGGAATTTCGCCAGCCAAAACGTTGTGATTTCGATGGTTTCTCTGGCTATTTTGCTCATGGCATGCGGCAGGCAGGAGAGCTTTCGCATTACGGGGAGCAGGCAAGGCTGATGTTACAATCGCTTTCTTCGAACAAGGGCGACTATTCGCAACAGCACTATCAGTCCTTGTTTCAGCAGTTTTTTGGTTATGGGGGAGGCTATGTCGGGTATATCGATCATGCCACTCGGGAAACCTTGAATCGAATGGAGAGTGCGGGGGTGGCGATGCGGGAGAGCCCTGAGGGGGTGTTTTTTGGTTCGGCAGACGATCAGTTGCCTGCGATTTCTAAACTCCCCGCCTTGGTAGCTCGTTTCGCAGGAGACCCTCGTTTGGTGACGACGACGGAATCGGCCGTTAAGGTGACCAATAATCTCGATACCTCAGTGGCGTATGGATTGGTTGCAGCCCGAGCTTTGGAGACAGCGATTCTTACCGCTAGTCCGGCTCTTGCTGCGGAAGCTGGGTTGCGAGCTGCAAGTGAATCGATCGTTTCAGATCTCAAGCCGGCTTTCGAAAGTAACGAATGCTCTTCAAAAGAGTTCTCGGCTCAGCTTGGTCTGAGTTGTGAACTTAAATTTGGTATTCCTAGTGTTTTTCATCAATTGGGGAAGGTCGAATCGTTCTCGTCTGCGGTCAGGGAAAATATCTGGATTGGTGGGGATTCTTGTGGTCGAGCGATCTTGCTGGGAGGAATTTTAGGAGCATGTTTCGGTCTTGGTGGTGACCTCGGGATCCCAGAGAGCTGGGCTGCTCGGCTGTCTGAGAAGGTGAAGCTCGATGTTTGGATTGATCGAGCCCTTGGGACGCCAATGTTAAATGATTGAATGGGTGTATTACGGTGATTATGTGGCGATTTACGTTAGTCTTCTTGTTGGGAGTGCTTAGTTGTGGGGGGAGTCTGGTTTGCTCCGGACAGGTTCTAGAGCGTGTGGAAAATACCACGACACATTTTCCAGACTCCCTTCCGAGTACGGGTTTTGAGTTGGAGTTAGCTTTTCCTGAAATTCGTTCCTTTTCTCAACCTGTTGGTATTGTGTCTGCCCCAGGCGATTCGAATCGGCTTTTTGTTCTCGAACGTTCTGGGCGAATCCGGGTGATCCCCGATCTCGAGAATCCTGTTCGGCAGACGTTTCTGTCCCTCTCGCGCGGGGTCGAATCTGGATCTGGAGAGCAAGGGCTGCTCGGTTTGGCGTTCCATCCTGACTATCAACGGAATGGTACGTTCTTCGTATTCTATACGGCTCGCGCCGCTGGGGATCCGAATCGAGTGTCGCGATTCCAAGTCAATCCGGAGAACCCCAATGAAGGGCTCCTCGACTCAGAGGTGATCTTATTCAGTCAGCGAGATGACGCAGGCAATCACAATGGTGGCGATCTACACTTTGGTCCAGACGGGTATCTCTATGTGTCGTTAGGGGACGAGGGGGCTGCCAATGATTCTCTGCAGAACAGTCAGCGCTTGGATCGAGACTTCTTTGCCGGAATTCTGAGAATTGACGTTGATAAGCGACCGGGTAATTTGGAGCCGAATCCTCATCCTGCGATCGTTCTTGATGAGTCGGGGTTGGCACACTATTCGGTGCCACATGATAATCCTTTTGTGGGGGTAGTACAGTTTAATGGCAGTCGTCTCATTCCTCAGGAGGTGAGGACCGAGTTTTGGGCTGTTGGACTGCGAAATCCTTGGCGGATGGCATTCGATTCTGCAAGCGGAGAGCTCTACACCGGAGACGTCGGACAAGGACGTCGCGAGGAGGTCGATATCATCGTTAAGGGAGGAAACTACGGTTGGAACTATCGGGAAGGAACGATCGATGGGCCTAGACGTGACGAGGTTCCCGAGGGGGTCGAGTTTATCGATCCGATTTTGGAGTATGGGCATGGGAGTCGATCGAATCAGGGGAACTCGATTACCGGAGGCCTTGTCTACCGAGGTTCTCGGATTGCATCGTTGGTTGGTGCGTATTTGTTTGCGGACTACGCAAGCGGTAACCTCTGGTGGCTACGGCACGAGGGGGCGGATGCGATACAATGGGAGAACATCGGCAGGGAATCAGGGATTTCAGCTTTTGGTGAGGATCCTCGAAATGGCGATGTATTGTTGGCTGATTTCAATTCAAGCCGTCTATGGCGCTTAGTTTCTAGCGAACCAGACGAAGACGAGGGCGACGCGATACCTCGCTCACTCGCAGATACCGGCGTTTTCCACGACCTTGGGTCTCTGACCCCTAATCCTGGAATTGTTGGCTACTCGATCAATGCTCCATTTTGGTCCGATGGGGCTCAGAAACGACGCTGGTTTAGTGTGCCTGAGCTTGATGCGACGATTTCCTATCATCCTGAGAGGAATTGGGGGTTTCCTACAGGGATGTTTTGGGTGAAACACTTTGAGCTAGAGCTTAAATCTGGAGATCCTTCGTCCACCCGTAGGCTCGAGACTCGATTTATTGTTAAAGGCAGCGAGGGAATCTACGGGCTTACTTATCGTTGGGACGATGATCAACAGAATGCCTTTTTGGTACCAGAGGAAGGAATGGACGAGGTTTTCACGGTTGAAGATGAGGGGGGCGTTCGTGAACAGCGTTGGCGCTACCCAAGCCGAGGCGAGTGTCTCCAATGTCACACGGCAACCGGGGGCGAGGCCCTCGGATTTAGCACGGCGCAACTTGCGCGAAGGCACGATTTCGAGCAGGGAGCTGTAGAACAGATCTTGGCCTATAGTGATGCCGGATATTTTGATGAAGCCGTGGATGCGAGTGCTGAGCGAATGACCTTGGCTGCCATTGATGATACGACGGAGAGTTTGATGCATCGCGTAAGATCCTACTTGGATTCCAATTGTAGCCAATGTCACCAGCCAGGAGGCGACGCTATTGGGTCCTGGGATGCACGAATCACTACGGAGCTTGCCGATGCCGGGATCGTTGGTGGTGTTCTAAGCAATCCCTCTATCAGACCTGGGCGTCGTGTTGTGGTTCCTGGAGATCCCAGTGCCTCAGAACTCCTACAGCGGATCTCATCGTTGGGAAGTAATCGGATGCCGCCGCTGGGATCGAACGAGCTAGACAGTGAGGCCATCGAGCTTGTTCGAGAGTGGATCGCTTCTTTTCCAAGAGAGTCGTATGAAGAGTGGAGTTCAAGGAATTTTGGGTCCGCTCTGAATCCTTTGGCTGCTCCGGCGAATGATCATGATCGCGACGGATTTCCCAATTCATTGGAGTATGAACTGGGGACGAGCCCATTGGATTCGGAAGATTTTTGGACGCTGTCGATTAATCGAGCAGAATCAGCGATTGAGTTTGTCTTTCCCGCAATTCCCGCGGCTACAATAGGGGTCGAACTTCAGGTTTCTTCGAGTTTGAACCCCGATGCAAGCTGGGAAGCTGTTGATGGCGTGGAGCCTTCCGCGTTCTATGGTTCTCGGGGCCAGATGAAGCGTTTGGAACGCCAAATAGAAGACGCCCAAAGTCAATTCTTCCGCATCGTTTTTCTGGCGAATGATGACTGAAGCGAGAAGGGCAATTTACCGGGGCGTTCTCTGTCTGGCGGTTCCCTTGTTCCTCTAATCTTCTTCCACGGAGAAGGCGCCTTTTTGAAATGGCCTTGGCTGGTTCGAAATACATCTCACGAGAAGCTTCCGGGTAGGTAAGATTTCGCTAGGCGCTCCCTGACGGTCGATTGAACCCATCGAAAGGAATGATCACCCGTGGGCAACACGGTTGTCTCTCAGCAACTGAGTGCAGCCGCCCCCTGATACCCTAGGCGTATCCGATCTCAGGTTACTGGAAACTCGGCTCGTTTCTTTGTGACAGTTCAGAACCCGCTCCTACTGGGGTTTCAGTAGGATTTTAGAAAAACTTCGATTTTGTACTCCACATTTCACCTATGCTCCTCTAGAAAAGTGTCATCCCGTTAACTAGTTGTTATCCCATCGTGTGGATACCAGTGTACCCAAGTGCTAGGTGTTATGAATATTGCTAGAAAAAAAGGAACGAGACTCTCTGGTTCCAAGGGCTTTACCCTAATCGAGTTGTTGGTCGTTATCGCGATCATCGCCATTCTTGCCGGAATGCTCTTGCCTGCTCTTGGCAAAGCGAAGGCCAAAGCGAAAGGAATCGCCTGTATCAACAACCTGAAGCAGGTTGGATTGGCGATGCTGATGTATGCGGATGACAACGAAGATTATATTCCGCGTGGCAACGGTTATCCTTGGTTTTTTGTTTACATGCCATTCATGCCGGAGGGCGGAACCGATGAAGATTTTCGTGGGGTAAAAATCTACAAGTGCCCCAGCTATCCGAATAGGGATCCGAACAATCGACAGATCATTACCTACGTGATCAACGCTTGGAAGTTCTCGAGTGTGACCGACATGATCGGGAGTGAGCAAGTCGGTCCATCTAAGATCACAGCCTTTCAGAATCCAAGCGATAGCATTCACTTAGGCGATAACGAAGATGGGTCCTGGCGCCCGATTATCACGGGGTATCAAGACGCTCAGACAGATTTGAATGATGTCTGGGCTCCCACGCACTTGCCCTACAATGAGACGACCGGTCGTCTCAATACGCAACGGCGCATTGCAGAAAAACGGCATAATCAAGGATCCAACTTTGTCTACCTAGATGGCCATGCTGGATACCTGCGAGCTCAAGCGATCATCATGGATCTTTTTCGTGAACAACGAGACCCCAATGCCCGGGCACGTGCTCAGAACTAGGTGGTGGTGACCAGTTTGACTTGAGGGTATGCTTGCTCGGAGGCTTGGGGCCCACCCTAAAGAAGGGTTAGTTTCTTCCGAGCGGTATCGCATTGCGAATGCAGGATGTCGGGGGGGGGGGATTTCAGGAGGAAGATTTCCTCGGTAGAGAGTTTAAGAAGAGTTCATGGAGATTAGGCTTGTTTCCAACCTGCAGGCTTCTGTGGTTGCCAATTGCCTGATCTGACGAATCGGTTGACGCTCCACTCTCTTGGGGATTGGTCCTCTCCGGTCCAAATCCCGATGCCGCAAACCCCAACATCGATTGTATGACTGAAGCCCTTTGCTTGGCGAAGTTGCTCCCATGCCTCGAGCATATCAGTTGACCAGTAGATATCATCGAATGCTACGATCGCGCCTTTTTTGAGATGGGGTTTTATCCGATCGAAATAGTGGAGAGTTGCTTGTTTCTCATGGTGACCATCGATCCAGGCAAAATCGAGATCCTGATTGAGTGTCGGCAGTACGGTATCGAGCCCTTCCTCAAACATCAGATTGTACATTTCAGCTTTTTCGAATACCTGGAGGGTAGAGTGCTTGGCTATTTTCGCTAGCCCGGCGGATCCTTCAAACGATATCACAGGCGTCCTATAGGAAAATGAAGAAAGGGCTGGAAGATACTTTGTAAACCAGCCACTCAGCAGGCATTGAAAAACGAAAGACACCAACCAGCCCGCTCCAATCTCACGGTTCTTCGGCAGATCTGCAATCATATACCTCCCCACTTAGTGTCCCAATTGGCTCGTGATACAGGAGCGGGTGATAGAGCACGAAGTTTCTGTCCGTGGAGCCACGTCGTCGCCATGATCTACGCTCCGGTGACTCGTTGTCTTGGGTTGAACGACGTCTGCGACAGTCTGGGCCTTCACTCGGGTTCACTCTCGGCTTTGCGAGGCGCCAAGGCTCCCAGTCGAAACGGGCTTTCTCATGCGAACAAAGTGCGCCCGGCAGCCATGGCCCAAAAACTGTTCTGGTCGGTGCTTGATCATTTGCAAAATACGCTGCCGCAATATCAGAGGGGAAAACTTCCGAAGGCTATTCGTCGCTTTCGACGATCGATTCAAATCATCGATTCGACCACCATTGAGCTGGTGGCTAACTCAATGGACTGGGTCAAACATCGGCGGCGTAAAGCAGCAGCCAAGACGCATATGCGATTGGATATGGAGAGTCTGCTCCCCCGCTTCGCTATCGTCGATACGGCCAAGCACAATGATGCCCGTTGCGCCTGAGAACTCTGTGCCGGGCTTAAAGACGGGGAAATCGTGATTTTTGACCGCGCATACAACGATTGGAAGCATCTGAGTGAGCTCTCTGATCGCGGCGTCTTCTGGGTGGGAAGAGAAAAGAAAGGAATGGTCTATGATCTCTTGGACAAGCGAGAGGTCAGCGGCGAGTTGATTTCCGATGAGGAAATCATGCTCACCAACAGCACTCATGCCAGGCGAGTCACAGCGTGGGTGGACGTTGACGGGAAACGCCGGTAGATGACCTTTTTGCCGAATCATCTCAAATGGAGCGCGGCGACGGTATGCGAACTCTATAAGGCTAGGTGGCAGATCGAAGTCTTCTTCAAACAGATCAAGCAAACGCTCAAGCTGGGAGATTTTCTTGGGCATTCAGCCAACGGAGTCCGTTGGCAAGTCTGGACCGCATTGCTGGTCTATATCTTGTTGCGCTTTATCAGTCGCCTCAGCCAATGGACCCATAGCTTCATTCGCCTCTATGCAATCGTTCGCACTTCACTTTGGAAGAAAATGGATTTACTTGGCTACTTGCCGCAACTCTGTGAACAGGCTTATTTCGCTGGTTTTTAGAAAATCCTATGGGACAGCACTGCGGATTCAGTCCCTTGAAAACCCAACAAAGACCTCGTCAGAAGATAAAGTCTAAATCTCGATTCGGAAGGACTTCCCAAGAACTCTGGGAAAGCAAAGGGTTTTGTCCCCTCTGGGCTCTCTATGGGATGCTAGTGGAGGAATTTGATGCCTTGCTGACCGAATTGTTGGGCATAATTCCAGAAGATGGCTTTCTTAATTCTCGGAGGCGAGGAGGATTTCACGGCTGGCGGAGCTGAGGCGATATGGCTGATTCTGCTGGGTCGTTGGGAAGCTGAACATCTCGCTAGATTGAGATTGCTACGTACGGCTGGTGTGCTTGCGACCCTTGCCCCTGGCGCACGGACCCTATGAGAATTCCTTTTCGCTGTCCAGTGGGCATTGGTTGGTGAGTTACTGGTGCCGTATAAGAAACATCGCATACAGAATGCGGTACTGGGGTTGTCGGGAGCGATCGGTGCCTTGCTTGATTTCCTTTTGATGTTGGGGAGCTTGACTGTGGCGGGAGGGAAGAGACAATGGGCTTGTAATCCTCTCTACGTTCTTCCGTAGGGGGAGCCGAATTACTTCCCTTAACTACTATTTCGATCTGGGTTTGTCTGTAAGGCATCGACATTGGTGCATCGTCATACTTGCTGCGGTGTTTGTGACCGTCTCGTTTTCAGTGCTTGTCTGGAATCGTGAGCCGGCGATCAGTAGCGATCGCGTGATTGAGGGGGAGCGTGATGTGCTTAGTCCTGAGCTATCGCATCAAGTCGCTGAGTTGACGAGACGGGAAGCGGAGGTAGCGGCGTCTCTGTGGGCTGTGGAAATGAGCGGGCAACAATTAGACCGACTGCTTGAATCGATCTGGAATGACATCAAGGCGAGCGATAGAAAGTTGCCATTGCTAGCCCGGCATTCCTTTGGGTCGCTTGCCTTGGGGACTTGGAATCGGTCCGATGCCTCGTCGCTAGCGAATATCGAGATGTGGCATTCAGATGGAGGGGACAGATTGATAGACTCGAACGAATGGGAGCCGTTTATCAATCGCTTGAGTCAGGAAGGTTGGGAGCTGAGTTTTCTTGAGCTTCGGCACATATCGTTCGCGCCAGGGGAAGCGGGGGCTTTGTCATTGAGTCGGGTGCAGGCCGTGTTTGCGCTCGAGAATCCGAGTGCATCGATGCGGGCAATGATTGAAGGCCCTGTGTCGATAGCCTGGCAAGGCGATGCTTTGAATGGGACTCTACCGGTCATTGTTGCCGTCGACTGTCGAGATTTAGAGCTGCGGGTGCGTCGTGAGAAAGCCGCGTTCCGTCTCTTGCTTGAGACGGCCATTGAGCCACCTGTGAATGCCTATGCGATCGATCCCTTGATAGTATCGGATCTCGATCGCGATGGGAGAGCTGAGGTTATTCTGGCGGCCAAGAACCTTCTCTTTCGTAGTGATGCCGAGGGGCAATTCCGACCAGAACCGCTCTGTGCGTTTCCGCCTGGCCTCATCTCGACTGCCTTGCTCGCGGATATCGATCTTGACGGTGCAGATGATCTGATTTGCATGAAGCACGAGGGGATGGTTGTTTTGCCGGGATCGCCTCAGGGAATCTTTGATCAATCCGAGAAAGTCCTTTGGAATCGTACGAAGGAACTTAAGTATCCAATGGTGATCTCAGGAGGTGATTTCGACCGTGATGGAGACATTGATCTTTTTCTTGGTCAGTATCGTGTACCCTATGAAAGCGGGTCTCTGCCGACACCCTACTTTGATGCCAATGATGGGTATCCCTTCTATGTGTTTCGCAACGATGGGGACCTCGACTTTGTCGATGTGACCGATGCCATTGGGTTGTCAAAGAAGCGACATCGTCGGGTTTACAGTGCCTCGTTTGTTGATATTGATGGGAAGAATGGACCTGACCTGATCGTTGTCAGCGATTTTGCAGGCGCGGACTTGTACTTGAATGATGGGACAGGGAAGTTCTCTGAGGCAACGCAGCCAGTTCTGGGCGATACGCTCGGATTCGGAATGGCACATGCGTTTGCTGACTTCAATATGGATGGCAAACTTGATTTTGTGATGGCTGGGATGAGATCTCCGACCGTTGCCCGTTTACAATCCCTTGGAACCTGGCGTGCTGGATTAACGGAAGATCGGACGATCAGGGAGCGAATGACCCATGGGACTCGGGTGTTTCTTTCCACGGATTCAGGTCGATTCGCTCAGGGAAGTGCGGGTGAGGCTGTGCGTCAATCTGGTTGGTCTTGGGGAAGTAGCGCGGCGGATTTTAACAACGATGGGTACGCTGACCTGTTCATCGGGAACGGACTCGAGAGCCGCGATTCAGTGCGTGACTATGAGCCTGAGTATTGGCTGCATGATGCCTTTGTCGCGGTATCAGAACCGGATCCCGTTGCGTATATGTACTTTAAAGAGAAGTTTGAACGGACGCGAGGGCGCGGGCATTCGTATGGGGGCTATGAATACGACCGATTGTACCTTAATCAGGGGGGGGAATCGTTCCTTGAAGCTGGATACATACTGGGGGTTGGTGCGCAGCGTGATAGTCGAAATGTCGTGACCGAGGACTTGAACGGGGATGGAAGAATGGATCTCCTGGTCACAAGCTTCGAGCATTGGCCTGGTGCGAATCAGACGTTGAGGATCTTCATCAACCAATACGAGTCCGTCGGCAACTGGATCGGCTTTGACATCGATGCTGAGGCAGGATATCCGACTCCTTCTGGTGCTCAGGTGCTCGTTCGACATGAGAATCAAACTTGGGTGAATGAAATTGTGACTGGTGATTCCTACCGGTCACAACATAGCCGTCGCATTCACTTTGGTCTCGGCCGCGTCACGGGGCCGGTGACGGCAATAATTCGTTGGCCGGACGGTACCCAGGAGATGCTGGGAAGGATGCAAGTCGATCGCTACTACCGAGTGATCCGGTCCGGGGCTGGGCGTGTGAGAGTTATCGGTACGGAATGAGCTGAATGCGTTCGGCGTACCAGGCCATATCACGGCGGCCGGCGGCATCAAATGGCTTGGCTGCACCGTAATTATATTTCACGGCATATTTCGATGTATCACTAATCCATTTGTGCACTTCAGCATGCCCGTCCGCAAAGGAAAAGCCGGCAGCTCCATTGTGGTACGAAGCAGGGCGGTCTTGCCAGTTGTTGACGTCTGGATTCGTGACAAAAAAGGCGTCGTTGATTGAATCTGGATGCTCATCGAGGGTAAGGTAGGTCATACTCGGTGAAGGGACATCGGTCGTTCGGATAAACTGTCGGTATTGACCATTGAAGGCCCAACTCTGTCCCCTGGCCGTATTGTCGCTGGCATCGTTGTTGGATCGACCGAACAGCGCATTCATGGAATTGCTGCGGACGCGCTGGGTGAATCCCGCAGCGCGTTGCTGCTGGCTGACAAAATGATCGGCAGGGCATTTGTAAATGCCAACAGCACCATCGGTGTAGGCCCCGAGGACCCCGTTCTTGATCCAGGTCAGATTGGTGATGCTACGGTCACGAACGGAAGAACCAGCGCCCCAGCCCATGATATTGTTGACCCAATTGTTGAATCTGCCCGAGGTGATCGCTTGTTCGGTGCCTGGAATGGTGAAGTTATTGGCGCACTTATCGTCGTAGTCGGTCGCGTAGAGGGTCCATCCAAGTACGAGCTGCTTGTTATTGCTCATGCACTTGATTCCTTGGGCCTTGGTTTTGGCTTTAGAAAGCGCCGGGAGAAGCATCCCGGCGAGAATTGCAATGATTGCAATAACCACGAGCAGTTCGATCAGTGTGAATGCGTGAATTCGTAGTCGAGTTGATTTCTTCATGACCTGAAAGAGTTAGGCCCATCATATTGATATTTGGGCAAGAATCAATAGGCAATGATGGTCCTGGAATGCCTGCCGTAGCCCTCTAAGGGAGGGCGTAGTATAGAATCAAAGAAAGAGAAGGTCTTTTTTTCTTAGCGGAGCGGGCCATTGTAGATCAGCGCCCTCGTGAGGTTGAGACCGGCGGACGGTTGGCGTCAGCAGGGAGCCAGACTCCGATTGATTGTCTTGACGAGTTCGGCTCGTTCAAACGGCTTTTGAAGCGATTCTATAGCGCCAAGTTGCTTTGCAGCGCGAAGGAGGAGTTCTTTTGGAGCTCGGCCACCCCCTGAGATCGCAATACACCGGAGGCCTGGTTGTCGCTTCTTGGCTTGGGTGATGAGTTCGATTCCGTCGAGATCTGGCATCAGTATATCGGTGATGACAAGATCCGGCGGATCGTCAGCGATGATCGAGAGCGCTTCGGACGGCGTGTCCGGAATTATCGGATCATGTCCCTCCCTCTCAAGCATTGTTGCCAGCGTCTCGCGGCATGCATCATCGTCGTCGATGACAAGAATAGTAGCCATAGTTTGAAGTTTCAGCCTAAATTTCGTTTGAAATCAAGAGCGGAATGCAATTATTAGTGGCTCGTTTTTGGAAGGCTTTGTTCTTTGTAGGTGTCCCGTTGTCAGACGGCTTCTGAAAGGTGTCGTTTCTTCGTAATTTGATTCCCTAGAAAACGTCTCGCTCGGTTTGTTTTCCTTCCAGTCGAGTCATTTTCTTTTCAATCGCCGCTTGACTTAAACTGTATGGGTGTTATCAAACAGTGGAACTTGAAGGAGAGATGAAGTCAGGTCGTGCGATGAAGAAGAGTCTAGGTCGAGGAATGGGATTGTTGGGGAGTGTGTTGTTGGTTGGTATCCACTCCGGTGCCCGAGCGGAAGGCTTAGACCTGGAACGATCGACTGACGGGTTTAATCTTCGCCTCAATCGTGTTGTGGGGGTGGGGCCCGCGGTATTGGAACCGCGGTACGAGGTGGAGAGGAGTTTTGACCTCCAGACGTGGGAGCCAGTAGGGGAGTTATTGCGCACGGGTGCGGGTAGCCACGTTCTGGGGGTCAATTCGATCTCGGCTCAAGTCGGTTTTTTCCGAGTGACAGCCTTGCCACTTGAATTGAGTGGGGCCGATCTCGCTGGAATGGACCTTTCGTCCGCGTCTCTCGTGAGCGCGAATCTTCAAAATGCAGATCTGCGTTACGCGGATCTCTCTGGTTCGGATTTTACGGGGGCCGATCTTACGGGGGCCGATCTCCGTGGCGCGGATCTTCGGGCGGCAGAGTTCAAGGGGGCTGTGCTTGATTCGGTGAAGCTGAGTGGAGCCAATTTGATTGGCGCAAAGAATTTTAACGATGTTGAGATTCCCGAAACCGCGATTGCCATCTCTCCGACCGATCCGAACGAGGCGGTGTTTCCAGAGACTGGAGATTTTGGCGTTCCCGGGGGTGTGCCTGTTCCTGCGGCGCCCCCAGTGTTCGACAATGCGGGAGGGGCGTTTAGCGCTCCGGTTGCCCCGCGCGTTCCAAGTCCGAATCTCGGTTTTGCGGTCGGTGGAGCCAATGACGTGGGAAATTTCCGGCAGAACATTGAGAACGAGTTTCTTCCTCTCTACACGGATATCACCTTTGAAGGGCTTTTCTTTGATTACTTTTTTGATACTGGGTTGACTGAGGAGTGTGAGAGCCTTTTTTGTCCCTCTTATGCCCAAGCTGTGAGTCCTGACCCGTTTTCCGAAAGAGAAGAACGCTACCTTTCTGTCGGATTGAACTCCGGAATTAAGGAATCAGATTTTAGTCGGAAGCAACTCAACATAACGGTGGTGATAGACGTTTCAGGTTCGATGGACGGGCCATTCAATCGTTTTTTCTATGACCGTAACGGTGTGCAGCAGGAGCTGAGCGATCAGGAGACTGCCTTGTTGAAGATGGATGTCGCCATCGAGGCGGTAACGGCCCTGCTGGATCATCTCGAACCGGAAGATCGCATCGGGATTGTTTCCTTCAATAGCGAATCGCGGGTGGTTCAGCCATTGACGAAAGTGAACAATTTGAATCTTGATGAGCTGAGGCAGAAGGTGGTTCGGCTTCGAGCTTTCAGCGGCACGAATATGTCAGCGGGAATGTTGGCGGCGACGAAACAATACGATGAGCTGTCGGAGCTCGATCCTGCAGTCAGTGAGAATCGCATCATTTTCGTTACGGACGCGATGCCAAATCAAGGCGAGACGAGCCGGACGGGGTTGATTGGCATGATTGAGTCGAATGCAGCAAAGAATCTGTACTCAACAGTCATTGGGGTCGGGGTTGATTTCAATACGGATCTCATCGAGAGCATTACTAAGAATCGAGGCGCCAACTATCATTCGGTTCATTCTCCGGCTCAATTCATAGAGCAGATGGATGAGAACTTTGATTTTATGGTGACACCCTTGGTTTTTGATCTGCGCCTTGCTTTGCAGGGCGATGGGTGGAGCATTGATCAGGTCTTTGGTTCTCCGGAGGCCGATGAAGCGACGGGAGAAGTATTCAGGGTGAATACGCTTTTTCCCTCTCGAACGGTTGATGGCGCCACTCGGGGCGGCTTGATCCTGGTGAAGTTGAGTCGTAACCCTGAGGTTGATAATCGTGAACTCGTGATCTCAGCGAGCTATGAAAACCGTAGTGGGGAAACCTTCGCCGTCGAATCGCAGGTTGAGTTTACGGCCGCTTCGGAACAACATTTTGACAATCTGGGAATTCGGAAAGGAATTTTGCTAACCCGCTATGCGAGTTTGATTCGAAATTGGATTTTGGATGAACGGGCGAGTTATCAAGAGGAACGTCCCATCCTTCGTCCTCTTGTTGATGCGGAATGGGGGATTCCAATTTTGCCCCCTTGGCCAATCAGCCGGCTTGGGCAGTGGGAGCGGCGATCAATCCCTCTCTTTGTCAGTCACAAGTATCGCGAGTTGTTCTCGCAGTTCCGCGCCTACTTCGTTGCTGAGAGTGAAGTATTGGCCGACGAAGAGCTGGGGCAGGAGCTAACGATTCTCGACCGACTTGCGAATGATCCGTCGATCGAAGATCTCGTTGAGGCCGTTGTTGAATAGTTAATTCTTGAACCGACCGGCGCCCACGCACTGATGGAGGGTGGGACGGTAAGGCGAGAGTCTCTCGAGCCGTAGCAGTGGCTGCATGCCATTTGTTTGTCAGGCGAGGTGGAAGATGGTTGAGTTGTCGGTGCGGGCGCAATAACGCTTGTCCGTGCCTTCAGCCCTCAAAAATCAGCGATCTTCTTTCCTTAAGCCTGAGAGTCGAGTGGCAGTTGCGCTGGAAGGGAGTGCGATTAGATGTTGTCAATCTCCTTGCCTTTGGCTCGAGGGACTCTCGCCTCACCTCCCTAAGACATTTTTGCGGAAGGCGGATTCGGTTTTTCGTCATCGTCGGCATTTCTCATCGCGCTGCTGGGCGTCTTTGCTAAGCTTTGAGTATTCCTGGATATGAAAGCGCGATCGATTCTCACTCTCCTTGCTCTTGCCGCCACGACATTGCTACAGGCCGCTCGGCCGAATGTGGTCATCCTTTTGGCTGACGATTTGGGCTATCAGGATATTGCTTGTTATGGCGGGCCAGTGGAGACGCCGACCTTGGACCGGCTTGCTGAGAAGGGCGCACGCTTGACCCAGTTCTATTCTGGGTGCGCCGTCTGCTCCCCGTCTCGAGCGACCCTGCTGACGGGGAGACACCATATTCGAACGGGAGTCTACAGTTGGATTCACGATGAGAGTCAGCGGTCTCACCTATTAGAGCGAGAAGAGACCTTGGCGAAAGTCTTGGCTGAAGCTGGCTATGAGACGGCCCACATTGGAAAATGGCATTTGGGTCTTCCGACGGCAACCCAGCAAAAGCCCACGCCGGCAGAGCACGGGTTTGACTATTGGTTTGCTACTGCAAATAACGCCTCCCCTAGTCACCGCAACCCAAGTAACTTTATCCGAAATGGCGAGCCGGTAGGCCCGCTCAAGGGATATTCCTGTCAAGTGGTTGCTGATGAGGCGATTTTCTGGTTGGAGGAACAGCGGGATCCAGATAGGCCGTTTTTTCTCAACCTGTGGTTTCACGAACCTCATGCCCCGATCGCCGCTCCGAGCGAGATGGTTGAACCCTATGGCGATGTTACCGACAAGGCGGCAGTTTATTCTGGGACTATTGCAAATACCGACGAGGCGATTAGACGGCTCTTTTCTAGAATGAGACGGATTTCAGATCCAAAGAACACCCTGATCATCTACACCTCCGATAATGGGAGCTACCGCGATGATCGGACTGGAGGCTTGCGGGGACGGAAAGGCATGAACTGGGAAGGCGGTATCCGGGTTCCCGGGATTTTCGCGTGGCCGGGGCAGATTGCTGAAGGTGTGACGCTCAATGAACCTGCGGGATTGGTCGATGTGTTGCCCACTGTTTGCGGTTTGTTGGGAATACCCGTGCCGAATGATCGAACCTTGGATGGGAGCGATCTGTCTGCATTACTCTGCGGGAATGGAGACGGATTCAAACGCCACCAAGCCCTTTTCTGGCATTTGCAGAAATCGCGGCCAATTGTGGCGATGCGAGATGGGGCCTATTCCTTGACCGCGGACCCAAACTTCGAACTCTCGAAGAACAATATGTTTCAAGAATCCTGGATTCCCAAGATCAAGGGGGGAACCTACACGAACTTTCAACTCTTTGATCTGGAGAAAGACCCCGCTCAGACGAACAACTTGGCGAGCGAGCAGCCTGAGCGATTGAGACGGATGAAGCAGCAGTTGCTGGAAATCAATGCAAGCGTGATGGCGGATGGAGAAGATTGGCACTTGAGGAAGTGAGCACGGGAAGCGGGATGTTGAGAGCTGTAGAGGACGAGATTAGGGCTTAAGCTCTGAGGCTTGGAGGAGGACGGGACGTGGCTTGCTCGTCCAATGCGAGAAGCCTTTCAAGCGAAAGTGGTAATTTGGATTGAGTTCTCTTAAGCGCTGACTGATTGCCTGAACGTGGGAATCGTCATGGTAGGTCGTGATGGCGATCTGAGGGTGATACTTCGAGATCGTCTTGGCTGCGCCATTGATGACCGAAAGATCGGTGCCTTCGGCGTCGACTTTGATGAGATCGCGTTCCGTGAGAACGAGTTGATTGGTTTCAATGTACTCATCGAGACGGATCGATTGTGCGTCAGCCTTCTGGTTGCCGTCGTTACAGGGCTCAATGTGGCAGGCGTCGGGATTGTCTGTCGCCACCAACTTCACGGGTCCAGAAACATCGGAGACAGCCAGTGTTTCTACGGTCATACTCGCATCGAGGCCGTTTTCTTCGGCGCCCCGCTGGATTAATGCAGCCATGCTGCGAAGCGGCTCGAAACAGATGACCCGCTGGCAGTGCTTCTCCTTCAAGAGGCGGTAGCCGAAGAGACCTTCGCAGGCACCCACATCGATGACGAGACTCTTGGGGGATAACTTTATCGGAGGTGTGGTATAGCAGTGTGGATTCTTTGGCTGAAATTCTTGTTCGATCAGGAAATAGAGATTGTTGTCGACGGTACCGTGCCAGTAGAAATGCAGTTGATGCTCAGGGAGTTCGATTCGATGGATGTGCTCTCCGACATCGCTGATTCGAGTCTGTTCTCGAAGTCGCTGCCCTGCTTCCTGGTAGGCGAAGCGAGCGGGTAGAATAACCCGGTTGATCTGCATTCTAGCATCGTTCCAAGTGAAAAAACCTTCTGACCTAAGCCTCTGCCACCAGCGACAGCAATGGAATAGTTGAGAGATCGGATTTTTCATTTCGAACCAGGTGCCGAGAGTTTGAGGCGTAAGAATGCGACGGTGCAAGAGAGAAAAAGGAGTAACTCTCCGAATGCGTAGAGCCATCCTGCGGCAACGAATCCGTAGTCGGGAACAAACCAAACGTGAAGGGCGGCAGTGAGGAGGAGGGGGATGACGCAACAACGAACCGCCAGCCAATCTTTATGTTCTGCAAGGAGTCCCCAAGTCATGAATCCGCTAGCCATGCCGATGAATTTTGCCAGAACCATGATGGGAAGAATCTGGAACCCGGGATGAAAGTTGGCATCGGAAAAGGCGAGTTTGAAAAATGGTTCACCGATCCAATAGATGATGCCGCTAGTGAGTAATCCGCAGGCCCACACGATTGTGGCGAGGCCTAGAACTCGGAGGCGGAAATCGGTGAGCCCTTGCTGACGCCAGCTGACGATCTTGGGATAAAAAATATAGCCGACATATGTAAGCACGAGCTGAAGGGCGAGGGCGAGCTGGTTGCTCGATCGAAAAAGGCCCAATTGTGTGTCACTGGATTCCTTGGGAAGCAGTTGAGGGATAAGAAGTAATCCAAGGAGCGTGAGGGTGTTGTAAGCGACTCCGAACAACCAATTAGCCTGTCCCTCCTTGAGCAATTTGAGGGCATCGTGTCCAAAGCGGCTCGTAAGCATTGGGACTTGATTCTCTTGCCAAACTCGGAGCCAGACCCATGCCGTGACGAGACCGTGTCCTACCGCCAGAACGAGGAGGTCCATGCCTGCTGCTTGTCCGGGCTTGAATACAATAAGAAAATAGGCGCTGATGGCAAAGGTGGTCAGAGTCTGGATCCGTGACAATGCAGGCATTTGCTCCGTTGCCTGGTAGTACCACTGGTAATTCATGCCGATGACGAAGAGGTAGAGGCCCCCGACAAGCCAAGCAAAAGTCTCCGCGCTTGAAAGGGATGCCATAAAGACGGCGACGCACCAGATGAGAGTGATCGCCAGATGGAGGGTCAATCGAGCAGTGAAGATTACCGGAAGAAGTTGCTTAAGTGTTTGGCTTCTTGCGGCGATATGACGGACTGCGATGACATCAATTCCAAGCGTGAGGATCACCTGCAAAAGCATCGCTGTCGCCATGACATTCCCAGAGATTCCAGCATTGTCGAGGCCCAAGCAGTTCATGGCGTGGAGCAGTCCGAAGACTTGAGCCATTTTTCCGGCTGCCTGCCAGACGCCGGTGGCGCCTATGTCGAAGAGAATTTTCTTGGCCGCGCTTGAAAGACGGGTATTCGTGCTAGGATTGTTGGCTCTCATACTGCCCGGGGGATGGGGGAGGTTGAGGAGAGCCTAGCCGGTTAGACGAGAGACTTCCTGAAGAATGGCCTCTCCCTGCGTCGAAACCCTAACTCTGGGAACCGTTGCGCAGTTTCTCATGTAAGGATTCATCCCAATCTTTGGTGAGGTAGCGATAAATCCACTTCTGTTTGCTCTGGATACGCTGGTAGGCAGATTTCAAATCGAGCACCATGGTGATCCGGCGGTTTGGACAATTGAGTTCCCCGACATCGTGGGTAGCGACTGGTTGAAATCCCATCACGCGGGTATGAAAATCGTAGGGGCTGTGAACTTCACCTTCGAAAATATCGGTGACGTAGTGGGTGTAGTCGTTGGCGACGGTCTCCTGACTAGCCGCTCGCATCAAAGCCGCCGAAACGACGATAAACTTGCGGAACTCGGGAACAACGGCAAAGCGGCCAATCTCGGCGATTCGGTTGTTTTTGACAAAGGCTTCAACGTCCAAGCCACTCTCAAGGGCCTGCATCCCGTACTCTTTGTAAAGCTCCAGAGGAGGGTTATACATTACCCGCAAGACCCCGATGGGTTGGGTTGCGTTGGACGCCACGAACCAAGAAATATCCTTGGCTTCGAGATCGGAGACAGGGAAGAACTTTTCTTCGTCCTGAATCCAATTCTTCTCGTTGACGTAGGTGGAGTGCAACACTTTGATCGCCAATTGGCGGTCTTCCGTGTTGGTGGCTCGGATCACATTTATTTGCTTCGCCAACGACATTCTTATTTCCTTCGATTCTGTGGTTGCCAGGACTTTCCTGACAAGTCTGCAATCGCAGCCATGATTTGACGGTGCCAAACCCGGATTTCTTCGAGCTTAGGTTTGCCTTTTATCGCTTGAGGTTGCATGGGGCGTCCAATCTTGAGCGCCATAGGAATAAATTCAGGAATGGGCTTGGTTTTGTCGTGATCGGGAAATTGGATGCCGACAGGAAGGATAGGGACCTGAGTTTGAAGTGAAAGTTGCGCCGCCCCGCTGAATCCTTTGAGAAGCTTGGTCGGGTGGCGATTGGTCGTGCCCTCAGGAAAGATACCCACGGAGCGCCCCTCTGCCAAAGCGGTCTGTGCACGGCCGAAACCGGGTTCCTTGCTCGTAAATAATGGTTTGAAAACGTTCAAAAAGCGTGGTTTTGCCGGTTTGCGGGCAATCGTGATTACTTGGCCGAAATGATAAAAAAGCCACACCCCAGGAACCAGACAAAAATTCCAATCGGCCAGAAAGTGAACCATTTTTCCATCTCGGAGATACATCAGAATTCCGGGAACAGAGAGTGCCTCCAGTTTTTGGCTATGATTCAGGACGATTATGACCGGATCATTCTCTTTTTTAAGGTTTTCTACCCCCTCTACCTGCACAAGCGTGCGGGTGCCTAAGGCAGCGCATAGTTTGACAAAGAGGGTGGCTCCAAGCCCGGGTGAGTTTACGAACGGCGCTCGGTAGACGTCGCCGAGGGAAACGATTCGTCTCCGTGCGAGGCCCCTTACCGGCGCCTTGTCCGTTGGCGAATTCGTGGCAGTCATGTCGCTGGTTCCACTTTCCTCCTGGCGCCGTGATCTCGATGCATGCGCGCTACGTGATCATGCTCGGCCTTTGGAGACAATGATTAATTTCCTGATCCATGCTTCTATGGGGTGTTTTTTGGTGAAATCTGAAGGTCGGATCGGTGTTTTACCAGACGAGGTCCACGATGAGCGGAGAATGGTCAGAGCCGATAGAGGGCCCTATTTGTCTCGATTGCACCTTGATTCGCTCACTGGTGAGACAGTGGTCGAGAGGAATCCCGAGGGGCCCCAGGGTGGATGGCCAGGTTGCGAAATACTCTTTGGGGCGACTATTGAGTCCGCTTCGCTTCAGAAAGTTCGCAAAGGTATGATTCCAAGGCGTCGTGTTGAGATCTCCGAGAACCACGGTATGCTTGCCGCTTGCTCTTATGTGCTCAGCGAGCCATTGCAGTTGAGTGTTGCGTTCCTTGGTCGCTTGGCTGCCAATGGGAGGGAGAGGATGCGTGGCGATGATGCTTATGGAGCGCTGCCCGATCTGAATCTCCGCCTCGATTGAAGGAAGGTCCTCGTCGCTGCGGGCAATGGTCTTGGGATTGAAAAGGGGCAATCGACTATACACGGCGATGCCGAAATTGTCTTCGCGAGCTTCGATATACTCAAACGGGTAGGACTCTTTGAGCTGTGACAGGGACCTCGACCACGCCCCGTTGATCTCGCCAATCGCAATCAGATCTGGGGACGTTTTGATTAACCACTGGATCGCTTCGTCCTTTTCTTGATTGGCTGATTGGACGTTCCACCAAAGGACACGAAACGGCGTTCCCATTCTCGATCCGATGCCGGAGTTCAGACTGGTGATGTGAGGTTGGATGACAATGAGATTGATGACAGCGAGGCCTGAGATGAGCCCCGTCCGTAGCTTTAGTCGTTTCAGCCCGAAGAAAACTCCCAGGCAGAGTGAGCCAACGAAATAATGAGGGCGAAAGTGGGAACCGAGATCGGCTAGCCACCCCCAGGGCCCAAGAAAGGCGATGATCGAGGCAAACCCAATCAAAGACCCGAGAACATCGGCGAGTCCTATGAGTGAGATTTGCCTGGGGTTGGTTGATGGTTTTTGTGCTTCGGGCATCTTGCGAAATGTCTCGAGAGATAGATCTCAGTAGTTGACCATTGACGAATTGATTCGTTGAATATCGTCCTCCATCAGGGATTCACCAGTTAAATCATGTCGCTTCTAAATATTTCTGAGCTAAAGAAGTCGTTCCTGTCTCCTGGTGGCGAGGCTCACGCGGTCGTCGATGTCCCCTCCTTTAGCCTTGGTGAAAAGGAACAGGTTGCTTTGAGTGGCGAGAGCGGATCCGGGAAGACGACCTTTCTGAATTTGATCGCGGGCATCATTAGGGCGGATAGCGGGAGTATTCGGATTGGAGAAACTGAGCTTACGTCGCTGAAGGAATCGAAGCGAGACCGGGTTCGGGCGTCTGAGATTGGATACATCTTTCAGACCTTCAATTTGCTACAAGGGTTTACCTGTCTCGAGAACGTGCTCCTTGGGATGTCCTTTGGCGCTAAGGCCGATAGGGACGTGGCCAAGAAGTTGTTGGAACGGGTGGGCTTGTCTGATCGTATGAGCCATTTTCCTCGACAGCTGTCGACGGGACAACAGCAGCGGGTCGCTGTGGCGCGGGCCTTGGCCAGTCGCCCACGTTTGGTGCTGGCTGATGAGCCGACAGGAAATCTGGATCACCAGAATGCGCGAGATGCCCTGGCTCTCATCCGTGAAACCTGCGACGAGACTGGCGCGGCTTTGCTGCTGGTGAGTCATGATCGGGCCGTCTTGGAGGCGTTTGAGGTGTGCCGCGATTTGAAAGAAATCAATATTGCCCGCCGGGAGGAGGCAGCTGTATGACTCTTTGGTTGATTGTTCGACGAAGCTTACGGCAACATCTTCTGTCGACTTTCATCACCTCAATGTCGATCGCCCTAGCGGGGGGGCTTTGCCTGTCTGTTTGGACGATCAAAGATCAAGCGAACGCCACCTTTACCGGAGTTGACTCGGGATTTGACGCGGTATTGGGAGCCCGTGGCTCGAAGCTGCAATTGGTTCTTAATTCGATTTTCCATGTTGAAGCTTCGGCTGGCAACCTTGCCTGGGAAGATTATACCGATATCAAAGCCAATCCTAGCGTCGCCGCTGCGGTCCCGATCGCAGTAGGGGATAACTTTCGTGGCTATCGGCTTGTTGGTGTCTCGACGAACCTATTTACGGAGATCGAATATAAACCGGGGCAGCGCTTTGAAGTTTACGGCGGTGGACGTGTTTTTGACCCGAGTCGGAGGGAAGCGGTCGTTGGCAGTTTCGTGGCTCAGAAACTTGGCCTGGGTGTCGGTGACACATTTCATCCCTATCATGGATTGATATTTGATGAAAAGAAGCAGCATGCCGAAACCTACGTCGTTGTCGGCGTGCTTAGGCCTTCTAATACGCCTTCAGATCGGGTGATTTGGATTCCGCTCGCCGGGTTGCAACGCATGAGCGGGCACGATCCGAAGACGGCTACCGATCTGAGTGCTGTGTTGGTTAAGCTGCGCTCGGCTCAAGCCGGTTTTCGCCTGGATCTCCTCTATAACAAGCAAGGGAATCGGCTGACCATGGCGTGGCCGATTGGGCAGATCATGGCCCAGTTGTTTTCGAAGATCAGTTGGTTTGATCGGGTGCTTGAACTCATCGCCTACCTCGTGGCCGTTGTGGCTGTGGGATCCGTGTTGGCGAGTATCTATAACTCGATGAATGAGCGCCGGCGGGACATTGCGATCTTACGAGCCTTGGGAGCTCGGAGACGTACGATTGTGGGAACCATTATTCTCGAGACGGTCGCGATCTCGGCTTTCGGCATGGTCTTGGCGTTTGGTGTCTATTTTGCGATTTTCACTTTGGTTGCATCCGTTATTCGGGCTGAGATGGGCGTTGTGCTCGTGGCCACCCAATGGCATCCCGTGATGCTTTGGGCGCCTGGATTAATGATTGCTCTCAGTGCTGTCGCGGGACTCGTTCCTGCGTTTAAGGCGTATCGAACCAACGTTGCCGATCATCTGGTGCCGGTGTCTTAAGATTAATGATGGCCTCGATTTTTAACTCCAGTTTTACCCGCGTCTGCGACTGCCTTGGCTGGGGCAAGGGCTGGCAGCAAACCTGTTTGGCGTCGCTACCTGTTGTCGGTGTTTTGCTTGCCGTTGCGGGTTGCGGCGAGGCGCCTCATTCTCACGAAGACCATGTCCATGGAGATACAGGGCATGCTCATCATCATGTCGCGCCGCATGGAGGGGCAGCTGTGGTGTTGGGAGATGAACTGTATCATCTCGAGTTCCTGGTCGATTCTGACGCCGGTATTCTTGATTGTTACGTGCTCGATGGTCATATGGAGAGCTTTGTGCGGATCAGAGCGGAGAGCGTCAGAGTGACACTCGAAGATGGTAGGGAACTGTTGCTTCAAGCGGTAGCCAGTCGATTGACTGGGGAAACGATTGGGGACACGTCCCATTTTCAAACCCCGTTCCAGGGCTCTGGGGAGGAAATGCGTTTCTCGGCCACCGTTGAGGCAATTACCATCAAAGGGACTCGATTCGAGAGTATCCCTTTTCGCTACCCCGAGGGGAATGAGTCCCCATGAATAGGACTTGATCGAAATGGAGAACAAGAGGATATATGGGCTTGTGAACATAAACGTGCCTGCCAGAAATGTTGCTACAGCCGTTGGAGTTGCCCTACTGGGGGCGGCCTGTGGCCAAACGGAAGTTTCGCAGTCTAGACCGATTCCTGAGCAAGTGGTTCAAGGAGAACCCATTCAAGGAGAGCCGATAGTGGCTGCGGTCGTCGAAGAGGAGCTTCCGGTAAGTCCGAATGTGCCGAAGACGGTCGCAGAGCCCACGGAGGTGACTGAATCTGTGCCAATGGTACCTCTGGAGCCGGCGAAACGCGTGGAAGCGGCAGTCGCTGAGGCGTCCCAGGGACAAGTGGGTGACAGTGAAGTGGCTGTTTTGGATGAAACCATCAACGAGGTGACCGCGGCAGCGACGAGCCTCGTGGCTGAA
>CAJXVR010000052.1 GCA_913061285.1 uncultured Verrucomicrobiota bacterium | reverse complement strand
AGAGAGGTCTCGTGGGCTCGGAGATGTGTATAAGAGACAGCACTCGCTCGGGCCTGAACGGTAAATGACGACTGATTTTCAATGAGCGGCGCTGTAAGACGCACTTCAAAAGGAAAGTTTCCATCGGTCGCCACCCGTTCCCCATCAACATAAAACTCAACATTGCGTACCTGTGTGTCATCCTGAACCAAAGCGCTCACGCGAAAGCGCTTTCCTTCCTCAGCACTCTCGTCAATGTTCGTGCTGATCGTGACGGTGGGCGCGATCCCTTTATCATCAAAGGGCAAGTAGTTCACAACCTGGAGACCGGCAGAGTGATCAGCAAGATAGCCAATTCCATTGTAGATCGACACAGCCCTGGCGAAACTCGGTGTCGGAAATTCCGTTAGGAAAGCATTATTGTTACTCGGATCTGAGACATCATATAAGGAGACGTTTGCCGTATCATCAAAACGTGGATTAACCCCTACAGCGGCCAAGCCCAAGCCAGATCCGTTTAACACGATCTGCTTCCACCCTGCCTGGGGCAAGTTACCGGAAGCGATGAGGCTCGGTGAGCTTGGATCCGACACGTCCACCGTCTGAAATCCGCGACTGTGGACCGGATAAGCGACGCCTCCTCCAACAAACAGCCGAAAGCGTTGATCAGAGAACGAAGCGATTCCAGGTAGACCAACCGAACCCAGTGGTTCCAATTCCCCGTCGAGAAAATCCAGCACGTCAAGACGACCTCGCCGAAGCACATAGAGATGATCACCGGACAAGACCAAATCTTCAATCGTATCGCTCCCAAGATCAACCTGACTTAGAATTGCACCACTCCGAAGCTCTACCGATGCGACAAGAGAGGAGCGAAGCCCTACGATCCCCAACTCACCATCAGATGCCACCGCCCGTACGTCCGAAGAAAAACTGACTTGCCGAATAATCGCCGCGCTTGGGGGATCAGAAATATCGATCACGGCCAACCCACTTGCCCCATCGGCAACAGCCACAAGGTTTCCGGCCAAGGCAACAGCATGAGAGCTCCCCGGAGTATCTACCTGGGCCACGACCAATGGATTCATTCCATTAAAAACATTAAACACAGCAACTCCCCGTTCCGAATCAGCCACAACAACCAAATCATTGAAAGCACAGATATCAACCGCTATACCCGGCGTATCGGCAGCGCCCAAAATTCCGGTTCGAGCAGGCGAACCATCCAATGGATCCGATCCCTGCCGCACTTCAGCACCATCGAAAATCCGATCATCGTCCGAATCCGGATCATCAACTAAGGTTCCCATCACGCGTTCGGCATCATCAGGCAAGCCATCCCCATCAGAATCCTTCCCGATTGATTGGCCCAGATCGATAGGCGGCACTTTGAAGCGACTCCCATTGGCAGGTGTTCGAATATCCACGTATCCGATCAGCAAGGTCTCGGCTTGGAGAGCCCACACCCGAAATTCTGTATTGGCCCCAAGAATCAAACGGTCAAACGCTACCCCATTGCTCCCTGCAACGCCTCGCTGTACGAATTCTCCAGTAGAACGATTCTGGATACCATAGTAATGCAGCCCAGACTCAGTTCGAGCATCCACCCCTTGCCCCTGCAGAGCTACAAGAACAAACGTCAAGAAGACGCCCACCATTCCCAGTCTTTGCCTCATCGTATCCACATCAGTCGCTGGTAATGACAATATCGACATCGCCATACCGTGAAGTCCACATTCGCCGAAGAATCCGATCAGACCGTGCTCCGAGCCCACTCCCCGACTCGTCACAGAGAGAGTTCAAGAAATGATCATACCAGCGCCGCAACGAATCGGTATAGTGTTGGCAATTGTTCGTGAACATGCCGTAGTTATTCATTCCGCCAGGATAGTATTCAGAATCGATCATATCCCGCGCCATCCCCATAACATCATCGTAATACTCGCCGGACACCTGCCAGTTGTAATTTGACAGGTACTCTCGCGTTCCGGCGCCGTAACCGTAATGCCCTTCTGCCGGGGTCGACTCGTCGTAGGCACCCGTAAAATAGTGTTCATGTGCGGCGACAAGATTCGGTTCCAGGACATCAGGAACGACATACCCTAAGACTGAAACACCCCGCGTAATCCACTCACCAGCGGCAGCAACAACGCCTCCCCCTACATCCAACGGTCGATCATGAAAATGCCCAATCGTCCCGGTAGGAGTTGTTCTCTCATAGGGTGTTCGTTCCCCATCCTTTGGTTTCATTCCTGAGGGATCTAGGAAGGTGTGAGGGTTGTTGCCAACGAAGGAATAAGCATTGCCATGATTGCCCCGGTCTCCCCAAACGCCAAGATAGTCTCGACTAATAAAACGCCCCACCTGTGGATCCATATAGCGTGATCGGTAGTAGTAAAACCCTGACTCAGGATCAAAGCGTCGACCGTTGAATAAATATGGATTTCCGATCCCAGAGACGCTGCTAGGTTCTCCATCTGTCACAGAAATCAATGGCGCACCAAAATCATCATAGTCGTATGACTCAACCACTTGCCCGATCCGATTGGTGATCTTGCGCACATTGTGATTGTCGTCACAGTGATAGAAAAAATTCTCCGTGTCCGTTCGCATATTGAGGACATCATCAACATAAAGGCCATAAACGAATTGGCGCTGCATCAGACCTTCTCCATTCTGTTCTTCGATCACTCGAGGCCCGTGATAGTAATAGCGTGTCACTTCCTCGTTCCCGTTCCTCGTAATCGCACGTTCAATCCTCCGCCCCATCGCATCATAGCGATATGTGGCAAGAACTCCATTCACAGTATCGATGAAGGAAACGAGTTGGTTCCGGTAGTCGTAAGAATACACTGAGTCGTTTGAGTCGATTAGATTGCCTTTCGCATCGTATTGGCGATCTCCCAAGGGAGTCTTGGAATACTGGTTCACTTGACGGTCGGTCGCCCCATCATTATCGGCATCCATGACGTAGTCTCCAGCATGAACCCCTCCTTCAACGGAAAGACGATTTCCGACACCATCATAGCGATACGTCTTTGATCCATTGAGCCCACTGTCACTAGAGAGCAATCGATAGGCGGAATCATACGAGAAAGTCGCCGCCTGACCGCTGAGTCGATCACGATGCGACGTCTTATTGTCCATCGCATCCCAGTCAAATGATCGATCATCGAACAGGTTTTGTAGCGGGGAAATATGGCTTACTTGAGTACGACGTCGATCACCGTCATATCGATTGACGGTTAAGGTACCGTTCCCATACTCACAACTCTCCATCCTTACTCTCCCAAGATAGCTAGGGTTGGCAATCAAGCCCAAAGCATCATCCACACGCGTGAGTCGATTCACTCGGTCATAGCTCATGTTTGTAGTAAGATCATTCGGATACGAACAACGGAGCATATTATTCATTCCATCAAAAACCGCCGAACTCACCACACCGTTCAGGTTTTCTTGGATGATTTGACCTCTTGAGTTAAATCGCCGTTTCACCGTTGAATGATCATTCTGGAAGACACCGAGCCGACTGAAACCATCGTAGACAAACGCCTCAAATGTCGTGGCACGAGACACTCCAGCTCCAGGGGTGATATCTCTACGGACGATGCGATTCAGCCGATCATAGGCAGCAATAATTTCGGTCCCATTTGCATCCAACCACTGAATTGGATTCGAATGAGCGTCGTACTGTTTTCGCTCACTCGTCCCGTCGGCATACTCCACCGACGTCATCCGATCTAGCGAATCATAGCTGTATGCCGTCTCATTCCCATTGTCATCAATTCGTGAGATAATTCGGTCGGAGTCATCGTATCGATTTCGAACGGTAATCGTATTCACAGACTCCCCGCCACCCATGCCACTCGCAGTCAATTCACGAATCGTCCCTATCCACCGCCGAACCCCATCATACTCATGACGAATAACGTTTCCGCCACCATTCGCCTCGGCACGGACGGCGTCACTTTGAAAGGTCAAATCATTCCGGGAATTATGACCAAATTCTGATGTATTCCCTAAATTATCGATGTGCTTGACAACTCGATCCAAGTTATCCACCTCAAATTGTTGCACGAAGGTCTCAGATTCCCCTCCCGAGTCTGACTGATCGACTTCGACAATCTGAGTGATATTGGATCGCCCGTCGTAGGTATACGTTGCCGAATTGCCAAGCGCGTCCTCAAACGTCAAAGGACGGTACATTGAATCATAACTGCGACGCGACACATTGCCATTATCATCAGTGATCTGAGTCAAAAGACTTGTATTGTTATATCGATAGGCAAGGGTCGACAATCCGTCATCAATGGATTCACCACTATCGACATCAAATAATTCGGTATCGATTCGAACCAAGCGATTGAGCGCGTCGTAGATCGCATTCTCAGCAAAGAGCTTAACATCTCCCTGACTCCCTATTCGGTCCTCAAGCTCTCCCAATTTCACCTGACGCACGAGATTATGATTGGCATCATACAAAAAAAGGGTCCGATTCCCCATCGGATCGATTACCTCAACAGGTCGATCATAGGAATCAAAGACCCGACGGGTGATATGAGGCGCCTTATTCTCAATTCCGTGACGTTCCGCGATGATGTTTTCGTTAGCATCATAGTCAAACTCGGACGTCGACTGAGCCGCATCGCCTTGAGCCCGAATCATCTGAAAAACCAAATCCCGACTATCATAAGTCCAGGCAAGATTATTGTTGGGCTGATTCCCATTCACTGCCTCTCCAAATCGCATCAAGATTCGATTCCGGTTCTCGTCGTAGCGATATTCAGTCACCTTCTCTCGTGACGCGTCTATCTCCTGTCGTTTGGTGATGGGATGATTAAGAATCTCATATTCATAATGGGTCGTAAAAACGGCGTTCGCAGAAACGTTCCCTAGATGATCCACATTCGGAGCATCCACACGAATGACATTGTTATTGGCATCGAACAAATAGTCTTGTTGATACCTCACGCCGCTCCCCGAAATCACTTCCCTGGAAATTTCACGAACGACTTGATTCAACTCATTCACAACAAAACTCTTCGTATGCCCCGTTGGATCGGTCACAGAAACGATGTTTCCGACACGATCATAGTCCATCTCCGTTTCGTAAGCGAAATTGTCCGCATCCCGAATGACACGATGCAAGTAGCCCCGCTGAGGTCCCTCGGTATAATAAACCATCTCGTCTCGGCGACTGACGCCATTGTTGTCAGGATAGACCCGCGCCCTTAATTGGCCGAACTCGTTAAATTCGTAGCTCTCAACCACCGAAGAAATTCGGTGAACCGTTCTCACCCGATTCCCGCGATCATCGTAGTCGTGAGTGGTGACATTCCCTCGTCCGTCGGTGAATTTGGTCACAAAATTGAATCCGCAACAGCCGTTGAAGTCCGAATCATATTCATATCTTTCTTCAATGACAGATTGATCCCCTCCCGGTGTGTGTGTCCCAGGCAGAAGACGGGTCGCAACCAGGTTTGCCGCCGTTTTCTGATCGGCATTGGGATTCAGATCACCTTCATACACCCGTTCTTGAATATTACCATTGGGAAGAATGGTCCTGGTCAAAAGATGCTGTTCATTCCATTCAAAGACAGTCTCAAAGAATTCGGGATCACTTGAACGGGTCTTGCCTTCAGGTCGATTAGTCGTCGCAGTAGTTGGCCGGCTTCGATCAGCAAAACCAGTGTATTCACGAAAAACAACCAAGCGATTTGCCTCGTCGTAAAAATACTCTTTCACCAATCCCCGACGATCATTGATGATCGTTCTAACCACTGCCCGTCGGTTCGCATTCGAGGGCAAGAGCGGTGAATAGTGATAGTCGATCACCTCGTCAGGGTTCCCCCAAACTTGACGCACAATACGATCAAAATTGGGATCATCGGGATCAGTCGTTGCCGAATAGTGATTCCTTAGGTAAGGACCGGCGCCAAACGTCGGATCGCTGGGATCGTTTCGACGCCCGTCAGTAATGGTCTGCAAGTTCCCATTCAAACGACTATCTTCGAAGCCTGTGCTGTAGGTATACGAGGTTGTCTTACCGTTCGGAAAATCATTCTCGGTCGGTGTATTCGTGACAGCAGGCGATGTGACTGATTTCAAATCGCCCAAATTCCCACCATCCTCATTGTTCCCAAAATACTCGTATCGAATCACTCGTCCCGAAAAATCCACCACTTCACTGATCAAGCTCTGCCCATTATAGCGCACTTGAATGGGGCGATCTAAAGAATCGGTGATCTCGGAGAGCCGTCCCTGTTCATCATAGGCAAATCGCAATTGATTACCATTTCGCTCACGGATTGTCGCGATTCGCCCCCCTTCTGGTCGTCCATCAAAAGGATGAAATATCCACACTCCCTGATGATCAAAACGCAGCGTATAAGACCCATCAAAATTCTCTTCCAAGGTGCGAAAGAATCCAGCCGCCGTCCAGACGCCCTTATCCTGCTTTTGATAGAGATCCTCGCGAGCATTTCCGTCGCAGACAACAAAATCGCCTCCTTCAGGTCGGATAAAAATATTGTAGGAGAAATCCCAACCATTTCCTTGCGCCGTCGCCCTCCCGGTCACAGAGCGATATTTCCGGCTCCAAATGAAATCAATCTCACGCCCGACGATTCGGAGATCAGTCACAGGTTCATAGAATTCTCCCGAATGCAAATAGACAGGATCACCTCCAGCCGCTTCAGGGTTTCGTGCCGGGCGTTTTCGATTCTTGTAGAGGACGATATAGCGATTCGGATTGTCAGGACATGGGATTCGAATCTGATTCTCTGGATCGCCCGCTGGGTCCTCCTTGCCAGGCTTTTCCTGTTTATCACGTTTGCGTCTGACCGTTCGTAGACTCCCTCCATCTCCTTGTGTTCCGGTGCTACTTCCATGCCAGCCCGGCGCCAGCACCCCGACACTAGGATCAGTACAGATGAGAGTCCCATCATCATTCACCGTCATCGATCCCACGATCTCAAAACGTCCGAGATCATGATTGAAACTCCAAAGAGCAGCCTTTTCTCCGGGAGAGAGTTTACGCCCCGTCAAAGGATCCTCTAGATTCGGCAGGCAGATGGGTGCGGGCACATCAAAATTTGTCGCCCCATCCGTTTGAATGGTCACCACATCCTGAATCGGAAGATCGCTGTTGACGGCCCCGGGTAGCCGATCTGGCTGTACGGGAGCGATACCAACCATCCCTCCTCGATCCCCTTGGTCATTGAAGAGCGAATTCGGAGGAACCACCACTTGTACGCCCTCGAATTTCGGATTTTGTGTAATGAAGTCTGGCGTAAACTCAAGAACCGTAGCCTCACTGCTTGAAGTTTCCTTCAAGGTTTCTGGAGGAATGATAGGAAGGTAGATCTCGCCAATATTGACCTCTTGGCCAGCAATCGATTCCCAAGCCTTCCCGACGATCGGATAATAAGCACCGAGTGGCATCACGTTGGGAACCGTTCGCCCATCAATATGCACAAAAAAACGGCCCGCTGGTGCATTTTCCAATCGAAAATTACCATTTTCATCGCTAACAACCGAGAGGTTACTCCCATCCACAGAGATTGTGACGCCAGAGAGAGGCCGATTAACAAACGTGCTACCATTCACATTCGGCTCAAGATCGGAGGCGAAGATACGCCCACAGACAGCCGTGCTCGAAACACTGCTAACGGTCAAGGTATCAAAATCAATGGTTCGAACCCCACCCGGCACCCCATCCCCATCAGCATCAATCAAGAATCCTCGGGTATCAAGGAGTCGATCTCCATTGACCGTCACTCGGACTCTCGCAGAAGGCGGCAGCCCCTGCGGATAGAAGAGGGAAATCGTTTGTCGATCCGCACTCAAATGAGATTGCCCCAGGATGGATTCTTCTCCAAAGCGTGCCTCAATAACCGATGCGTCAATGACGCTCGATTCTGAAAGTGGCAAAGAAAAGCGAACAATCGTCTCCCGTGTTAAGGCAACGCCGGATTCTCCGTTTTGCGGCGATGATTCAGTAATGAAAGCAAACGGAGTACGCGGAGGCGGGGTTCGTCCCATAACAACGTCAAGCATCATGCTCAAGTCGTCGGCATCTAAAACACCATTTTGATCAAGGTCACCAAACAACGCGACCCCGGCAGGTAACGGAGCAGCATTGCTCAAATGATTACTCAAGATTACGAGATCCTTGATCGTCGTCACTGAATCAGAATCTAAATCTCCAAGGAACTGGGGCACTTGAGACTGTAGCCCGATGCACCCAAAGAATGCCCCACTCAACACTAGTGCAATCTTCCTGCCCACAAGACACTGACACAGGCTCCTAAACAGAATAGAGAGTAAGCTCAAGTGATAGCTTGGGCGCGAGAAACAGGGAGTGCTCTCGAGAGGAATACAGCCCGCCCATGCCAGCCTAATTTTCCTCAGGATTGATCTCAATAGCTCCCCTCCCATGAAAACAATTCCTATCAACAAGCCAGTGAGAATGAAAGTTTTAAAGAACAGAAACACGTCCCGATTGCCCCCGCACTAGCACAAAATAGCGACTCCTAAACAAAAAGCAGACAACAGTGCTTTTTCTTACGGTATGGCCGGTTTCGCCAGATTTTTAATCGCCTCTTTGACGAGTTCGTCATAGTGAGCACGTGTCTCATAACGTGGCTCGAACTTCGCATGAAGATCAGCAAGAACGCCTGCAACATGTTCAGAACGTCCAGCCCGCAATTCGTCTACCGATCGCTCCAAGAGATCATGAGTGGCTGCACCGTACCACGCATTGTAATTCAAACGCGTCATCCCTCCTACGACGTACGCGATCGCAAGACAGGAAACAAGACTCCCCAGACCAAGAACAATGCGCACGCTTCTCCCATACTTGAATTCCGCGAGCAACCACACCAAAGGAAAGATCAAAGCGAGGATAACAACCAGATTCTGCATGCTGCCCAATGATCGCTTGGGGCCACTGAGTGGAGCAAGCCAATTCCCACAGTCGCAGCTAGATTCAGATCCGCGAGCACAAAAGACGCTAGCGCCTGAGTCTCGGGAACAAGCGAGGGACCTTGGATTGATACTCAGTGTAGTTATGAAATTGCGCCACTAAGGCACGCTCTTCCATCCTCGCTTTACGATCGAAAACCAACGCCAAGAATCCATTGGCAATAACGCCCCAGAAACTGGCAAACCACAGCGCCCAGGCAGTCATCATAAGAATTTGGCAGAGATAGAGCGGATGACGGATATGAGAATAAACCCCATCCTGCACGAGTGCGCCAGTGATCTTAGGTTTCGTGAAGGGGGTAAGATTCCCTCCCAAGGCCCAGGTCCCAGCAATGCCAACGAGGGCACCGGCAAGCATCATGCCTGCCGCAAGCACGCGAATCAGTCCACCTCCCCAGTTACCCGATGTCCGTGGAGCAATGAGCGCGATAAGCAGCAGCAGCACGAGCTGGGCAAGAACCAGATAGCCACCCCGACCGGCAAAAGAAGAGAAATGGGCCTTCATCGTCGAATCTAGGAACGCCTCATTCTTACCAGGTCTCATGAATCATCCAAGACTGTATCAAAGAATCCAACCAACGATTTGAGATTAACACGAAATAGATTCCCCTGGGAATCAAGCACGTTCAAACTGACTCGGGATGAACGATGACAGAAGCAAGGCGAAGGAGATTCTCGGAATTCTCGAGGCAAACTCCTTTCGCCCTCTCACCCTCGTAATAGCGATCACTCTCGGCGCAGTCCTTCTCTCTTGGGCCCCTAGCTATCCAGGACTTGAACCCTCGGGGCGTGTCGCGCTCTTTATTCTTATCTTGGCTGCGGGCCTATGGATTTCTGAAGCCATTCCCACCTTCGCGGTTGCCTTGTTGATTATTGGTCTAGAAATCGCTCTCTTGGGGCGACCTAACGGCATCTTTGCAACGGAGCCCAATGACTGGCTCCAGTTCGTTCAGCCGTGGTCCAGTCCGATCATCTGGCTATTTATGGGAGGATTCATCCTCGCCTCCGCTGCGTCAAAAACAGGTCTCGACCGCTGGTTCTCCACCCTCGTTCTTCAGCGCTGCGGCACACGCCCGCCGATCGTACTCCTCGGCATCATGGGAATCACGTTCTGTTTTTCCATGTTCATCTCTAATACCGCAACAACCGCCATGATGATGGCCGTCATCACCCCAATCGCTGCAGCAATCAAAAATCAAAATCGCTTTCGAAAAGCACTCCTTCTAGGTGTTCCCTTCGCAGCCAATCTCGGAGGGATGGGAACAGTCATCGGGAGCCCGCCGAACGCCATAGCCGCAGGTATGCTAGGCAACTATCATCCTGTCGATTTTCTTGACTGGATGATGCTCGGCCTTCCTCCGGCTCTTGTCCTATTTGGTGTCGTCTGGATGTTCCTGCTTTATCGGTATCCGTCGACGACTTCTGAGCTTCCAATCGCATCCCTAATCACACCGTCTCATCAGATCCAATCAGCGCCGCTCTGGCAAAAGGGCATTGTCATGGCAACCTTCTTTCTAACAATCATCCTTTGGCTAGCAGAGCCCATCCACCAGATCCCAACGCCAGTGATCTCGTTCATTCCCATCACGGTCTTCACGACCTTCCAAATCCTGGGCAAGGACGAAATTCGCGCCCTTCCTTGGGAGATCTTGTTACTTCTCACCGGGGGATTATCGCTAGGTGTTGCCGTGACCAAAACCGGCCTGGCTGAATGGCTGGTTCAGCAAATTCCGATCGGCGCCGAGAAGCCACTACTCATGGCCGCAGGGCTCGCCTTTTTCTGTTCGACACTTTCGAACTTCATGAGTAACACAGCCGCCGCCAACATCCTTATTCCCATCGGACTGGCCCTAGGTACAGGCATGGAAGCAATCGTCGTAGTCCCCTTGGCCTTAGCCGCCTCTTCAGCCATGTGCCTCCCGGTTTCCACGCCTCCCAATGCCATTGCCTTTAGCTACGGCCAATTGAACTCAAAAGACTTTCTCGTCGGCGGCCTAATCATTGGAATCATCGCCCCCGGAATGTGCGTCCTTTGGTGTCATTTCCTTCTCGGCACCCTCCGTTAGTCGTGATCGAACAGCTCATCTGTCGAATCCGGAAACGTAGAAATAGTACGATCACGGACTGTTCTGCTGGAACCCTGGAACAAGATGCATTGATGAAAGAGTCTCGCAGGACTTTGGCGGTCGCACCTAGGGGAATACGTCTTCGTCAGAAGGGGGATTAGTCGGTCGGGATGCACCAACTGAGGCCGTCAATAAATCGGAAATGCTGATCGGACGAGAGGAGCTGGCCGCCAGTCGCTAGGGTGTGTGCCGCGATCCAAATATCGTTAGTGGGAATTGGACGGCCTTTGCGTCGTAGCTGGTCGAGGACGAGAGCGTAGCGATCACAGACGGTTTTGTCAGTTGGGTTGAACTCAACGACTGGAGATTCCAGGAATTTCCGGAGCTGCTGCCGGTTCTCCTCCCGTTTACGGCCTCCTAGGAAGCCGTGGAGAAGTTCGCCGACTACAGGAGCTGGCACCACAATCTGATCAGCGCGACTGACATGCTCCCGTATGGCGCTATCGCCTCGCATGAAGTCCGAGTACGCATTGGTATCAATGACCAGCTTCATGACCATAGATCGGGATCAATCTGTTCGGTCCCGTCTTTTACTCTCTCTTTGAATGTCTTGGCATCTTCGTCGGACCAAGAGCCAGCAAACTCATCGAGAGCACTGCCGAGGCCTTGGGATTTGACCTCACCCAACAGTCCAGCACCTTTCATCAGAAGGTAATTGGCCGCTTGGTTAATCGACCAATCCCGCTCTGTCGCAAGCTTTTTTAAGGCATCATCCAATTCGTTAGATCGATTTCGAATCGTAAGCTGATTCATAACGAATCATATTAAGATTCACTTGATTCACCTTGTCAACGAATCTATAGCTGAATCCCCGATAAAGTTTGAATTTATGACAATCTACATTTCTCTCTTGAGCCCTTTTTTAGAAAATGACGCCAGTCAGATACCACAGGTAAAACCGGTGGTTTATTTATGTGAGCCGCTCAAAACGTCTAATTCGCTCCCGCGCTTCTCAGGTTATTTCAAGTCTCCGTGTTCCGAGAGTCCCTCTAGCTGATCAAGACACCGCCCCTCGGCTTCTTGATTCCTAATATACCGGCGTATGACTTCCTCGTTCCGTCCCACTATGTCCACGAAAAACCCTCGAGCCCACATCCGCTGCCGCCAACATTCTCATCCCTATCGGACTCGCCTTGGGTACCGGGATGGAAGCCGTCGTAGTCGTTCCCTTGGCACTCGCGTCCTCTTCAGCCATGTGCCTCCCGGTATCGACACCTCCCAACGCGATTGCCTTTAGCTATGGCCAACTGAACTCCAAAGACTTTCTCACGGGAGGACTAATCGTTGGAGCCATCGCCCCAGTCCTCTGCGTCTTCTGGTGTCAGTGGCTCCTCAGCGCCCTACACTGAGTGGCGCCCCCCTCCATTTTCCAAGGTTTCCGCAAACGAAACGAAATGGAATGGAATTCGGCCCGCCTACGTTTACATCTGTAAATTATGCTTGTCATTATTGATTACAGATGTAATCAATAATTTACGATGAAGACACCGCCAAAGATATCTGAGTCCGAATGGAGCATCATGCGCGTTCTCTGGGACGAAAACCCACTCACGGCAAACGACATCCAAAGCAGGTCAGGGATGCACTTGCAAACCGCAAAGACCTATCTCGGCAGGCTTGTCAAAAAGGGAGCGCTAGGATTCAACAAGGCAGGAAGATCCTACCTTTATCGCCCCCTCTTTACCGAGAGCGAATGTCAAAAACACGAAAGCCGTTCGTTTCTAGACCGCGTCTTCGGAGGCTCGCTCCAACCAATGCTCTCTCACTTGGTGGAGGAAGAGGCCATATCTGATGAAGAAGTGGCTAAACTCCGCAAAATTCTCAATCAACGCAAAAGGAAACAGACATGAGCTTCTACCTAGTTACTCTGGGCTCCAACATAATCGCATATCTGTTGAATGCCGGAATCGAGGCCGCTCTACTCGTTCCCCTCATTCTAATCATCCAAAGCTTGAGCCGAGATTTACTCTCCCCCGCTGCAAAACACGCACTGTGGCTCATCCTGTTGTTGCGTCTTAGCTTGCCGATTCTTCCCGAAAGTCCGTTAAGCCTAATGACCCCGTCCCCATTCGTTACTCAACCGCCACGACCTAATTCCAGTCTCACACTCCTCCCCGGACAGTACCATAAACCAAGCATCGATACCAATTCACCGAATGAATCGGCAAAGAATCATTCCATTGAATCCCCACCTTCCAAAGCGGCAGCACAGATCACGGCTCCATCCATGGATGATTCAACAACCTTTCGATCAGAAACGAAGAGTCAGCAACCATCAAAAGGAATGATGAGAGAGCCTACAACAGACCAGATAACGTCTCCAGAATTTGAGATAGGCACTCAGCTCCAAATGCTGTACTCCGAGATTGACTGGCTCCTATTCAGTTTCTCACTCTGGTTGATAGGGGTCCTAGGCATTACGACACGAATTTTCAAACGACATTATGCCTTTCAGCTTCAGCTAAGAGCGACGGCTTCTATCACAGCGGAATCCATCACCACGAAACTGCAACACCTCAAGAGTTCGATCAACATCACCCAAGACGTCAACCTCTACACTTGTTCATCAATTCATTCCCCTGCGCTTTATGGCATTCTCCGGCCCGTCATCTTGCTTCCTGACCGCTTCTTCGAAGTATACTCGGACCAGGATCAATCCCACATTCTCCTTCACGAACTAGCCCACCTAAAACGGCGTGATAGCCTCTGGAACCTCTGGACGACACTCATTCAGGTGCTCCATTGGCCAAACCCAATTGTCTGGTACGCCCTTCACCGAATCAGAGGAGACCGGGAACTAGCAACAGACGATCTCGTTCTTCGTCGAACAACGCTCAATAACCCAGCAGACTATGGCGAAACAATTCTCAAAGCCCTCCAAGCATTGCCTAAGAAAAAACTCGCCCCTGGACTTATCGGAATCGCCGAGGACCACCAGCATCTCACGCGGCGCTTTGACCGGATCGCTAGATTCGAGAGAAATCGAAGGCACTCCAAGGCGGCAATGATTTGCCTAATGACGATTCTCTCTGTCACTTGCCTCACGCAAGTCCCGCTCTCACAAACGCCCAAGCACGTCATGGAAGTCCAGGTAACAGATACCGAGACTGGTCTCCCCTTGCCAAATGTCGAAGTTATCTCTGTTTTCGACTACGTTGTCGGATACAAGTCAAACGAAACAAGCACCGGACGAACAAACGCCAAAGGCACCGCCATCTTGGAAATCCCAATCCCACCTGGACCAGTAACCCGATTCTCACTTAACGCCATATCGCCAGATAATCATGCGGCTCAATACCGACAATGGAAAGATGAGGAAGATCTTTGGGGCAATCTACCGCCCCGCCACGAGTTCCATCTTAAGAAAGGCATCTCAATCGGTGGCGTCGTTACAGACGAGTCAGGGATTCCGTTAGAAAATATCGCCATTCAAGCAAACGCTTACGGTCAATCAAAGACTGACAAGCGTTATGTCGATAACCTAACCCGTCTCTATCGCCCTTACGCAGCAGGTATTCGAACAGACAAGGATGGAAAATGGACCTGTATAGGTGTTCCACCGTCTGCCGGAAAATTCTATCTCACATTTAAGAAACCAAGTGGCACCGAATATCCTTACGCCACCGAAATGAGCATGAACGGACGTCGCACGGATTTTCATGGTTCTCCAATTCTAGGCTCAGAGCTCCGAAGTCATTCTTCACGAGTCATTCTGCCGAAAGGGCAAGACATAGAAATCAAGGTCGTGAGCAGAGACGCCATTCCTATCGCTGGAGCGAAAGTCCGGGAATTAACAGGAGCTCTCTACCGAAAACTAGGCACGATGCAAATCTCGAACCAATCGGGAATGGCTCGGTTTAGCGAACGCAGCGGGCATCAATTCGGCTACATTATCAGTCATCCGGAATTCGCAACAGCCCATGTGATCATCAATCTGATCGACGGTGAAACGTCCGCTCGTGCCGAAATGATGCCCAGAAAAACGCTCAAAGGCAGAATCATTGACGAGGAAGGGAAACCCATTCTAGGTGCGAAAATTGATCTCGGTACGGCTGCGAACACAAAAACCTATATCGACTGGGAAACCTACAGCGATCGAAAGGGGCATTTTGAATGGAAGAATGCCCCCTTGGACAAGCTCTTCTATCGCATTCGCGCGGACGGATACGTCACAGGCGTTCATCAACTACAGCCCTCAGCAGCTCCCCTTGAGATCGTTCTCAGAGAATCCACCAAGTCCACCATCACTCATACCACACTAGTTCTCGACGAAACCAACGAACTACCGATTCCAGAGTTCACCTATCGAAAAACCATCAATCTCGATATCTCCTTCAACAAGCTATTAAAGGGAATCAACGGGAAAATCTTTGACCAAACGAAACCGGATGAGATGGTCACAAATTCCATCCCGATCCACCACTACGAAGTCTACTACATCACAGTGAGCGCCCCGGGATATGTCAGCGGAAGATCACGCCCGATTTCCATTCATGAATCTGTTGCGACGAACGTGATCAAACTACGCCCTATTCCATCCAAGCATTCCCTAGAAGGTGTGACCGTAAGGGCACCGAACGGAACCCCAGTCAGTAACGCAACCGTATTCTTGGTTAACAACGATCAAGATTCTCCTCCCTCCATAGCGTTTCTCTCGAAAGACCACCATCAATCCTCGCCTTGGAAGAGCTTCTCTCAAACATATACGATCGCTGATACCAAAGGGACGCTGTCCCAGAGTTCCTTCCCAATCGGGTTTCAAGGCATCGCAATTCTAGACGATCGAGGATCCCTCATCTTGCCGGTTTCAGAGATCGATCTCTCAATTCGAACACTCCAACTTCAAAAGCACGGAAGCGTCAAGGGCACCCTCCGAATCGCTGGCAAAACCCAAGCTAGACTGAGAATCGGGCTCCGTGCATCGCCAAAAATTCACCGACTGATCACGGGAACGATCTATACGTTTACAGACGACAAGGGACACTTCTCCTTCGAAAACGTCCCTCCTGGAAATTACCTTATCTTCAAATCTCATCCAGACAACGAGCATCAGCTAGAACAGGAATACTATTCGCAAGAGCTTGATGTCCGATCCGGAACGACCACCAAAATCGACTATCATCTTAAAGGCAAAGACCTCACAGGAACATTTCAAAGCAACACCACTGATCGCAATTTCAGCTGGTTCGATGGCACCTATTCGCTGCAAAGAAAAACCGAGTTGCCCATCCCCAACTCACGGCCACGTCCCAACACATTCATACAAGCTTCGCGACTCATGCTCGAACAGCAACGTCACCGAAACGTGGTTGAAGAAACAGTCATTCGGTCATCACAAATCTATCCCGTGTCAGTCAGTGCATTCGGAGATTTTTCCATCCCATCAGTTCCTCCAGGTCAGTATCTTCTAAAGATCGATATCGTCCAATCAGTGAACCCCCAGCTAAACTCTCCTAAAGTGACCATCTCACAGCACAACGTCCCCATCACAATACCCCATCGTTCGGCGAATCAAGCAATTAATCTCGGAACGATTCCAGTCACCTCAATCCCGATCGACTAGCCACATACCCAGCAAGAATCCGTCGCCTCCAAAACATGACCTTTCAAGGATAACATTGATCCCCTCGTCGTCCCCCACTAAAATCCTATCGGAATGTGGGACAAGTTCATCATCCTTTACCTACTGCTCGCGACCTTCATAGGTCAGGCAGAAGGCGTGACGAACCTACCTTGGTCATTCGCCCCTTTCGAACTAGGTCAGGTTCCCCAACCACGGCAATCCGCTTGGTCTCAAACAAGACTCGACCACTTCGTTTTGGCGAGCCTAGAAGACCAGGGACTCACTCCAGCAGCCCCCGCCAATGATCGAGTCCTCCTCCGCCGTTTGTATTTCAATCTCATCGGACTAGCACCAACACCGGACCAACTCCGCACGTTTCAGCGAGAGGTCAAGGTCGATCGCCCTACGGCGATCAGACAGGTTATCGACGAATTGCTCGCTTCACCTCACTACGGCGAACGTTGGGCTCGGCACTGGCTCGATCTAGCACGCTACACAGACAAGACGGCATCCTGGCTGAATTCTACCGCCGCAGCGTGGCGCTACCGGGACTGGGTGGGGCAGGCGTTCAATCGTGATCTCCCCTATCCTGAATTCATCAAACAGCAGCTCGCCAACGATCTCATACCCGATAACGATCCTCAGGACAACGCCGCCCTCGGATTCCTCGGACTGAGCCCCACTTATTGGAAGGAACTTCAACTTCCCCCTGAAGTTATCAAGACAACCGTTGCTGATGAATGGGAAGAACGCGTGGACGCCGTTGGTCGCACTTTCCTGGGACTTACCCTCGCCTGCGCCCGGTGCCACGACCACAAATTCGAACCCGTCTCGCAAGTGGACTACTACGCCATCGCCGGTGTCTTTGCCAGTGTTCGAATTGCAGATCGGCCAACCATCAACGACGCTCTCTGGTTACCGGTTGCCAAAGCCAGAGAACAAGTCGATAAGATCGAGAAACAGCTCGTCGAATTGAAGAAAGACAAAGCCAATCAGACAGATGCACTTACTGAACAAGTCATCCAACTTGAAGGCAGAATTCAAGCAATTATCAAGAGAACACCACACTATCACACGCCCATGGTCAGTGGAGTCAAAGAAGCCGCCCTTTATGTGAAACCGGCCGATGGCAGACATGGCTCGACCCTCGATTATCGCAATGACGAAGCGCGCGATCTCGCCCTCCACAAACGCGGCAACCCAAACGTTCTTGGCGAAACAATCCAACGACAATTTCTCAGCGCTTTTCCCACAAAATCAGCGACGCCGCGACGGTTCGAGCGCGGTAGCGGACGACTCGATCTCGCCGAAGCAATTATCAACGAAGCCGCCCCTCTGTCGGCTCGCGTTATGGTGAACCGAATCTGGCAACACCACTTTGGACGCGGCCTTGTGCCAACTCCCAGTGAACTAGGGTATTCCGGAGAAGCCCCCTCTCACCCAAACTTGATCAACGATCTCGCCGCGCGCTTCGTCAAACATCGTTGGTCAATTAAGTGGCTTCATCGAGAAATTCTACAATCGTCAACCTGGCAACAGAGCGGTCACAATCCAAAAGCGATCGAACGAGATCCCAGCAATCGATACCTTGCCCGGATGGATCAACAACGGCTCGATGCCGAAGCCTGGCGCGATGCTATCCTTCAGGCAAGTGGTGAACTCGACCTTCGCATCGGAGGCGCCCCCATGGAATTAGCAGCGTCCGAAAACGTTCGCCGCACCTGCTACGGAACGATTCATCGGCGCGAGCCCAATCCGTTTCTACGCGTTCACGATTTCCCTGATCCCACGGCCCACGCCCCCACTCGGCCAACGACAATCACTCCCTTGCAACAGCTATTCAGCCTCAATAGTCCCTTCATTCGACTCCGGTCAAACGCCCTCGCTAGTAAACTGCTCCAACTACCAGACCACAGGACACGAATCGAGAGGACCTACCAAACCCTCTTCCAACGCTCGCCACGCGAAAGCGAACTATCAATTGCCGCAGTTTTTTTCTCCAAAGACACCGAAAATCTCGAACTCTGGGCTCAATATGCGCAGGCATTGCTAGTCGGCAACGAATTCCAATTCATCGACTAATCATGGAGGCGCAAACGATAAACCGTCGAGAGGCCCTTTCACGAATAGGTGCCGGACTAGGGACGCTCGGACTCTTGGGTTCCCTCGAGGCGGCATCGAATCGGACACCCCATTTCGCACCCAGGGCCAAGCGGGTGATCCATCTCTTCATGAACGGCGGACCCTTTGGCCCGGATTTCTTGGATCCCAAACCGGCCCTCAAGACCTTCGAAGGCCAGCGCCCTGACGGTACAAATCTCCGGACAGAACGTCCCACAGGGGGCTTGATGAATGCCCCCTACCAATTCAAACAACACGGCCAGAGCGGCTTACCGATAAGCGAGCTTCTCCCCCACACGGCAAAACATGCCGATGATCTCTGCGTCTTGAAATCCGTCTACACAGACAATCCCAATCACGGCCCCGCCTTGCTCTTGATGAACAATGGCACCATGACTCCCAAAGTTCCCAGTATGGGCGCATGGATGAGCTATGGATTGGGTACGGAAAATGCCAACCTTCCGACTTACGTTGTCCTTTGCCCCGGGCGTCCCGTGAGATTTTCCATCCTTTGGAACAGCGCCTTTCTGCCAGCCCAGCATCAAGGGGTCTATCTGAATCACTCCAAGATTGAACCCGAGCAAATGATCCCGTGGCTACGAAACGCTCATCTAGATCCGAAGGCGCAGAGGAAACAACTTGAACTCATGCGAGCACTGAATGAGGAACACCTCAACTCTCAATCCTCCCCAAATCTGGCGCTCCAAGGGCGCATCAAGGCCATGGAAACGGCCTATCGCATGCAATTCGCCGCAACCGACGCCTTTGATATCAACAAGGAATCCGATCGCACACGGGACGCCTATGGCACGGGTCACTTTGCAAACGGCTGCCTCATGGCCCGACGCCTCGCCGAGCGGGATGTCCGTTTTATTCAAGTCTACCACGGCAATGGCCAACCTTGGGACACTCACAACAAACACAACGAAACGACACCCAAGCTCGCAAAGAGTATTGATCAACCCATCGCAGCGCTCCTCAGTGACCTTAAAGAACGAGGGATGCTTGAGGACACACTCATCGTTTGGGGGGGTGAGTTCGGCAGAACACCAGTTAGCGAAAATGGAACAGGCCGCGATCACAACCCTCACGGCTTTATGATGTGGCTCGCCGGCGGAGGCACGCAGGGAGGAATGAGCTACGGCGAAACGGATGATTTTGGCTTTAGAGCAACCCATAACCGCATGCATATTCATGATCTCCATGCGACCTTGCTCCATCTCGTAGGCATCGATCACGAACGCCTCACCTACCGCCACGCAGGTCGAGATTATCGTCTCACGGATGTGTCGGGAACGGTCGCAAAGCCGGTTCTAAAATCAAACAGCGTGGGAGGATAGCATCCTCTACGCCACCTAAATCTCGCAACCGACCGGCGCAAGTGCGACATCTAAATGCCGATCGGCATTTTCCAGTCAGAAACGTTGGATGTGAGCGTTCTTGCATCCCAGTGAGCGCGATCTTTACCAAGATCCCAGGGTGCCGGACCAACAAAGGAACTCCGCTTTCCTTCGATGCTCATGAAGCCGAGAGAGAGATCAACCGTCACGATCGCATAAATTGCCTCCTTGTAAGGAACCGTATACTTGATATACGGATGAGCCGCGTCGACCGCCTTGCTGTAACGCACACGCTGATAATCGCCGCCAACCCAAAAATAGGAGGCACTGTTTATTTGTGGATAGACGATGTTGTTAATCTGCCGAACATAATCACGGTGATGATGTCCAGAGAAGCAGGCGATAACCTTGCGCCGCCCTGCCCTAATATTGGCTTCTTCTAACAACTGCCGAACCGCCGCCCCATTCTGAACCCCACCTTTCGTTTCTCTTTCAATACTTTGATGAACAAAGACAATCGTCGTCCGCTCGGTAGCCGCCAGATCCTTTTCTAACCAATCCAATTGGTTCTCGGCAATGTAACGAGGATAACCTCCAGAATGATCTTTAGGTCGGTCGTTGCCATCGAGAACCACAAAATGAATCCCCCCCTGATCGAACGAGTAATAACGCGCAGCCATCGTCCACCAAGCGACCGTTTCTTCCCGTTTGTAGCCACCGTCAGTATCGTGGTTTCCTAAGACATGATACCGTGGCCCCTTGAAGGAATTCCAGATATCGAGGAAGCCCTGATTCTCCGTCTTGGGCACGCAAAAGTCACCTATCTGAATCACGAAATCAACGCCCTGGACATTCATATCATCGATAAACACCTGAAGCCTTTCATCCGCATCATGCATGATGTCCTTATGCACGTCAGCAATCACCCCGAATCTCAAAGGCCTTGTTCGCTTTGAAGCAGACGAACTCTCTGCCGCTCCCAGAGACCAGGATGAAAGAACGCTCGTTGCACCAAGGACGGCTGAGCTTCTTAAGAAGCGCCGCCGCGTTTGTTCAAGCGGCTCGCTTAGAACATTGTTATTAGGATCCATCGTCATTATCATCCAACGCTCCATCCATACGGAATCAACGGTTTTGTAGAAAGCGTGATTAGGCCAGAAGTCCCTGCATCACAGAGCCACCGACATCCGTCAACCGTTCGTCTCGCCCGCTATGTCGGTGAGTCAATCGAAGGTGGTCTAATCCCATCAAATGGAGAATGGTGGCGTGGATGTCATTCACATGGGCCCGGTCTTCTATGGCGTGTAAACCGATTTCGTCCGTTCCGCCATAAACAGTCCCTGGTTGAATCCCGCCTCCAGCAAACCACATACTAAACCCAGTGGCGTTATGATCACGCCCCCGGCTCCCCTTTTGACTGACCGGAGTCCGGCCAAATTCTCCCCCCCAAATCACCAGTGTCTCACCCAGCAAGCCACGACGCTTTAGATCCGTAAGTAGGGCGGACACCGGTTGATCGGTGGCTTGGCACATCCGGTCATGATTAGCGTTCACATCATCATGAGCATCCCATTGCCAGGCCACAGGGCCGCCGCCTGAATACAATTGAATAAAGCGTACGCCCCGCTCAGCCAAGCGCCGGGCAATTAGGCAGCGGGTTCCAAAATCGGTGGTCGCTGCTTGATCGAGTCCGTAGAGCGCTCGGGTTTCCGCCGATTCTCGCGAGACATCAATCGCTTCGGGCGCTTCCGCCTGCATTCGGAAGGCGAGTTCGTAGCTCGCGATCCGGGCTTCCAACTCAGTATCACCTGCATTCAAATGACGTCGGTTCAAGCGCTGCATGTAGTCGAGAATCCGACGCTGCCGCGACCGATCGAGGGACGGGTCCTCGGACGCCAAATTTACAATTGGATTGGATCCCGGTCGAAAAAGGGTACCTTGATGCGTGGTCGACAGGAACCCAGAACTCCAACAAGGAGCGCCCCCTTCAGGGGTTCCTTGCGGTTGTGCCATAACGACAAACGAAGGCAAGTTGTCTGATTCATTGCCCAAGCCGTAGGTCACCCAACTGCCGAGGCTGGGATACCCCATAAACACACGCCCTGAGTTCATCTGGTAGTGAGCGGGCGCATGGATCACACTGTCCACGGCACACGAGCGAACGAGACCGATGGAGTCCGCGTGCTGATGCATGTGCGGCACAAGATCTGACATATCCATCCCCGACTGGCCATAACGCCCCCATTGACGAGTACTCTTCAAGCAGAGCGGATCGGACTCCAGGAATTGACTATTGATCGATCCAAAGCTGGGAGGCAATCGTTGGCCGTCCAAACGATCCAATGCAGGCTTCGGATCGAACATATCCACATGACTGGGACCACCGACCATGAAGAGAAAAATGCACCGTTTCGCCTTGGGAGCAAAGTGTGGCCCCAGCGGCGCACCCGGAGAAACAGACGAAGCCTGGGCCTTTTCCCTCGATAACAATTGCCCCAAAGCCAAGGCACCGAAACCCTGTCCCGTGGTCTCCAAGAATTGTCGCCGCGAAAACTCAGCCCTGGAAGCAGCTGGCGCACCCAGACATTTACCGGAGGATGCTTGCTTAGGGGACATAGAGAAACTCACTACTGTTTAAGAGGGCCAACGAAAAATCCATCCACCGTTCTTCCAACGGACGCCCATCATGGGCCAAGAATTCACGGGTCCAACTCAACTCCTCACTCACCGGCTCCCTCGCGTAACAACGAAGGAAGGACGCCCGAATTCGGTCCTCGTCGGTGTCGAAGGAGGAAAGTAACTCACGGGCAAAGGACATCGCGGCTTGTTGAACAAACCCACTATTCAACATCACCAAGGCCTGCGGAGCATGCGTACTGACAAAGCGCTGAGGACAAGGCGTCAACGCATCGGGCGAATCAAAAGCGTCAAACATGGGATAGTGAACATTCCGCTTTCGATGAAGATAGATGGAACGGCGGACATGCTCAGAGGGATCACGGTCAACCGGCCAAAGATGCACCACTTCGGCCTCCGTGAAAATGAGTTCACGAACCTCCGGTTCGAGCGGCGGATGCACCCCTGGCCCACCAGCACGTCGATTCAATAAGCCTGCAGCCAACAAGACGGCGTCCCGAAGCCCTTCAGCCTCCATTCGCCTTCGATTCATTCGCCATAACAAGCGGTTTTTAGGGTCCTTCTCCAAACCCGTCTCACTGATCTGGCTCGAACTCCGGCGATAGGCTTCAGAGCTTACGATTAAGCGGTGCAGTGACTTTAGACGCCACCCATCTCGCACAAACGTCGTGGCGAGCCAATCGAGCAAGGCCTGATTAGAAGGCTGCTCACCACGAGTGCCAAAATCCGAAGACGTCCCCACGAGACCGCGCCCGAAATGATGTTGCCACACTCGGTTCACCATCACCCGTGCCGTGAGCGGATTGCTTGGATCTGTCAACCATTCAGCGAGTGCTCGCCTGCGTCCCGAATGAGTTTCATCAAGCGCCTGCCCAAGTTCGAATCCCCGATCCGCCTCCCCCATTCGCTCAGCGATGATCGCTGGCGGACCCGGAGAAACCACGGCTCGTTTCAATTTCACATTGCCACGGCGTAAAACATGGGTTTTAGGCAGTTTCACGGAAGGCTCTTTTTCCACCATCGCCATGGCATGAGCAGGCGGTCTCGGTAGTTGAACTTCCAAGTCATGAATCTGACGCTTTAAGGCTTCACGTGCCGCATGGTCGCGAGGATTCTCAAACACCGCTTCAGCGATTTCTTCCCAGGTGACCCGAAGTGCCGTGTTCGTCCCCTCAAAAAGCCGTTGTTCCTCCGGCGTTCTCTTGTCCCGCGGTATGGCACGCACAGCACGCTCACGCTCGCTTAACCCTGCTTCCTTTGCCGCCTTTAATCGCTTCTTGTAAGGCGCCTCCAGGGCTGACTTCTCTGCCGCGATTGGCTTTATCAATTTCTTGATCCGGGCAGATTCGAGATCGATCGACTCCTTCTCAGACGCATCATAGATTGGAACTTCTGTCAACTCGACGCCGGCAAAACAGGCCTGCAAGCGATAGAAATCTTCGGTCGGGATTGGATCAAACTTATGGTCGTGACAGCGAGCGCACCCCACCGTTAAGCCCAAGAAGACCGATCCCACGGTACTCGTGACACTCGTCAATTCGTCCTGCCGCCGCACCTCGGGATCGATATTCCCACTGACGACTTCCCGTGGACCGCTTCGCCCAAAGCCCGAGGCAATCAGTGCCTGGGGATCCCCGGGAGCCATTTCATCTCCCGCAACTTGCCAGCGCAGAAACTCATCATAGGGCATGTCCTCGTTCAAGGCCTGAATCACCCAGTCCCGATAGCGCCAGGCGTCGGGACGATCCGCATCGAGTTCGAAACCATTGGAATCGGCATAGTGTGCTAAATCTAACCAATGTTGCGCCCAGCGTTCTCCGTAAGCCGAAGAGCCCAGCAATCGGTCGACAAGACGCTCGTAGGCCAAACTGGACGAGTCGTTTAGGAAGCTATCAATCGCTTCGATCGTCGGCGGCAAGCCCGTAAGGTCATAGCTCACCCGGCGCAACAACTCGATCTTACTCGCCCTCGAGACCGGCTCAACACCACGCAGGCGCATGGCCTCAAACAAGAACGCGTCGATCGGGTTCGAAGGATCAGCCCCCGTTTCCGCAGACGGCACAGGCACAGCCATCGGTGGCTTAAAGGACCAATGCTCGGTATTGTCCGCTTTGGAAGCGGTGGCCGAATCTTTCCCATGAAGCGTCCCCACGACCAACACCGTCAATACGAGCATCAAGAGAGCTCTCTTCGAACTAGGATGATATTGAGTCACGGGCTTAGATCAAAGAATGGGTGCTAGTGTTTAGCATTGGTTCTGAGGGTGAAAACTTAGCTTTCCAGAAATCTGCTCTCAAGGAAAAACCCCGTCTATCATCGAAACGACATCCCTTAGAACGATCGTCCAACAATCCCCTCAATCCGAATAATGAGGGGGCTAAATGGCATCCAATCCGTCAGATACTCTGATATGAAGAGAATCCTTCACGAACAGCTTGACGCCCCCAAACAACACCATATAAGGTCCACCAAATCAAAAGCAACACAACATCTTGTGATGTTTTTGATTTAGAATAAGTGCCTCCAAATAACCGATTTGGAGGAGAATAGGGAATCGGGTGAAACTCCCGAACGGTTGCGCCGCTGTAACGAGTGACGAACGCCCTCACGAGCCACTGTCCTGATCCAGGATGGAAAGGTTGGGCTACTAGGACGATCTCGAAGTCAGAAGACCTGCTTATTCTATCTCGTCAAGTCCAGCGGATTGGTCCGCTGGCAACGGTTGCGCCAACAACCGGATGAGGGTAGACCTGCAGCCTGACTTCCGTCAGCGCATTCTCCCTTCGAACTAAAGTCCCGAGCGGCGCCTGTGGCAGCGCTGCGGAAAGCAACTGAATGATCGATACAGCCGAAGGATTCGAGGCACAAACGAGTACGGATGAGCAAGACCACGTCATCTACCGTTTTCGCAACAAAACCTTCAAACTAAACAAACGACTGGCGCGCGAACGCATGGCTGGCAAACGAGTGATCAACGGCATCCGGACTGCCGAGCTCAACCTCCTCCCGCTCAAATACCCTGAGGCCTATCGCATCTATAAGCAGATGAAGGCAAATCATTGGGAACCAGATGTCATCGATATGACTCGAGACTGCACACAATGGAACTCCGGCGCGCTCTCCGAGAAGGAACGTTGGATCATCGAAATGGGCGTCGGCTATTTCTCGGCAGCGGAAGGCATTGTCGGCGATAGCGTTCTCCACGTCATCGAGGATAATCTCACCGCGGCAGAACTCAAGCATGCGGTTCTCCGTCACGTCGCCGAGGAATCGATTCATATGGATTCACTCATCCACATCATTGGGAGCCTCAACATTGATGTGGATGAGGTAACCGCACGATTCAACGACATCCCTTCTGTTCGTCGTAAGAATGACTACATCACCGAACACCTTCCCGAACTGAAACGAGGGATCGATCTCACACTCACGGCCAATAAGCAACGTTTCGCCAAGGCAATTTTCGGAATCACGCAAGTTATGGAAGGCACCCAATTCTACGCCCTCTTTGCCATGATTCTATCACTCCATCGACAGAACAAAATGACCGGAATCGGGCAAATGTTTCAATATACCTTACGGGACGAATCGAATCACATTGCCCTCGGCCGATACATTCTCTCAGAACTCATCAACGAGAATCCCGACGTCTGGACCCCGGCGTTTCAAACTGAGCTCGTCCAATTCATGCGCGAAGGCGTCGAGCTCGAGAAGGACTTCGTCCGGGACTGTCTCCCCGACGATACCGTGGGCATGACTCAAAAAGATTTCCTCGATTTCGTTGATTTCAACGCCGACAGGCGACTCAAGGGACTAGGTCTGCCGACACTGTCACAGATCAACACCAATCCCTTTACGTGGCTGGATGAAATCATCTTTCTTAAGAAAGAAAAAAACTTCTTTGAAACTCGAGTCACTGAGTATCAGACGGGCGGCAGCGTCAAGAATGCCAACGAAGAAGACCTCATCTAAACTCGAAGCTCAACGAATTCTAACATGGCCACCTCGCAGCTCCTCTCTGTCCGTCAAACAACTGAAGTCCCGAACGTCTCCGACTTCCCACAAGTCATTCGACGCGACGATCCGACCACGCCTCAGGCAAAGCCAAGGATCGTCCCGTGGTTGGGACACAAGATCACCCTGGCGGTCGATGCCGCCTCAAGTTCACTTGGACTCAAAGAACCCATCGGGGCACAGCTCCGCACTGAAATTGAGTTTCGACTGATTCGCGAACGTCCGGTCTACCTCCATATTGAACAGCTCCAGGACCTCGTCGAAGAAACATTGATCGATATCGGACACGCACGGGTCGCCCTCGCCTATGCCAAGTATCGAGCAAAACGAGCAGCTCTGCGTGAAGCAGCAACCACCCACAGCAACGGGACCGACTCCAACGACCATCAATTGGAGCTGGTTGGGGGAGCGCAGCTCCAAGACATTCGAGCTCGAGTCGCTTTCGCGACAATTGGTCTAAAACTAACACTGTCAGCCAACGAACTGATCGAGCACCTCCTACGGAGCACCTCGGTCGAGCACAGTGACGCTGAACGACGAGACACGATCGTTCTCAATGCACGAAGCATGCTCGATATGGATGCCGACGCCCGTTTCTTCTCAGCTCGCATTCTGCTCAGTTACATCTATGAAGAAACGCTTTCCTGGAAAGTCACTGAGGGCATCAACACCTTAAAAGCCGCCCATCAACAGGCCTTCTTGGCTTACATACCAAACGGAATCGAACTTGGACGACTCGACGAACGCCTCGCCACCTTCGACCTCCGCGAACTTGCTACTCTCATCGATCCCTTCGCAGATCTCCAATTCGATTTCATCGGAATCCAAACGCTCTACGATCGCTATCTGATTCACGAGCGGCAGGCCGAGGGAAGCAGACGCCGGCTCGAAGCACCTCAGATCTTCTGGCTACGAGTGGCCATGGGCTTGGCGATCTTGGAAAAAGAAAACCGAGAGACGCATGTGGCGGCATTCTACAACCTCTACAAAAGCAAACGCGCTTGCTCATCAACACCCACTCTCTTCAACGCCGGCACCACCCATCCGCAACTCTCGAGTTGCTACCTTCTCTATTGTGCAGATTCTATCGAGGACATCACGGAAACCTGGACTCGATTCTCCCATCTTAGCAAATGGGCTGGAGGGCTTGGCTGTTCGTGGTCAGCCGTTCGCGGAACGGGCGCTCATATTCATGGCACCAACGGCGAGTCCTCCGGCATCGTTCCTTTCCTGAAAGTTGCTAACGACATCGCGCTGGCGGTCAACCAAGGCGGAAAACGTCCTGGAGCACTCTGTAGTTACGTCGAACTCTGGCACACCGACATCGAAGACTTCATCGAACTGAGAAAAGAAACCGGTGATGATCGTCGTCGCACCCACAATATGAACACCGCACATTGGATTCCGGATCTCTTTATGAAACGCCTCCAATCAATTGCGGACGGCCAGCTGCCAAAAGATGCGACCTGGACGCTCTTCCGGAGCAACGATGTCCCAGATCTCCCCGAGCTCGCAGGGCAAGCCTTTGAGCAACGATACCTCGAGTATGAACAAGCCGTCGAGGCAGGCACGCTCTATGGGAAAAAGGTCCGACTACTCGCGCTGTGGAAGAAAATGATTGAAGCACTCTTCGAGACAGGACACCCATGGCTCACCTGGAAAGACGCCGCCAATGTTCGATCCCCTCAAGATCATGTCGGTGTCATTCACAATTCGAATCTTTGCACCGAAATCACCCTCAACACGAGCAGGGATGAAGTGGCCGTCTGCAATCTCGCCTCTGTTAATCTAGAACAACATCTCACCCCTGAGGGAGAAATCGACCATCCCAAGCTCCGCGATACCGTTCACACGCTCATGCGTATGCTCGACAATGTCATCGATATCAACTTTTACCCGATTGAAGCGGCTCGTACGTCCAACACCCGACACCGCCCGATTGGCCTAGGAATCATGGGACTCCAAGACGCCCTCTACCGAAAGAAGATCCCCTTCGATTCCCGCGATGCAGTCGCGTTCAATGATGAAATTGTCGAGACGATCGCATTTCAAGCCTACAAAGCCTCCTCAGAACTCGCCATCGAACGCGGCAGCTACGAGAGTTTTGAGAACTCGAAATGGCATCGGGGCCTGCTTCCTCTCGACACCTTGGAGCTCTTGGAGAAGGAACGCGGCAACCCTATTCAAGTCAATCGCGAAACTCGGCACGACTGGGACAGTCTTCGCGATCATATCAAGCAGCATGGAATGAGAAACTCTAACTGCCTCGCCATCGCCCCGACGGCCACGATTTCGAATATCATGGGATGCTGCCCCTGCATCGAACCGAGCTACAAAAACATCCACACGAAATCGAATCTCTCCGGCGAATTCCTTCACACGAACTCGCACCTGATTGAAGATCTCATGGCATTGGATCTTTGGGATGAAGAAATGCGCCGAGATCTCAAGTACTTCGACGGTTCCGTTCAACAAATCACTCGCATTCCCGAATCGCTACGGAAGGTCTACAAGACAGCGTTTGAAATTGAACCAACATGGATTCTTCAAAGCGCGGCAGTGCGGCAAAAATGGATCGACCAAGCTCAAAGCACCAATCTTTGGCTCGCCGACAACGACGCGAGAAAGGCGAGTTTCATGTATCGTGAAGCCTGGCAACGAGGCCTCAAGACGACCTACTACCTCCGAACACTCAATCAAAGCGCCATTGATAGTTCCCATCGAGACCGCACCGAAAAAGAAGTGAAAAGCGGCGACGTATCAACACCGAACAGCGTCAGTGCTTGTTCGATCAACGCCATGCGCGAGGGCGTCGAGTGTGAATCGTGCCAATAGATTCCCTCCGGTCGAAAGAGTCTTGCCATCGTCGAGCACAATGCTAAAAGCATAGCGTCGGCATCGGCATTATTCGAGTTGGTTCGGCGGCCCACACCGAACCAACCTTGCATGCCGCCTCAACTCGGAAAAGGAAGCAAGCAGCGATCAATGAGCAATATCCGTATTCTCGTCGGCACCAAGAAAGGTGCGTTCATCTTGACCTCGGACGGAAAGCGAGTGGACTGGAAGGTCGAAGGCCCACTGTTTGGGGGATGGGAAATGTTTCACCTCAAGGGATCTCCAGTCGATCCAAATCGCATCTATGCCTCCCAAACGAGCGACTGGTTCGGTCAAGTAATCCAACGATCCGACGATGGCGGGAAAACTTGGGCCCCTCCAGGATCCAAAGTATCGAAGCCAGGCGATTCCGAATCGATGCCCCCTGGGCACAGCAATTTGTTCCAATACAGCGGTGACGTCGGCACTCACAAATGGTACGACAACACCCAGCATCCGTGGGAGTTCAAGCGCGTCTGGCATTTCGAGCCCTCATTGACCGATCCAGACACGGTCTATGCGGGCGTGGAAGATGCAGCTATTTTTAAGTCCACAGATGGAGGACAGAGCTGGAACGAACTCTCGGCATTACGCCAATCCAAAGGGCATCTCTGGCAACCCGGCGCAGGAGGGATGGCGCTCCATACCATTCTTCTCGATCCGCAGAACTCGAAACGAATCTTCGTCGCCGTTTCGGCTGCGGGCGCCTTTCGAACCTGTCTCTTATACACATCTCCGAGCCCACGAGACCTCTCTACATCTC
>CAJXVR010000051.1 GCA_913061285.1 uncultured Verrucomicrobiota bacterium | reverse complement strand
CCCTTAAGAAACGTCGGGGTACGACTTCGCCAGGACTTTCCGCGTCACCACGAATGTGCAAGGGCAGATCCCTCACGTTCTTGTCCTCGATCAAATGGAGCGTATTCGGCTCCGGGATCACGTCGATCACCAAACCGTTCTTCGGGTTTTTAACGAGAGTCATCTCTGGCCGGTTTACATATGCCACACTGGCGAAGACACCCGCGAGCGCATAATAGTCCTTAGCCGTGATCGGATCATACTTGTGATCATGACATCGCGCGCAGGCGACGGTCAGCCCTAACAATGACCGCGAAACCATATCCACTCTTTCCTCCCACTCGTCCGCCTGCACCTGAGGCAAATCCCGCTTGTAGTACTTGTGCCCCAAGCCGAGATATCCGAGTGCTGCTAAATTTGGCCCCTCCGTCCCTTCAAGCGAATCCGCCGCGAGTTGGAATCGGACGAAGTCGTCATAGCGCATATCCTGGTTAAAAGCATCAATCACCCACTGTCGGTAATGATAGGCGTTGGGATAGAAAGGACTCTCATCAAAATCGACCTTGTGCGCCTGATCCTCAGCATAGCGGGCCATGGTAAGCCAAAGGCTAGCCATCCGTTCTCCAAATCTTGGTGTTTCCAGCAATGCCTCCACCACATCTTCAAATGCATTGGGCCGGGTATCTTCAATAAATCGTTCCACCAATGCAGATTCCGGAGGCAGTCCCGTTAGATCGAAGCTGAGCCGACGCACCCATCGCCGCCGTTTAGCCTCGGGTGCCGGACTCCAACCCTTTCGCTCGAGAGCCGAGAGGACAAAATGATCGATCTTCTTTCTGGCCCACCCCTGGCGCGTAGTGTCCGGAATGGGATGAGGCGCGGGAGTCTGAAACGACCAAAATTTCCGGGCATCATCCCAATTCAATTCACCCTTCAATTTCTCTGCCGATTCTGGCCATGGCACACCCATCTTGATCCAGCTTTCCAACGAACCTACCTGGTCTGCACCAAGGGCCTTCTTGGGAGGCATTTGAAAATCAGGATCTGAGCGACGCACCGCTTTCAGCAGCAAGCTTTTATCCGGATCCTCCGTATCGACAACCTTCCCCGAATCGCCGCCCCTCTGCAGCCCTTCCAAGGAATCCAAACGAAGCCCTCCCTTCTGCTTTTCGGAACCATGGCACGACACACATTCCGCGGAGATCAATGGCCGAATCCGTTTTTCAAAAAACTCCGCGTCGGCATCTACCGGATCGATCTCCTGACCAATCCCACTCCCAAGAAAACTGAAACTTACACAACCGATCCATGTAAACGCACGGACCGCCCAAGCATAGGGCGCCCAAGATGAGCGCCAACAAACCAAGTATTTGGCGAAACGGTTGAACAAACTGATTCGTAGTCTTGCCATCGCGAACGGACTTCAATCATAGCGAGAGTCAACCTAGCTTACAACTGCAGTTGTTTGCTTCCTCTTAGCAATCAAGGCTCAACACTGGTTTTTGGTTCGATTTTTCAGAGCGACCACAAGTGAGGTTTCTAAGTCTCTGCAGGGAACTGGGTGCAAAGCTTCGAGGTGGGGAGAGCGTACTCGTGAACTGTTCTCCCCTGGAGATATTGAAAACACTAGACCGGCTCACAAGTACGCTTGCCCCACCTCGAACACGCTCCTCCTCTTTCAATCCAGTCATTCCTTGCACTTCATCCCCTCCTGGCAGGAAACCAGACTCATCTGTGTGAGCCTGCAACAATGCCTCCACAAGTTGCCGTCGCGCCAAAGAATCAGGTCTCTTCTCAACCGAACGCTTCGATGCATCTTCAAAGATTCTCTCCACCCGTTTCACCGGATCGGTCTGGTTTCAATTCAGTCATCATTAAACAGTGGCTTCATGCTTAGAATAAGGGCTCAAAAAAGAACATTAGATTCAGGGGAGCGAAATCCTTTCAAAGGTCAAAATCCCAAGGTGGAGCAAAACGGGAAAGCACCCCTTGACGATGCATGATAACGTTATATGATAACGTTATGCGAACAATCATTGAAATCCCTAAGGAAGTCGTCGAAGAGCTGGACAGAATTGGAACAAACGAGAACCGATCGCGGGCATCACTAATCCGCGATGCGATTGATGGTTTTCTAGAAACCAAGACTGATCAAACAGACAAAACGGCTAGCTTTGGCATTTGGAAGAACCGAAACGTGGACGGACTTGATCTTCAACAAGCACTTCGTAGCGAGTGGGATAAGCAGTGAAAGCCGTCTTCGATACGAATATCTTAATCGATTTTCTCAAGGGAATTCCAGCGGCGAAAAAAGAACTCGATCTCTACGACAAACACCTCATTAGTATCATTACCTATATTGAAGTGCTAGTCGGAGTGACCGACCCAAGCGAAGAGAAAGAGATCCGACGGTTTCTCTCTAGCTTCAGTGTTCTCGAGCTTTCCCAATCGATCGCAAACAATGCGGTCAAGCTTCGACAAGAGCTCAGACTCAAGATACCTGATTCCATCGTTTACGCGACCGCACGCGACGCCGGCTGCATCCTTGTCACTCGAAACACTAAAGACATGAAGACGGAATGGCCAGATATCCGGGTTCCCTATTCACTCTAGCCCGACTTTCACGATTGGGAGGGTAAGAGATTCAAACCTATGACAGAAAGGACACCCGATACGACGCCAGCAAAGGATCCACGACGACTCAAGATTCTTCTTCCGGGTGCTGTCTGGATGGCTCATCATTTTTGTTTTACTCGTCGTCGCAGGCCAGAGAGCAAGAGATATTCTCTAGCGTCTTCAACGTTTTTAGAGCCTCCGCGTTCAGGTCAATACTTCCCGTAGGTCCCGAACATCTCTTGTTTGGATCGGCGAGGTCGCACTCTCACCGAATGGTCCGGCTCGCCTGTGATCCGATCGAATTCGTCAGGAGTTCTCACAGTCGGCAAATAGTCGCCCGTTCGCTCACTCCACTCAGCAAGTTCCTTCTTCAAGCTCACTAAGACCGGTTGAAGCGCCTCAACACCAACCAGATTGCGTAGCTCATTCGGATCATTCACCAAATCATAGAGTTCGAACTCAGGTCGAGGCGCCACAAAGCAGGCCTGCTGAACCGTCGTCAAAGCGCCCTCTTCGTGTTGTTTCAACATACTCTGCCAAGTCAAACTTCGACCTGCATCTGCCGAGGGCGTCGCAGCCAGATCAAAGTAATCATTTCGAATCAACTTGTAACGCTGAGTTCCAATCGATCGCCCATGATCTTCGTAGTCATGCCAATGATCCTCAGCAAACACGTAGTCTCTCACAGAGACTCTTGGATCCCCCAGCACCGGAGCAAAACTCACCCCAGCAAAGGTCGTCACCGGCGACACCCCTGCCAGGTCCAGGAAGGTCGGCGCAATATCAACAGCACTCACCAAACTCTTCGATTCCTGCCCTCCCTTAATCCCCTTTGGCCACTTCACAATCCACGGAGTCCGAATGCCCCCATCATAGAGACTTGTCTTATCTCGCGGAAAGGGACGTCCATTGTCAGTAATGAAAAGGATCAACGTGTTTTCAGCCACACCTTGCCGTTCCAACTCCGCCACGACCCGCCCGACATACAAATCTAACCGTCCAATTTCATCATAATAAAGTCGCAGATCCTCCCGCACTTCTGGAGTGTCGGGCAGATGCGGCGGCACGATCACATCCTCATTCCGATGAGGAGGATCCAAAGAACCATCCTCATACTCTCGATGCGGATCCAAGGCAGCCAACCAAAGAAAAAAGGGTTGATCCTTGGGGCGATTCTGCAAGGTCGGTATCCAAGCCTCACATCCACTGGGCGCCTTCGCGATCATCTTCGGCGGCTCTTTCCCATCGCCAGTCGGCAAGATAAACCCAGCCATCGAGGCTTCAAAAATATCATCAAAACGATTCTTCACCCCCTCACCTAAATGCCATTTTCCCGCAGCAGCAGTGTAATACCCAGCTCCCTTCAACTTCTCTACAAATGTGACCGAGGCACTAGGCAATGGCCAATGCAACTGCTCAGCCCCGGTGTTGTGAGGATACCGGCCTGTAATGATACTCGAGCGGCTCGGACTGCATGAATTGGCGGTCAAGTAGGCGTGCCGAAACAACATCCCATCCTTAGCCAGTCCATCGATATTAGGGGTTCTAACCACAGGATTTCCATAAGCCCCGCAGTCGTTCCAATTCATATCATCGGCGATAATGAACACGATATTAGGACGTTCCACCGCAAGAGCCGAAAGGCCAACGACCATTCCTATCAAAAAACCAAGACTACGCATAACAAACTAAACTACCCCGGTGGGGCGAGCGTACTCGCGAGCCGATCCCCTCAAAAACCAGCCCAGCCTTCAACGAGGCTGCCCCACCCATTTCTAACTTCTATTTTCTAATTTCTCGCTTCAGCCCCCAACACCCTCGGCGTCGGATTCTCAACATCCAACACCGGCCGCTGCTCCGACCCTTTCGCACCCTCGTGCCCCAAACGGCTCTTCGCGTCGGACGCCAAGCCCAAGAGTTTGCGAACAATCCCCGGATTATCGTCAGATACATCTATCATCTCCTGGGGGTCACGTCTTAAATGAACGAGCTTACCCTTCCGACCAGGCCCCTGACGGTCATACGAACTCCAGACGGGAAAACTTCGCTCCAACGGCAGATGTAACTTCCAATGTCCCGAGCGCACGGCTTGCAATTGGTGGCGTCGATAGTAATAGAATACCTCGTGAGGGGATTTTGCACCCTCAACACCTCGCAAGAGACCGCCGATGTCCTTGCCATCAATCATTCGATCCGACTGATAGGGCTTACCATCCACGATTCCCAGGAAGGTCGGTAACAGGTCCATAGTCGTCGACAATTCATCACACTGAGACCCCGCTGGAATCACTCCCGGCCATCGTACCACCATAGGGATACGCATCCCGCCTTCCATCGTCTGTCCTTTGCGCCCAGACAAAGGTGCGTTGGAACCTCCATTACGACCATTCGACCCATTGTCAGAGGTAAACATAATCAGGGTATTCTCAGCAATCTCAAGGCGTTCCAAGGTGTCTAGCAAGCGACGCGTAGACGCATCGATTTCTTCCACCGTCGCACCGTACTTCCCGTTCTGACTTCGTTTTAAGAACGGCTCGGTCGCAAACAACGGAAGATGGGGAAAAGTATGAGGTAAATAGAGGAAGAAGGGTTGCTCACGATTCGCTTCCATGAACTTGATGGCTTCATCGGTATAACGTTGAGTCAAGGTCGCCTGATTGACGGGAGCCTCAATCACACGTTCCTGATCCAAGATAGGAAGCGGAGGATCACCTCGCCCTTTACTCTGCATGTCGTTCGAATAGGGAATACCGAAGTAACGGTCAAATCCGTGTCGCGTCGGCAGGTGTTGAGGCTGATCCCCAAGATGCCATTTCCCGATACAAGCCGTGGCATAGCCCCGCGCCTTCAAGGCCTCCGCCATCGTGATCTCCTCTGGGTGTAACCCTCGTTTGCTCCTAGGGATCAAGACCCAATGTTCCGTGGTGTCTTCGTGCATCCCTACCCGTTGAGCGTAACACCCGGTCATCAAGCTCGATCGGGAAGGAGTACAAACGGGACTTGAAGAATAAAAATGCGTGAAACGCATCCCTTCCTTTGCGATCGAATCAATCGCTGGGGTTCGATTCTTCGTTGAGCCATAACAACTCAAATCGCCGTACCCGAGATCGTCACAAAAGATGAGGAGGATATTCGGCCCAGCAGCCGAGATCAAAGGCAGCAAAATGACCGACAGCAGAATTAGCAGCACTCGTTTCATAGGAATTCTGGAAGCCTAGCGGGGTACTCCGCCCTTCTTCAACGTTTTCTGAAGGTCGAGCAAGCACAAAACACGCACTTCAAGTCTTGATCTTCCAAGATCACATCAGGCTATCTCGATGGCGTAGAAGAAGCGATCAAGCAAGCCCCCTTCCAGGTATGATCCTCGACACCAAAGTCATCATCACAGCCGAACGAGGTTCCCGATAGGGTCTCAACGGAAAAGCCGCCTCATGGACCTTTGGCCAGACCTACCGCTTCCTTGCAGCAAAAGACGAACTCGTCGGCACATTCGACTTGTGGATTGCGGCCACCGTCATCGTCAACTACCTACATCGATGAAATCACCCGGATTCCAAATCTCGAAGTCGCTCCGTTCTGAGAAACCCTGAGGCCATCAGAAAATCAAAAAACCTCGATACTAAAGCTCGAAAATAACCGGAGGTGGCGAGAGCTTATCCGCAAGCCGTTCCAGCCAACGTTATACCAGCTTCATAGCGGCCCACCACTTCGGATAGCAACCTGACGCTTGCCCGACTCGTTCGACCTCGGAAGCCTCGGAAGCCTCGTTCGTCGCAGCAATAAGCTCAATCGTCCCATTTTCCATTCCTCTTGCCTAGCTTAGTTAACTTAACTAAGCTAAAACAGTGAAACAAATCAACATTTTCGAAGCCAAGACCCACCTCTCGGCTCATATCCAAGCAGCGCTAGACGGAGAGGAAGTCATCATCGCCAAGGCAGGCAAACCACTCGTCCGACTTCAACCCCTAGAGAAACAAGAACGCAAACTGGGAGGCTGGAAGGGTAAAGTCAAAATTGCGCCCGACTTCGACAAATGGACTCCAGAAATGGATGAACTCTTCGGCCTCGATCCCTCCGAGAAATGAACCTTCTTCTAGACACGCACGTTCTCATTTGGTGTTTTGAAAACAGCAAACGCCTCAAAGCCTCCGTGCGGGAGGCAATTACAGACAGCGACAATAACGTTTTTGTCAGCGCCGTTTCAACCTGGGAGCTGACAATCAAAGCAGCCTTGGGGAAAATCTCTATACCAAACGATTTCGAAGCTCAACGAAAGCGCTGCGATTTCAAATCGCTCTCCATTTCGATCCAGCACACACTCGCTCTAAAGGATCTTCCAGATCATCATCGCGATCCCTTTGATCGACTCTTGGTAGCTCAAGCCCTAGCGGAATCACTCACCCTCGTCACCCACAATTCGACAATCTGGAATTACCACGTCCCCGTTTTAAGAGCCTGACCTATCGACTCATAGCCAGTCAGCCTAGAAATAGGCCGTGAAATTCTGCAATCCGTGGTCAAGAGAATCCCAACATAGTCTTCACCCAAAAGAGACCACAAAGCAATCGAGATGCGCCCCACCAAAAAAGCGCACAGGAGAATTCTTGGCCCTACCCCAATATTCACTCTAAGCTGTTTCATCATGAACCCACGCCTCCAAACAGTGACCCTGATCTGTTGGTGTATTACGAGTCTCCTGCACCTCGCAGTGCATAGCAGCTCCGCTCCGATTACCAAGCTCCTCGAATCCCACTGCCTCGACTGTCACGACAGCGAAACCCAAAAAGGAGATCTCAATCTCGAATCCCTCTCATTTGAACTCACTGATCCGCAAATCTTTGATCGCTGGGAGCTGATTCACGACCGAGTCAAAACCGGTGAGATGCCTCCCAAGAAAAGAAATCAACTATCCAAAGAGGGCCGTGAGGAATTCGTTCAAACCCTGGCAAGCTCACTCATCGCAGCCGACCAAGCTCGCATCCAAGAATCCGGCCGCGCCAAGGTCCGTCGCCTCAATCGTTACGAGTACGAGAACAAACTGCGCCACGTCCTCAACGCACCCTGGCTAATGCTAGCCGATCGACTCCCGGCAGACGGCATCAGACATCTCTTCAGTAAATCCGGCGAAGCCCTCGACGTGTCGCACGTCCAAATGGAGCAATATCTCAAAGTCGCAGAGTACGCGGTTCGCACGGCGCTCCAGACGGCAGCACACCCCACGACCAAAAAGAAATTCTACGCCAGAGAAGAACCTACGATGCGAGGCTACCTCCGTTACCGTTGGAGCCAAAGCTCTGCCACTCGCGCGGCCATTCCTCTCATCGGGACCACACCAGAACCAGAGGTGATCCGGGGCAACAAACCAATCACCGTCGGCGAGAGCGATCCGGATATCCGAGAACAAGAGGCGATGGGTTTTGTATCCGGAACCTACACCGCCACGACGAAATACGACTTTACGCGAATGCGCGTTCCGATTGATGGCACCTATCGGCTTCGTCTCAAATCTTACTCCTTCCTGGCCGGCCCCAACGGTCGAAGCGGAGGCGACGACAACGGACTCACTGGCGGACGCCAAACCTGGTGGCGCCCTAGTCGCACCGAAGCCTTTCGCGGAATACGCTCTGAGCCAATTACACTCTACGCCTTAGCGGCAAGTGGCGATAGCCGCTGGCTTACAACCTACGACGCCCATCCAGATCCCATGGTCATTGAACGGACCGTTACTCTCAAAGAGGGCGAAGGCATTCGATCCGATGCCGCTCGCCTTGTCCGCACACGCCCAGGCTGGAAGGGAAATCCCAACGCCACCAAACAAGGTGTCCCGGGCTTTGCTCTCAACTGGCTGGAAGTGGAGGGGCCGCTTCACGCGAGTTGGCCGCCGCCGAGCTATCAAGCCCTCTTCGGGAATACAGAGTTTAAGGTCGAAGACATCTTATCCGTACGACTGCTTGCGGACGATCCAGATTCCAGAGCGTCCGCCCTCATTGAAGCCTTCGTCGAACGCGCCTTTCCAAACGTCCCAAGCGTCACTTCCCTGACCACACCTTTTCTTGGGATCTACCAACGTGCCCGAGAACTCGAGCAGTCCTTTACCGACGCCATTGTCATGACCTTTGCTGCAGCGCTCTGTTCTCCCGAGTTTCTCTATCTCGATTGGCAAGCGGGACAACTGACCCCACCCCAACTTGCCCATCGACTTGCCTACTTTCTCTGGGAAAGTCCGCCCGACAATCGCTTGTTAGCTACTATAGACCTACAAGATCCCGCCACCTTAACCCGCGAAACAGATCGCTTGCTTAACGACCCCAAATCTCATCGCTTCCGCCGATTGTTCCTCGATCATTGGCTAGACCTACGCGACCTCAATGCCAACACACCGGACGCTGAGCTGTATCCAGATTACTACCTCCACGACCTCCTTACCGAATCATCATCCCGCGAAACTCGATTGTTCTTTGATGAAATGCTTGATCGCAATTTGCCCGCAAGAAACCTGGTTCAATCAGACTTCACCTACGCAAACGAATGCCTTGAACAACACTACCGCCTTCCCACCAAGGAAGGCGTTCGCCCCCGCCGTGTCTCCCTTCCAGAATCCAATGATCGTGGTGGACTCCTCACCCAAGCGAGCATTCTCCGAGTGACGGCCAATGGAACGACCACTTCACCCGTGATACGAGGCGCCTGGGTCATGGAACGCATCATGGGTGTGGAAATCCCTCCGCCGCCTTCCGGTGTCGATGCTGTAGAACCCGATACCCGGGGAGCCACAACGATTCGTGAGCAACTAGACAAACACCGCGAAAGCGCCAGCTGCAACGCCTGCCACATCAAATTTGACCCCGTCGGTTTCTCACTCGAGAACTACGACATCGCGGGCGGCTGGCGCGACCAATACCGCGCTGTCGATGATGAACGCGAACCGATAGAAGGCCTCGGCAAGAACGGCCACCGCTTTGTTTTTCACTACGCGAAACCAGTCGATAGCGCCGGAACACTTCAAAACGGAAAAACGTTCACTGATATTCGCGAACTGAAGTCACTCCTAATCCAACAAGAACGGCAAATCGCCCGCAATTTCCTGCAACAACTCATAACCTATAGCACTGGGGCACCGGTGAGTTTCTCTGACCGCGGAGAAGTGGAAGGGATTCTCGATGCCTGCGCCCCAGACTACAGAATCCGATCCTTGCTCCACGGGCTTGTTCAAAGTAAGCTTTTTAGAATCAAATAGGCAGCCCTCCAAGCGTCAGATATGGAGTGCGAGAGCGGAGCAGTCCCTTTCACAACGAAGATGAGCGCAGCAAGAGAAAACTCCCAAAGCAATGAACAGTCCCAGCCATAGCATCAGCCGCCGTCAATTCCTTCACGGGACCGGAGTTGCCCTCGCCCTTCCCTTCCTGGAATCGCTAAGCCCAAGACGGGCTCTCGCAGAGACCGACGCGACCCCGCGCCGCATGCTGGCCATCTGCAACAATCTAGGAGTTCTCTCAGACGGCTTCTTCCCTGAGACCGCGGGCCGTGATTATCGCCTCTCCCCCTACCTCGAAGAACTGGCCGCGCATCGCGACGACTTCACCGTACTCAGCGGTGTCTCGCACCCGGGGGTGGATGGCTCCCACTCTTCCGATATCTCCTTCCTCACCGCAGCCCCCCATCCAGGAGGCGGAGGCTTTCGAAACACCATTTCACTTGACCAATTCATTGCTCGCGATATCGGCCACCTGACACGGTTTCCGTCGCTGACACTCGGGGTCAATGCGAAGGCCGGCCGCCGCAGTCTCTCTTGGACCGAATCCGGCGTCCTGATTCCCTGTGAGAACAAGGCCTCTGATGTCTACAAGAAACTCTTTCTGCAGGGCAGCCCAAATGAGGTCGAACAACAGATCCAACGATTGAAGCTCGGCGAGAGCATTATGGACACCGTTGCTGAACAATCCCGCTCTCTGAATCGACGTCTGGGACAGGATGATCGAGAACGGCTTGATCAATACTTCACAGCAGTCCGCGACGTCGAGCAACGCCTGGTCAAGGCACAACACTGGGAACGACTACCCAAACCAACGGCACCCATCGCCGAACCCGTCGATCCAAGAGACAAGGCTGATTACATGGGAATGACCCGCCTCATGTACCAGATGGCTCGGCTTGCCTTCGAGACCGATTCGACCCGCGCCATTACGCTGCTCCTCGACAGTAGCAACTCACCGACGATCAAAGTCGAGGGCGCGAAAATCACAGATGGCTACCACAACCTTTCCCATCACGGGAAGAACGAAAAGAAACTCGCACAACTTGACGCGATCGATCGCTCTCACATGCGACTACTTGGCGAACTGTTCACCGATCTCAAGGCAACTCAAGAAAACGAATCAACACTCTTTGACAACACCACCGTCATTTACGGCAGCAACTTTGGAGACGCCAACAAGCACACCACCGACAATATGCCGATTCTCGTTGCCGGCGGCAGATTTCGTCATGGACAACACCTTGCCTTCGATAGCGAAAACAACTATCCGCTCCCGAATCTCTTCGTGAGTCTGCTTCAAAGCATGGGCCTTGAACACGAACGGTTTGCTACGTCCACCGGGACGATGACCGGGTTCGAGCCAGCGTAAATTGGAGTCGAGAGCGAAGCTGTCGCTCTCCCCACTCGCCCTACCAATCAACCGCGACATCGCAATCATCCAACACTCGCGCCAGATCCACCTTGAACCTATAAATCGTCTTCACCTGCGCGGTCGTCGCCATTCGTTCAAAGCAACCTGCCCAACACCAAGGATACAGATTCGCCACCGCAACCCACCCATGCCTCACCGCATTCTGATGCCCATAACCGAGTCGGGCAGGGTAAGATCGTTCGAACGTCAGCCGGGCATCCCAGTAATTGTGCCACACCTTCCCGCCCAGTATTCGATCCAACTGTTCGATCCAGACGGCCGTTCGATTGTGAAGCGCAGGTAGAAAATTTGGAAGCGATCCCTTTTTCATCCGCCCAACCTCCAAGCTTGCCCAATCACCCGCAAACCTTTCAAATACTCCCCATCACCAACAGAGTATTATGAAGTGGTTTATCACGATTTGGTTGGCTAGCTGTACGGTCCTCTGCGCCGCTCGCATCCCTTGGACATCGAACGCGGTCCAGGGCTCCCCCGAGCCGCCTTCTCCCTACACAGTCGAACGACTCTACGCCGAACTCGATATTCAACGCCCCGTCGAGTTCATGTTCGCTCCAGACAGTCAGGACCTCTTCATAGCTACGGAACGCGCCCAGATCTGGCATGTCGATACGTCCGTCTCACCCGCGACTCAACATCTCGTCGCTGAGATGAAGGACCATCACGAACCGATGGGGAGTGTTCTGGGCTTCACCTTTCACCCTGACTTCCAACAAAACCATTACATCTACATCAATTACAACGAAGGTGGAGCCAAAGATCTAGGCGCTCATATTGCCCGTTTCGAAGTAACCCCTGAAGCTCCCTACGAACTCATCGCCGAGAGCAAGCAAGTGCTCCTGCGCTGGCCTTCGGGGGGACACAATGGGTGCACACTTGCTTTCGGCCCCGATGGTTACCTTTATTTTTCCACTGGAGACGGAGCGGCACCCGACCCCCCAGATGGCCGCTTTCATACCGGACAAGATATCAGCGACATCATGGGATCGATCCAACGAATCGACATCGACAGAAGCACGGAAGATCTCCCTTATGGGATTCCCAGTGACAACCCCTTTGTCACTCACCCAACAGCCAGTCCTGAAGTTTGGGCCTTCGGATTCCGCAATCCTTTTCGCATGGCCTTTGATCAACGCACCGGAGAGCTCTGGGCAGGCGATGTCGGATGGGAACAATGGGAGATGATTTACCTCATTCAACGCGGAGGCAACTATGGCTGGTCTGCAACCGAGGGGCCCAACCAAAGCGTGGTCGAGAATAGTCTACGGGGACCAGGACCTATTATCGCTGCTATTTCCGCGCACTCACACAACGAGGCCGCCAGCATCACCGGAGGCCAAGTTTACTATGGAGATCGTCTCAAGGATCTCCACGGAGCCTATATCTACGGCGACTGGGAAACCGGTCGTTTCTGGGCCCTTCGCAAACAGGGAGAGCAGCTTCGTTCCCTCCGAGAACTCTGTGACACCTCACTCAAACCAGTCTCCTTCGCACTGGACCCCACCGGTGAACTGTTGATCCTTGATCACAACAGCGGGATCTATCGATTCGTTCCCAATCCGACCCAAGACACTGACACGAACTTCCCAACCCAACTCAGCAAGACCGGGCTTTTTGCCTCAACAAGCAATCTTACCCCGGCGCCAGGCACGATTTCCTACGAGCCTGCTGCTCCCATGTGGAATGACTACGCCAAGGCAGAATGGCTTCTTGGCATTCCAGGCGATGGCTCCATTGCCCAACAAGGTGGCGTCCACGATATCGCTGGGGGAAACTGGTTCTTCCCGACCAATACTGTGGTCGCTCGCACCCTGTCGCTCCAAACCGACCTTAGCGTACCCGCCACAGAACGTCCTATCGAAACCCAGCTCCTGCATTGGAACGGGCAAGCATGGAACCCTTATACTTACCGCTGGAATGCTGAAAGCACCGACGCAGAATTAGTCAGTAAAGAGGGGAGCTCGGATCGATTCACCGTTGCCGACTCAAATGCACCAGGCGGCGAGCGCGACATTGAGTGGCGCTTTCATTCACGAAGTGAATGCCAACGCTGTCACAACGTCTGGTCAGGCGAGCCTCTCACCCTAAACCGCCTTCAATTGGGAAGCGGCGATCAAAGCGCCATGGAACAATTTGTTCGTCTCGGCGTGATCGACGAAGCGAGCAATCGACGTCGAGGGCGGAATCAGAGGGGCCCCTCCGCTCACCTCGTCAATCCCTACGACGAGAATCACCCCATCGAATTGCGAGCTCGGAGCTGGCTTCACGTTAATTGTGGAAGCTGCCATTCTTTTGGCGCTGGCGGCGGTATCGCTGCACAATTCAATATCGACAAGAAACTCTCAGAAGCGAGAGCGCTCGACGAAGATCCATCTCGTGGCAATTTCGATCTGGCTCACGCAAAAATTCTGGCCTCCGGAGATCCCTACCGTTCAGCCTTAATTTATCGTATCAGCACAGAAGGGCTCGGGCACATGCCACAAATCGGCTCCCGTTTGGTGGACGAGAAAGGCCTATCCGTCGTGATGGAATGGCTCACATCGCTTTCCGCCCAAGACACCGCACCAACAAATACCGACCTGATCGCTGCTGCCAAGCGAGCCGCTGCATCCCCCACTAAAAAGAACCTCGAACAACTCCTCAAAGACTCACGGAGTAGCCTGGCACTAATGCACCAGGGCCTTCAGGCGGGAAACGATTCGGTTCTGAGAACCCGAACCGCCCAGCTCGCCAAGATGCAGGACAATGTCTTTGTACGAGAACTATTTCAACATTGGCTCCCCGCGAGCCAGCGACGGAAAACACTCGGTAGCGACATCGACCCGGCCGACATTCTGTCCTTGAATGGCGATCCCTCTCGCGGCCAAGCACTATTCTTTGGAGCCACTCAATGTTACACTTGTCACCAGCTCAACGGCCAAGGCCGAGCCTTTGGCCCCAATCTGGAGGAGTCTGCGGCCCGCTACAACTCAGAGGCTCTGCTAGACCACATTCTCAACCCATCAAAAACGGTGGCCCCGGAGTATCGTTCCGTCTCCATCACCCTCAACGACGACACAGAATTCACCGGTATCATTCGAGAACAAGGCGACGAGGAACTCGTCCTGATCGACACCACGTTGAACGAGTACACGATCTCAAAAGAGAAAGTATTCGACAGCTTTTTCTCGACTCTCTCGGCGATGCCAGAGGGACTTCTCGCCACGCTCACCGCTCAAGAGGCCGCAGATCTCGTGAGCTACCTCGCTTCGCTAAAACCATAGCAACAAATCACCCTCGTTGACACCGAGAGGCAGCGCTCTTGGCTGCCTCTCCCTCATATCTACTCCCAGTGCGAACGCCCACTTTTTCCTATGAGAGAGTGCGCCCGAACACTACAGTCTCATCCGTTACCCAACGATATCCTTTATTCGCCCCTACACATGAATCGTCTCTCAATCAGGTCAGGGATCCAGCTCCTCGGTGCATGTTTCCGCATTACCGGATTCGCCTGTTTCGTTATCATTTGCTCCCTCGCAAGCGCGGCCTCTCTAACCCCGGACCAAATAGAATTCTTCGAATCTCGAATTCGACCTATCCTCGCCCAAGATTGCTACGAATGTCATAGTACGGCTGGCAAACAAAAGGGAGGGCTCAATCTCGATCATCGAAACGCATGGCAAGCCGGCGGGGATAGCGGCCCAATCATTATTCCGGGTAAACCCAACGAAAGCCTCCTTATCCAAGCGATCCGACACCAAGAGGAAGATTTAGCCATGCCAAAATCTGGAGCCAAGCTGGATGAGACCATCATCGCCGACTTTGTCCAATGGGTATCCATGGGAGCACCTGACCCCCGAGACGAAGCCCCTTCGCAAGCAGAGCTCGCTGCTGACCAAGATTGGACGGCGGTCCTCGAACGACGGAAGAGCTGGTGGAGTTTTCAACCGATCACCACCCCACTCCCCCCGTCAAGCTCGTGGTCACAGCACCCGGTCGACCAGTTCCTCGAACAAGCACGCAACGAGGTCGGACTCGACGCCGTGGAAGCCGCCGAACCCAATGTTCTTGTACGGCGCCTCTACTTCGCTCTTATTGGACTCGCCCCAAGCCCGGATCAAGTCGAGAGTTTCTTGCGACGCTACCGCAACCACCCCTCACTGGCCGTGGCATCCCAGGTAGACGAACTCTTAGCGAGCCCACATTTTGGAGAACGATGGGCTCGACACTGGATGGATTGGATCCGTTATGCGGAAACTCACGGTTCAGAAGGCGATCCTCAGATCGGCAATGCTCACCTCTATCGCGATTATCTGATTCGGGCACTCAATGATGATGTGCCCTACGACCAGCTCGTCCGTGAACATGTTGCTGGCGATCAACTCGAATCACCGCGCCTCAACCAAGAACTCGGTATCAACGAGTCGTTAATCGGAACAGCCCATTGGCGCATGGTTTTCCACGGCTTTGCCCCCACCGATGCCCTCGACGAAAAAGTCCGTTTTACCGATGACCAAATCAATGTCTTCTCGAAATCCTTTCTTGGCCTCACCGTTTCCTGTGCTCGCTGTCACAACCACAAATTCGATGCCATTAGCCAAGCGGACTACTACGCCTTTTTCGGTATTATGGGCTCAACCCGTCCTAGCAGAAAAGCCATCGATCTTCCTGAGAAACAGAATAAGAACCGAGCGGCCATCACCACACTGAAGCCAACTATACGAGAAGCGATCGCCAACGATTGGATCAACGCTCTTCCTGCTCTCAAACAGCGCCTCGAAGCGAAGGACGGCCCATCAGCAGAAGCGAAAGAAGCGACCGCCTTGCTCAACCTCGTCTATGCCTACGATCAAGCAGAAGCGAACTCCGACACGTGGAAGAAACTTAAAGCGGATTGGGACAAGGATGATAACGCCTGGCAGGCCCACCTCAATCGCGCCTATGGCAAACGTTGGCATCTAGGAAACACCCAAGATCACACCCAATGGTATCGAGAAGGCACGGGACTCCCAGCGTCACCGGCCAAAGCGGGCGACTTCAGTCTAGCCGGAGACGGGGACGCAGCGCTCACAGGCATTCATCCGAGAGGCACCTTCAGTCACCTTCAATCATCCAAGCACGCCGGCTTGTTTACCTCGCCCGATTTCAACTTGGATGATGACTACGAAATTTGGATACGCCTCAAGGGCGCCCAGAGGGCGATGTCCCGCTACGTCGTTTTCAACTATCCTCGTAACGGCACGGTTTATCCCGTCCGCGAGATGCGAGACGGCAAGGCTTCTCAATGGCATTGGCAACGATACAACGTCGATTACTGGCGGGGAGACGACATTCATCTCGAAGTAACCACGGCAGCGGATGCACCATTGCTCGTTAGGAATGAGGAGCGGTCCTGGTTCGGCATCCGCGAAGCAATTTTGGTAAAGAAAGGCTCCCCCACGCCCCCGAACCAACCTCGTCGCTACCTCAGCCCCATCTTCAACGCTCTCGGAGACAAAACCAATATCGACCGACAGCAACTTGTGAATGCCTATCTCACCGCGATCGAAGCTTCTGTGATGGCATGGAAGTCCGGAACCATCTCTGATGATCAAGCGGAGCTCCTTGAGGAGTGTCGACGCCTGGGTCTCCTTCCGAACGACCGAAACACTCTCCCAAGCGCGGGTCCGCTGCTCACCAAGTATCGGCAACTGGAAAACGAGATCGTTGTTCCCACACGTATCCCAACCGTCGGGGAATGGACGGCGAAGAACCAATCGCTCTTCGATCGTGGCAACCACAAACGGCCTCTCTCAGAAGTGCCCCGACGATTCTTGGAGTTTCTTGATGACTCGCCTTATGACTCCAAGCTAAGTGGCCGACGCCAACTCGCCGAAGATCTCTTGCGGCCCGACAATCCCCTCACCCGCCGCGTCATCGTCAATCGTCTTTGGCATCATCTCTTTGGCAACGGTCTCGTAAGCACACCAGACAACTTCGGTAGACTCGGAGCCAAACCCAGTCACCCTGAGCTTATCGACCACTTGGCCGCTCACTTTTCAGATCGAGCGGACTGGTCCATCAAGCGCATGATTCGCTACCTGGTCACCACTCGAACCTGGCAGCTCGCCAGTGAGCCCTCGGCAGAGGCCCAGGAGACCGATCCAGCGAACGCGCTACTCAGTCACTTCAATGTTCGACGCCTCGAAGCCGAGGCCATTCGCGATTCACTCCTGCAGGTTTCAGGAAAACTCGATCGCAGCTCCTTTGGGCAACCCGTTCGCGGCACCCAGCCCAAACGCTCCGTCTACGTCAACGTGATTCGCAATCGTCTCGATCCCTTTCTTAATACATTCGACGCACCCATTCCCTTCTCGGCACAGGGACGTCGCAACGCCACCACCGTTCCAAGTCAATCACTCACCATGATGAACAGTGAGTTCGTGGTTGGCACAGCCCGACACTGGGGCGGCGAGTTGACGGAACAAGCCAAGAAGACTTCTCTGAGTGAACTCGTTGACTCAGTTTGGATGAAATCATTTGCCCGCACCCCATCCCCTCAGGAAACTGAACAGACGCTGACCTTCATTGAGAGCCAAGCAGCGGCCTACGAGTCCTTATCCAAAGAGCTCAATCAAAAGCGACAGGCATTGGAAGACGTCACCCAGCGTCTTGATCAACTCCGGAATGAAGCCCGCCAACGGATTCAGGCAATAAGCACGCCGGCAACGGAACAAAGCTCGGTCTTTCTCAAACCCATCGCAGAGTGGCTTTTTGACAGTGACGGCCAAGACACTGTCGGCAGCCTCCACACCTCCTTAGAGGGAGAGGCTCGATTCGAGGACGGGGCCCTCATCGTGAATGGCAATGGGGCCTTCGCGCGCAGTGCGCCACTGAGCCAGGACTTAAGCACAAAAACCTTAGAGACTTGGGTCCAACTCGATACCTTGAATCAAAGGGGCGGGGGCGTCATGTCGGTCCAGACTAGAAATGGGGCCGTGTTCGACGCCATTGTCTATGGCGAAAGAAACCCATCCCAATGGATAGCCGGAAGCGATGGTTTCCGGCGCACTCAAGATTTCGCCGCTCCACCGGAAGAGAGCGCTCACAAGCAGCCGATCCATTTCGCCCTTGTCTATGGAAGCGACGGAACCATCACCGGCTATCGCAATGGGCAAGCCTACGGTAAATCGTACCAAGCATCGCCTCCGATCACCTTTCAGGCCAATCAAGCCGAAGTGCTCTTCGGACTCCGCCACGCCGATGCCGTTAGCGGCCGGCTATTACGCGGAAAAATTCTTGAAGCCCGACTCTACGACCGCGCGCTCACGCTTGAAGAGATCGAAGCCATCGCAGCAAAGAACGCGAACTTCATTTCTGAAAAAAGACTCATCGCCGCTCTCACCGAAGCCGAACGCACTCAGTGGGCGAGATGGCAGAGTGAACGCAGCATGCACGCAAAGGCGCTTGAGAGCCTAGAAGACGTTGCCCCTGAGTCCGGAAGAGACGAAGTCTGGTCTGACCTCGCACTCGCGATCTTCAACATGAAGGAGTTTATCTATGTCCGCTAATCAACAAACTATCACCCGCCGCCGGATGCTTGAGCAATGCTCCAGTGGATTCGGCATGCTGGCTTTGGCCAGCTTGTTGAATGAGAGCAAGACAAGCCCCTTGCTCGCCCAAGCGCCAAGTCATCACGCCTTGAAACGGCCAACGCAGGCCAAGAGCGTCATTCTTTGTTACATGTCCGGTGGTATCTCCCACTTGGATTCATTCGACCACAAGCCACGGCTGCAAAGTGAGGCAGGGAAACCCATGCCCATGAAGGTGGAACGCACCCAATTCAACAACAACGGGAAGATCTTCCCTTGTCCCTTCGAATTCAAACAGCATGGCCAAGGGGGCATTCCCATGAGCAGCATCTTTCCTCATCTGGGATCCTGTGCCGACGAGATCGCAGTGATCAACTCGATGACGACTCCTGTGAATGAGCATGCCCAAGGCAACTTCGCCATGCATACAGGATTTCCGTTTCTAGGTCACCCAAGTGCTGGCGCCTGGATTAGCTACGGTCTCGGATCCGCCAATCAGAATCTTCCCAGCTACGTCACCCTCGAGAGCGGCAATGCCGTACCACCGCACGGTGGCGTCGGGCTCTATAGCAGTGGCTTTCTCCCAGCCCAACACCAAGCCTCCATTCTACAGGCGGACGGAGCCGAAGCCGTCACCAACATCAAGCCAAGCCAAGCGATGAACCTTCAGCGATCACGCCTCGACTTCGTTAACCGGATCGATCGCGCCTTCAAGACCACAGTCAAAGGACACGACGACATTGAAGCCGCTATCCAGAACTACGAAACCGCCTATCGCATGCAGTCATCAATTCCAGAGATCTGTGACATCAGTGACGAAAGCGAGAGCACACGTAAACTCTACGGACTCGATGACAGCGACGCAGAGAAAGTCGCCTACGGTAGGCAAGCCCTTCTCGCTCGTAGACTTGTCGAGAAAGGCGTTCGCTTTATCGAGCTTTCCTGCCTTACCAAGGGTATTGGCGCCGGTGGAGCCGCCAATCCATGGGATCAACACGGAGACCTAGAAAAAGGCCATCGCAATATGGCCTATCAAGTCGACCAACCCATCGCTGGACTCATCAAAGATCTCAAATCTAGAGGACTCCTCGATCAGACACTGATTGTCTTCACCGGAGAATTCGGTCGCACCCCCTTCTCACAAGGATCCAACGGCCGTGACCACAATCCCTTTGGATTCAGTCTTTGGATGGCTGGCGGGGGGATCAAGGGCGGCACCGTTCGCGGGGCAACCGATGAATACGGCTACCATGTCGTCGACAAACCCACCACTATCTACGATCTCTGGGCCACAGTTCTCCACCAACTAGGCCTCGATCACGAACTACTCACCTATCGCTATGCTGGCCGCGACGTCCGTCTCACAGACGTCCACGGAAACGTGCTGCACGATATCATTGGATAAGAGAAACTTAGCGAACTCTCATTCAATCTGGCTCGTATGATTTAAGTGGAAGACGACGATCCTTGATCCACTGCAACCCGGCTAATCAAGAGCGACGGCAAGACATCATAACTGTCATCATCTCCGAAAACCACGACCCGTCCACCGGTAGGAGCGACGGCAATATGGTCGACAGTCGGAACTCGAAGGCGCCCACCATCAGCTAGGTGGATATTGAAAGGAACGAAGGGCTTCGCGTGGGTCAGTTTTCTAATATCACCCATCATATTCGAGAACATAATCCATCAAGAGTGAAACACAAGTCTCCATATTTCTTTCCAACAACCTGACGATCACAGGCATTTGCCCGCCGAAGCGAATCACTCGATAGGCCTGGCCTAGTCGTCTTCGAGAATGATTCCCAGCACAGCAACCGTGTGAAGGAACCAGAGAACGCTGATCAACTTCAGCCAGACACGTTTCGGGATCCAGACATACAAATAAATCGGCACGGCCAATAGCACCAGGTAGAGGGGGATGAGAACACGTCGAATCGATGTATCATTCCACGAAAAGTACGGCGACAGATATCCTCCAAGCTGCAGCGGCACACAGGTAAGAACATCACCACCGCCATCAGCGGTCCAGACGTAGCCAAAACCAATCACACCAGGTAGGACGCACAGCGAGATCAAACGGAACCACCTCAAGTCAAGAGGCGTCAGACCGCCCCCGTCATTTACTCGCTCCCCAATCAGCATGTCTAGAGTTCCTTTTCTCTCACGAGAAACGCGGATGATTTTGCATGATCGATGAAGTTACTTTCATCCTTCAGTAGCGCTGCGCTCAGTTCTTGTCCCGCCGGAGAACTCATCGCCTCCATCAGATCCATCTCCGAATCAAACCAAACCTCAGCCACCCCGTCGAACTCAGGCAACATCCCTCGGGACTCTCTCAGCCCCGCATTCAAGGGCGTATCAAGAGTCAGGGATTGCACATATTTCTTCGCTCTCATTGTCGTGGCGTTCTGTATAAAGAAAGGACCGTGCTTGTTCTCCCAATAATCTTGAAATTCCTCCCGAGTAAGATTTGGGTGCCGAGTGAGACACATCACGAATTTTATCATTTTTTTAAACTAGCTGACGGTTTCTACGACGCGCGTTCTCTCATCTCCCAGAGCTGAAACCTAGCGCCGCAATGACAAAGTTTGGCTCCTTCGGGAAAAAACACAACAGAGCATTCTATTCGGCAAGAACACTAGAGCCAACGAAGCAGCCGAATTGCCACTTAAAAAGGACCAAGAATTAATGTAAGGATTCTGATCTCCGGCGGTACTAATGACTGTGACGAATGAAACCCAGCTCCCAAAGACGCATCTTGAGTGAATGGCTCGATCAACACCGGGGCCTAATATTCAAGGTCGTTAGGGCTTACACGCGGAATCATCAGGATAGTGAAGATCTTTTCCAAGAGATCGCTATTCAACTCTGGCAATCGATTCCCACGTACAAGGGTTTCTGCGCCGAAACAACGTGGATTTACCGAGTCGCCTTCTTCGTTGCTTCCAAGTGGTCACGCCGAGAAGGGCGCCGCCGCGAATCAGCGGAAGAAGATCCAACAGCCCATCGCTTTCTCTCGCCAGGACCAGACTCAGAGGACCCACGCATCGCTTGGCTGTACGAGCAGATAAGTCAACTACGAGGGGTCGATCGATCCCTCTTGCTCTTGCAGCTTGAGGGCCATTCTTACTCCGAGATTGGCGACATACTTGGCCTGAAAGAGAGCGCTGTCGGCGCCCGACTTACTCGACTGAAACAAGGACTCACACAAAACTTCAAGGAAACGACGACGCATGGACTATAGAGATATCCAACTCATCTGGGACAAGCAAAACGCGAAGACTCTCTACGCCTTCGACGCGACCGCATTTGAAGCAGAAGTGATCGCGAAGAGCGAAAGTCTACGAAGACGCTTTAGTTTTTGTGAGCTCACCTTGGCCAGCATCTTTGGAGCCACAGGACTCTTGACCATATCCGAACCCTTGATCGAGAACAAAGACTCCTTCCAATACCTTACTGGAAGCCTCTATCTCGTCGTGGCCCTTGCCATTGGAACGCATTGGTGGCGTCGAAACTCACTTCCTCAGTTTGATCAATCCCTGCGGCAAATTGTTGATGGAATGATCGGACAGATCGAATCCCACATCCGCTTCTTGAACTGGTCGTGGTTGTGGCTTGGTCTCCCTTATGTCATCGTCGTGGGTATCTCCTTCGCTTACCAATGGGACGGGAAACCGGCATGGTTATGGCTCTTATCAATCGCAGGGCTTCCTCTATCGATGTGGATGACACTACGAGATATCCCCCGAGTTCATCGCCCGAAAATCACCGAACTCAAAAGCCTTAGAGCGACACTATCGGAGGCCAACGAGATCTATGAACCTTAGAGAGTCAACAAGGGATGACATGAGAACGAACATTCACATTATTAAGGGACAATTCGATGCTTCCTTTGAGTCGTCCCATCGGAATCACTCATGATGAAGGATCAGTAACTTTCTCTCTTGTCATTACACCCGTTATATTCGAACACAGAACATCACCAGAGTTCTGCCTTGCTTAGACTATCAACGCATTCAAAGGATTCAGAAGAGACGTGTGCCTTCTGCTCGGTGAGGCTCAGTGCCTGCCAACCAGAGGGATATTTCAACTTGAACGGCGGCACGAATGATTCCGCTAGCTCGACTCCAAATCCGAAGCGACCATAAAAGTCAGGATCACCGTAGACAAGAACGACTCTGATATTCTGGGCCGACAGCCAGTCCAGCCCCTCTCGAACAAGTCTGCTTCCAACACCTGTTTTCTGAAACGAAGGAGCGACTGCAAGCGGCGCCAGAATATAGGCGATCACATTCCCGTCAGACCTGGCTCTAACCGGGCTAAAGGCGATGTGTCCAACAAGGCACCCATCCTTTTCCGCAACCAGGTGTAGAATTTTCGGCGTTGCTGTTTCGCGCAATAAATCGACTGCGAAGCTGGCAACCAAATCCCGTTCCTCTGCGCCAAAGGCTGCCAGATGAAGCTCCCGAATCTGTTCCTCATCAGAGAGAGATGCTGTCCTTACCGCCATCTTGTAATCTTCGTCCTAGAGAGCGGAATGATTATACGCAACAACCCGTCACATCGATTCCACTCATATTGTTGCACCCATTTACTTTGCGGCAAATTGAGCTTGAGAGATTGGGATCTGCGGAGCATTCACCTCACGCTTTGGACGACCATCACCGATAGCAAAAGTGCCCCGTTTTCGGTTCAAGGCCGCCTTCCAATTCCCTTGTTCCAATACGGTGACAACATCCGCAGTGGCGTCATAAGACAATGTCACATCCCGCCAACGATTCGCTTGATGGTCAATATAGCACCACCCCCACTCCCCGTTTGACGAGCGCATGTTAAATGAAACCGTATAAGGCTCCACGCTCCAGTTGCATCGTTGGCCGACACGATAGGCAGAACCGTCGGGGAGTTCGATAGATGCCAGCGAGCCACTTCCGCCAGGTTGAACGATCGCCAGAAAGACGCCAAGAACGGTGACAATGAACGCAAAGCCAAACCAAAGCACAGAATCCCGAAGACGCCTTTTCAACAATGTCATCATTTTGCTTTCCACAGACCTTCCCGAACCATTCGCTCCACCCCAGCAAGTCCGGCACCGGTTTCAGATGTCATGCTTAAGCCCACACGCCAATCATCACTCGGCTCAGTTCGTTTTTATACTCACCGAATTTTGACCTAGTTGAGAAGACTAAAAATCCAAGCCCATATCCCAAAGACAAAGAACGAGGAACTCCACATGAAAAGAACTAAAAACCCTAGGGAGCCATATCGTTCAACAAGAGCCGGCCAAAGCGCCCCGAACCCAACAAGAAGCATCACTCCCCAAACCACAAACCTGACAAGGCCTCTATCCATAAAACCGAGCGGTTCCACCGGAGGGGAAGGAACCGACCAGACGGCTGTGTATAGCCCCTCGTTGAAGGGAGGCAATCCCTTCTCATGCATTCTCCCAATGCCAGAGTAAAGCAGTCCGATTCCTACGATCCCATAGATCACGACAACAATGGTCATGAGTTTTGCTGATGGAATCATAACAAAATCATCAAACCTTCAAGCCCTTCATACTTCCACTCAGAACTCCAAATATCTAACAGGTGATGACCATCATTTCCTTGATTCAAAACCGAGGTCCGCTGAACCACTCTCACCTTGGACCCTTGGATGGCCTCTTACCCATTTAGTGAATCTCGAGTAAGATGTCTTGGCTTCCGTTCGCGACAGCGCCTCTCATCGAACCTCATTCATAGTGTGTCCATAGACGGAGAACCTTCACCACGTTAATATCGTCTAACACCTGGTAAACGAGCCGATGCTGGATATTGATTCGGCGCGAAAACGCACCTCTTAAATCCCCCACTAGTGCCTCGAAAGGAGGAGGATCGGCGAAAGGATCGCTACTAATAATCTGAAGCAAATCCTTGGCTTTCTTCGCAAGCACTGTCCCCTTGAGCCTTTTAGCGTCCCTTCTGGCCTGCCGTGTGTAAACTAGCCGGTAGCTCACAAATCAATCTCTGAGCCGCAGGTATCTACTGCCTCGAGCATCCCTTCTCGAATTGATTCTCGCATCCCAGGCACACTCAACAAATGCAAGGTCTCCTGAATCGCTCTCCAATCATCCTCCGCCACCAAGACAGCATTCCCTCTCTTGCTGGTGATCTGCACTGGTTCATGCTCGACCAGGGTCGAATCAATCACACTATACAAGTCGGAGCGCGCCGTTGTTGCCGTTATCGTCCTCACTCCTTAAACGTACGTAAAAACGCACGTATAGCAAGTGCTTTCTAGCACTTAACTATTCTCTGGCGCTTTCAACCCGGGTGTCAGCGAGTCAAATGGCCGCAGAGAAGAAGCCTGTCCCTGCAATCCCTCTCAATGCCTGAGTAGAGCAATGCGATTCCCAATATCACATAGACCACGACAATCAGAGTGATGAATTTAGATGACGTGATCACGCGATGAGCCAGCACGACAGACTAAGTTCTACGCAGGGAAGACCGGCTGAGGACGATCCAACGCCGCTTACCCGAGTAACGAATTAGACCTATTAAGACCAAAGCGATACAAGCGTATTTCAGCCACTGCCGCACGAGGGCGAGACGGATTAGACGTTCATAATCTATGATCAAGGGCTGCACGCGTTCCTCTGAGGCCCCAAAGTCCACTGCCATAGCCAGAAGTTCATTGGCCGATTCCAGACTGTGGGTTGCCGCCGTAACTGCGGCATAGTCAAGCAGCAAGCTTGCCACAACGATGTCCTCATTCTTTACGAATTGGAGTCGTTCCTCAAGCTGATACCCTAACGCGCGCTTCACCCTCGGAATGCTATACTCCTGGTCTCCAATGACTAAGTTTACCGCATCACGATCGATCTGCGAGTAGTCGAGATCGAGCACTGAATGATTCCTGAAATAGCCCGAATTCGCGGCCCCTTGAATCTTCGCCTCAAGGATTTTTACGTGTAACCATTCGGTTCCCTCATGCGAGTCTGAGTTGCGGCGTATTCCTTCTTCTATCCAGCTCAACGCTTCCCTATTGCGACCGGACAACTCGAGGGCCGTACCAAGATTCGCAGCCGTATAGTAGTCTCCAGGGTGTTCGCTCTCCAGTTGCTCCAGCAACTCAATAGCCTCCACGTATTCTCCCTTAAATATCAACGCTACAGCCAAGTCATTTCTGCCTGCAAGGCTCGTTGCCCCGCGTAATTTCTGTTCCATCTTTTCACCGCGCACTGGCAAATCCACCTCGAGGGAATGCCGGAGCCGCCACGCGGGAGACCGCCCTCCAACACTAATTCGCTTCCCTTCCTTAGTCGTTCCAGAAATCCAAATACAGGCACAAAGGGGCATGCACTGAACCATGAATAGAAGCAGTGACGCTCCCCACGTGCGCGATACTTGACATCGTTTCATAGCCTAACCCTCATAGAATCCGATCACTAACCACTAGTAGTAATTTCACAAAAGATCCAACCAAATCGCAGACACAACTCCGAATCGAGTTTGTCGCACAGCATTGGCCTCGATTGTCGTGGTCACCCAATGAGCACTATTTTCTCCCGTAAGGGCTTAAACCATTGGCACTAGGGAATTAACAGAACGAATAAAAAACTCTGCCGCTAGGCCAAGTCATCTACTCGCCCCCGTTCCTGATTGACATGTAAAAGCCCGTGAAATCATATCGTCCCAGTAGCTCTTCCTCCGACAAGAATTCCCTCCCTCGCAGTGGGTCTCCAATGAGCAGCCTATGGCCTTCTCTTCCTAAGATCGGGATAAAATGCCCTACGGAACCTAGTCGAACTCCGACAAGTGATGGAAACTCTATGTCGAAGGCAAAGCCTTCTTTGATATCAAATTTCACATCATACCCCCGTGCCCTGATCGATCGGGCAAGATACCATGACTCCGTGCCTCCGCTATAGGAGTGGGCTTCAGCAGCTAATTCAGATTCCCTTACATCGCCCCCAAAGTGCTTCAGAATAGTCGCTACCGATGCGGCACCACATGTCGAAGGCGTACTTTGAAGGCAAATGTCACCATCCCATTCATCGACCAAGCTACCCTCAGGGATCGGTCCAATGAAGGGCTTCATACTCGGCACGATGGCTAGCAGAACAACCACAAAAAAAGGGAGGACCCAGAGACGCTGCGGCAACATCGATGCAATCAATCCGCCAGCGACGCCGACCAATACGATCAACAGCTCCGTACCGGAAATACTACGAAACTGAAAATACCAGCTTGGCTCTCGAAACAGATGAGCATAGTAGATCGAAAAACTAGCTCCTGGTACCGCGAGCGCAGAAGAGAATCCAACGAGAAAGCAACGTAGCCTGAGCCTTAGCCTGACGCCAATGCGATAGACGATTGGAAAACTAACAATCGCCAGTATCGACGATAAGACTCCCAGCCAATTTGGATTCATTATTGTTAACAGGTTGAATGATAGGGCAACCCTGTCTGCTGGATTTCTACCTGCAAACATCCTGAGCGAACGAGCACAAATTCAAAATGACCAGTCACTCGATACTTTTCTTGCGACCAACAAACGCTCCAACCACCCCAGGCCTCTCCATCGCTCTTCGGCGAAGCAAATTCAAATGACTACCCAACGCAATAGGAAGCTGATTCCCCTTGCGTCTTAAAGCTCCTCGCTTGATATTCTGAGGGAATGATGCGCCTAAGGAAAGAAAGGAGCCTGTCCCTATACCCTATTTGCAGGGTGAATCCAGATAGATATCTATCGAAACATGGCGTCCTATTTCCCCTTGCGTCTTTCGGTTCCTCACCTGATATTCTGAAGGGATGATGCCCCTAAAGAAGTGCCATGAGTTTTTTAATCCACGCCGAATGAACAACGCCTACTCTCTAGGCCCGCTCTCTCTTCTCGTCACCTTAGCACTCAACCTAACCTTCGCGGAGGACGCTCTAATTGAAAACCCAGGAAACAATGGCCCACTCGATTTCATTCGCGTCAGCAATGATGGAAAACGCTTTGTCTACAATGAGAGTAAGAAAGAGTTCAAGATCTGGGGTGTGAACTACGACCATGATCGTCAGGGACGCCTCTTGGATGAGTATTGGGAAACAGAATGGGAGACGGTCGTCGCCGATTTCCTAGAGATCAAAAAACTCGGTGCGAATTGCATTCGGGTCCACCTCCAGTACGGCAAGTTCATGATTACACCCAAGGAGGCCAATCCAATTGCTCTTGCCAAACTTGCAAAACTCGTTCAGCTCGCAGAGAAGATTGGGCTCTATCTGGATGTGACGGGACTAGCCTGTTACCACAAGCAAAACATCCCACCTTGGTATGACTCACTCAGCGAACAGTCGCGGTGGGCAGCCCAGGCGATCTTCTGGGAATCGGTGGCAAAGGTTTGTGCGGGAAGCTCAGCTGTCTTCTGCTATGACTTGATGAATGAACCCATTCTCACTGGAAACAAACCCAAGGTAGAATGGCTCAGCGGTGAACTTGATGGCAAATTCTTCACCCAACGGATCTCGCTTGATCTCAAAGGACGCTCACGGGATGAGGTCGCCGAGGCCTGGGTCCAACAATTGGTCACCGCCATCAAGAAACACGATCAAGAACATTTGATTACCGTGGGCGTCATTCCCTGGATCTTTGTCTTCGGCGGAGGAAAACCACTCTTTCATGGTCCAAGGGCTGGACGGCACCTGGACTTTACCGCCGTCCATTTTTATCCCGAGCGAGGTAAGCTTGAGAAAGCGGTGAAGGCACTTAAGGCTTACGAGCTCGGTAAACCCTTGGTCATCGAAGAGATGTTCCCGCTCAAGTGCGGCATCGACGAAATGATGACCTTTGTCAATCGCTCAGCAGAACACGCCGACGGTTGGATCAGCTTCTACTGGGGCCAAAGCGCCGAAGAGATCAATCAAAAAGCTACTCCCACCATCGGCGAAGCAATCACAGCCAAGTGGCTTGATCGTTTCAAAGCCCACGGGCTGGAGACGTTTCAAATGCCAAACTGACGGAAATACTAGGGACTATCCTATTCCTACTCCCGATCCCAAAGCGCCAAAGGATGACCGCGCTCATATTGAAACCCAACGGAACTGGATTTCTCCGAGGAGGCATGTCCATCAACAAAGAGCATCGATGCCCGTCCACCATGCCGGTTAACAATCCGAGAGGGTAGGCTATTATAGGCTCCATTGTTGGGCGTCCGAAAGAAAACCATCCGAAAGACTGCCCACTGTTTGGAGGGATCGGTGGTCGCTGTCCAAAGATCCGCATCTTCTTCACTTGGATTACCAATCACAGCCGCATCCGCCAAATGCACTGTTTCGGTAGGGTTCCGAACCGTCGTCACTTTGATTTCTTGTCCAGGCTGCGGCAACCAATGACTCAGCTCATGGTGATTTAATCCAATGCCAAGGCCGTCCTTCACCTTTACCGAAGGACACTGATTCACGTTCCGGTCTCCGGAGTAATCTTTCAAAATATCTGGCCACCAACGATTTCCTCCACCCCGATCATCCGCAACCACTTTGTCACTCAACTCGGAATCATTGACGGCCAGAGGGATCAATGCCTCTTCGTTGTCGTCCTTATACATCAACATAGCAATGCCGATTTGCCGTTTGTTGTTGATGCACTTGATTCCCTTAGCCTTTTCTTTCGCCTTACCCAAGGCTGGTAGAAGCATACCGGCTAGAATCGCAATGATGGCAATCACTACAAGTAGCTCAATCAATGTGAAACCTCGAATGGTATCTTTTCGTACAGGGAGCATTGGAACAATATGGCAAACAAACGGAATACAGGACACTAAAATTATCACGATCTCCGTGAATAGAATCCGCGAACCCAGTACCGGCTCCTAAGAACAAAACCAGCATCCGACCTGACACGAAGAGAATAGCCTCCGAGCCCAGTCACTTTTCTCGCCGGCCTTCATCGATCTCGAAGAAATCGAAATAGGTTAGAATATCAGCGCGATCGCCGTGGCTATAGCGTTCTTTGTAGGCTTGGAAGCTGGCAGCCCCACCATCTGAATCTCGCCACCCCCGCTTGATCATGAAATCGTTCCAAACTAATTTCTCTTCCTCCGTTGGCTGATGCCCTCGATCGAAGCAAATCGATATGACCTCTTCATCTGACTTCCCAGCCAAAGTCAATTCCACAATATCGGCATAGCTTACGCCTAAGAACCGGGCACACCGCCCATCGAAACCGTTCCCCATGTAGGGATGGTATTCTTCCGGGAGCTCCCCCTGGGATCTCATCCGAATCTTCCCAAGCATCCTTGGGAACCACACAATTCCACAGGCCATTTCGTAGGGACTAATGAACATAACTTCTAAGAAATCGTTCACCTCATTCTCTGACAAGTGCACAAAGAGTAACCGTTCTCTAGCCTATCTCAAACTAGAGACCAAATTGAGCCTTCAAGAATTCAATCTGACTAACGAGCGTTTGTCCATCGAGAGATTTCCCTTTCGCATACACCTTGCAGTCGATCCCCAATTCATCCATCGCACGCTTTAGCATAATCCCGAAATCAGGATGGTGAATCCCGATACTTTGACTTGTCACCTCAATATCAAACTCTCGACTATAGGTTAGAATGACGGGAGGATCATCCGCTGTAAGGTGATTGATAGATGAGACGGATTCCATGAGGTCATACTTGGGCTGAGGCAGTGACTGTCTCTTATACACATCTGACGCTGCCGACGA
>CAJXVR010000050.1 GCA_913061285.1 uncultured Verrucomicrobiota bacterium | reverse complement strand
CCGTGGGCTCGGAGATGTGTATAAGAGACAGGTACCAGGATGGGGAATACCGTCTTTCCGCGCGGCATTACGCAAACCGTAGGCGTCGATCATCTTACTCCCGACATCCGCCAAGAGAGGAAAGGTGATCTTTCTCCTCTTAGCAAACTGCGACAGGACCTTCGTCGAATCGTAACTCACACCCACCACTTGAATTCCAGCCTTTTCCAAAGACTCCAGGTTTGATTGCAGTTCAACTAACTGCTTTTGACAGAATGGTCACCAATCTGCTGAGCGATAAAAGACGAGAGCGACTTTCTTTTGTTGCCCAAGGAACGTACCCAATGATCGCTCTTTACCAGATTGATCGAACAACGAAAAGGCTGGGGCCTTTGTTCCAATCGCAATTCCCGGACCACTACTATCAGCGGCCTCAACCGCCAACCCTCTCCCTCCAAGTAGCAACGCAACAGCGAGCCACTTCATCATTCTAATCTTCATTGATTTCTTTATCTTGCTGTCTGTGTCATTCGTGAGACTCCAAAAACCGGCAGTTTATGGCGCATCTCCAACTCAATCCATCAGTTCACAACGTCAATCGGAACTTCAAAATCCTGCCTCCGATAGAGACATTGCCCCCCAACATCTTCACAGATGTAGTAGAGAGCATACCCGCGGAGTGTGAAAATGCCTGGAGGCGTCCCCTCAGGCGCTTGCAGCTCAAACTCCACCGTCCGTGCCTCCACAGTCACAGCTTGCTCAGGCACTGAATACCGGTGAAACCTGCTCTGAATTTGCCAATCCGCAACTCCCTCCGTCCAGAGCTTCAGATCTTCAACCTCATTATTCCAATGGACCTTTTTCTTCTCATCGGGAGTCATGCGAAGGTGAATCCGAACTGCTTCCCCCGCTCTCAAACGTGAAGGCACAGCGACCGAGTCGATTTGAATCAAGTTCTCTGAATCGCGAAAAATGCGCCCTTGCGGATCTGGATTTTCAACCGAAACATCTCTTACCTCAAAGCCAGCCGACGGATGAGCGAACTCAGCTCCTCCGGGTTCAACCGACAAACGAATGGGCTCCACCCCCTGCTCTCGCAAATCTAAGCGGGCAGTGTGGACCCAATCATAAAAGGAATAGGGTTTCGATAATCGGGGCCCATACTGCTGAATTCGTCGTCTCCAGATGTATTGATTCGGATTGAGTTCAAGAGCGTTACCCCAGTGCGTTACAGCTAAGCTAAAGTCATTAGCCTCCCGACGCTCACCATCGAAACGCCGTCGATAGGCCACTCCAAGTCGAAACTGAGCCTCAGCATGATTAGGATTCTCGAGCAGGACCTTCTGATAGCCTGAAATAGCCCTGGTCACCCCATCGAGCCCACCCCACAGAAATTGCTGATCCGCGGTCGCCAATTCATCGTTGATCACCGGCGCAAGCAATGCTGTGCGGGACGCGCCAGACCAGATGGGTGCAGCCCCGCCCACAGGGTCGGCTCCGAGAAATTCAGAGAGCGCACCCCGCTTAGGATTGATCGCCTTGATCACACCGGCTTCGTCCAAAAACAAAGTGATCGGAGCACCTGAAACGCCAAGAAGATTCAGAGAATCAACCAACAGAGGCCAGCCCATTTCCTTCCACTGCATGAAGAGCCGAGCTCGATCGGAGTGTTGCTCTTGAATCACTCCAACGACTTTGAGTTGTCCCTGTTCCTCGTAATGCTTCGTGAGAGCGTGCCACCCGGGCACGTGCTTTCGACACCCCGCTCACCAGGAGGCAAAGACATGGAGAACCGTTTTCGTCCCTCTATAGGACTGCAATGAATCCGGCTTCCCGTCTGCCGCCCGAGGAAGCACAAGGAAAGGAAATAGTTCACCCGTTTTCAAGCCAGCAGCAGATGTTTTGGCGCCTAGCGAAATAATCACAAGACACACAAGACGCCCCATCAAACCGCTAAATTTGGTATGAATTTCCATCACCTAGTAACTAATGACCCCGCATCGTGACAAATGTTACCCTGTTTTCAGCAAAGATCTTCCAAGAAACACGAAGGATTCAATCGCTCGTTGCGCGTAACTTTCGCATATCACCGTCCCGTTGGGTCACCCCAACTGTATCCAAATGCTCTAAGATCGGAAGGATAATGCGTCGACTCACTCCGGTATGCTGCCTCAGCTCACTCACCGTTGCCCCAGATCCTTTCGATAGAAACTGCCGCACGAGCTCCGTCAATTGCTCAAAACCCGGTTTCGAGAACACCAGGTCCTCGGCCACCTCAACGACTTCACCGGTATCAATCATAAAACGGATCGCCCGCTCGTCATTGGCATCTCGTACGAGTTGCTTCCGATTTGGCGGCTCTAAGAGTTTGGTGCTAAGACCGGCACGAATCCGATCAACCGCTAAGGCGAGGTCTGGAGGCATCGATATCTGGTGATCTCGACGTTTTAAGAGCGCACCGGCACTTTCAAAACCAAGCTGCTCGAGTGCCGTGACCAAGACACTAAATCCTTCTTTCCCCGTCCAAAATTCATCAAGTTGAGCGCGGAGCTGCGTCTGACTCATTCCCAATAGCTCACGACGTTCTGAATGAAACTCATCAATGACCTTCATGGCTATTGTTGTTTGATCGTTCCAAAATGAAGCATCAAAGACCCACGAATCTTTCAATACAATCAGACTAGCCACCGCAAGCCGCTTCACCGCAGCGTCAACTTGCTCCTTCCCATAGCAGCTGTGAACTAGCAAGCCCCCCTGGGCGCTACCCTTATCTCGCGAAAGAGTCGCCTTTATCAACGCTTCGATTCGATCGTCTCCAGATTGACATTGTTCAAAGAAGCTCCGTTGCTCCGGCCGTCGAAAACGACGTGCATCTCCCAGCGCATCAAGCACGATACCGCCTGCCAGGGTGTACATTTCAGACCAATCTCGAACGACAAACCGGTCCCCGGCAAGCACCATCACATCTCGCTCCAAGCGGATCTGAGCACCCGTCGTTTCCCCTGCATTCAGCTCCGTCCGATCAATAAAGAACAACCGACCCGGCGTATTACTACTACCATGATGCAATCGAATACGAGCACCGTGCTTTAAAGGATTGGCGGCCGGCCCATTTTTTTCGAGCAAGCGTCCGCTTTTTTCCACCAGGCAATCTATTACCTTAGACGCCGTGGCAACATGATCAACCGTGACCACATCTCCACGACCGACGCCCTCATGGGGCGCTGCCCCCGATCGGCGCACGGCCACATTCGCCAAGTTGACGGCGACGCGCGAGCCAGGATAGGCGACAGTCACATCTTGTCCAAAGCTCTGTAACGCTCGAATTCGTGAGCTGCTTCCAGAAGGTTGGACAACTAGCGCCTGTCCCGTTTCAAGCCGGCCATCAACGAGTGTCCCGGTGACAACGGTTCCATGCCCTTTGACAGAAAACGTACGATCAATGGAAAGGCGGGGTTTCTCACGATCCTCTGGACATGGAATCTGGGAAAACGCTTCAGCGAGTCGTTCTTTTAATTCGCTGATTCCTTGCCCCGTTAGGGTTGACGTCGCAACGATTGAGGCATCTGCATACGGGGATGCCTGAAGCTCATCTCGAATAACCTCTTGCAAGAAGTCCTCATCGCCCGGGGCAAGATCAATCTTGTTAAGTACGACAATCACCTCCGCTACCCCCATGTAGTTGAGGATCTGCAAATGCTCTTCCGTTTGGGGCATCCAGCCATCGTCCGCAGCAACAATGATGAGCCCCAAATTGACACAACCGACTCCGGAAACCATGTTCTTGACGAAGTCCTCGTGGCCTGGAACATCAATAATTCCCAGCCGCAATTGAGTTTCCGGATCATGCTTCGAATTCAGACTAAACTCAGCAAAACCCAGTTCAATCGTAATACCTCGGGCTTTCTCCTCAGGCAACCGGTCTGGATCCGTATCAGTCAAGGCCCGCACGAGAGCGCTCTTTCCATGGTCCACATGCCCCGTGGTCGCTAAGATAAAATGCTGTTCCATCGCCTATTTCGCTTCCCTCATCGTCGACAGTTCGGAATCGAGCCCCCTCAACGATTCTAATATCGCCGCATCTTGCTCCAGGCCTACCGTCCGAAGATCGAGATAACAAAGTCCGGACGCTATATACCCGATTATCGAAGGCCGTCCCTCTCGCATTTGGCGGGCCAATTTCTGAACTGAGAGTGAATCACACCGCACCGTGATTGCAACCGAGGGCAAGCGACTTTGAGGAAGTGTCCCTCCCCCAACCTCTGATTCCGTTCCCACGACTTCGAGTTGTAGCGCTTGAGCATCCACGCGAGCGACAAGAGATTCCCCCCGTTTCCTCAGGCTCTCAACCGTTGCGGACAAGGACTGATAAATGGGCAGGCTCGCTTCGATGCTCGCATTCCCCTCCCCCTTTCCGTTGAGGTAAGCTTCCGCCACCGCTTGGAGCGCACTCAAGATTAGTTTGTCACATCTCAAGGCGCGAAACATGGGATTAGTCTTCAGCCGTTGAATCAAATCAAGACGCCCACAGACGATCCCAGCCTGGGGTCCGCCAAGCAGTTTGTCGCCACTAAAACAAACAAGATCTATCCCCTGAGAGAGCAATTCTTTGACCGTTCGCTCATTCTCAACGCCCGGAAGATATCCAGGATCAATGAAGGCTCCGCTTCCCTGATCATAGCACAAGGGCACTTCCAGCCGCTTTCCTAATTCCACCAGTGCCTTGAGTTCTGGCACCTCAACAAAACCTTTCATGTAGAAATTGCTTCGGTGCACGACCAAGATGACTCCCGTCCGTGCATTCACGGCAGATTCATAGTCTTCAATCGTCGTTCGGTTCGTCGTGCCAACCTCCTTCATCACCGCACCACTTGAGGCAAGAATGTCTGGGATTCGAAACCCGCCACCAATCTGAACGAGTTCACCACGGGAGATGATCACCTCCGGCCGCCCTTCCCGAACGACTTGACTCAAGATCAAGAACAAGGCAGCAGCACAGTTATTGACGATGGCGACCGCCGGACTACCAACCATGGCTCCAAGACATTCCTCAACATATTCGCCTCGCTTACCCCGGGCACCCTCTCCAATCTTAAACTCCAAATTACAATAGCCACTCGCGACCGCTGAAATCTCATCAACAGCTGCCGATGACAGAGGGGATCGCCCCAAGTTGGTATGAAGCGGTATTCCCGTTGCGTTGATCACAGACTGAAGCCGAGTCAAGGAACGTCTCCACACCCGTTCCTTGAGGCGTCTCAACGTGATAGAATATTCCGGAACACTCCCTTCCTTGCGAATCTCAGCAACGAACTCCCGAGCTATCTGCGTCACCAGTAACCTTGGAAGCGGCTGGATTCCGAGATCATTCAGTAGACGCTCCACGGACGGGATCGACCGAAGATTGCTATTGAAACTGCCCATGGGTCCATTCTCATCTCCATCCCTCGTGAATCGCAATCCATTTTCGCCAGTCCTTGCACAATAGTGATTGAATCCGCCTGAAAAACCCTGGCAGTCTCGTCGCAATGGAAAGTGTCGTTCCCATCCAAAAGGATATCGTGTTGATCGGTGGAGGGCATTCCCACGTCGCGGTCTTGAGGGGCTTTGGTATGAAACCGATACCAGGCGTACGGCTCACGCTCATTTCCCCCACGTATGAAACTCCCTACTCCGGCATGTTACCAGGCTACCTTGCTGGACACTACAGCCTCCAGGAAAGCCACATCAACCTGGCACATCTCTGCCAATTCGCCAAGGTGCAGTTCTACTGTGACACCGTCACAGGACTCGATTTAGAAAGGAAAAAAATCCGATGCCAGCAGCACCCAGAAGTCGCTTTTGATCTCGTCTCAATCGACACAGGATCCACTCCTACGATCGCTGATGTGCCGGGAGCAAAAGCGTTCGCCCTTCCGGTCAAGCCCGTCGATACCTTTCTCGACCGATGGCAGTCAATTGAAGCTGATCTGAAATCAAACAACGGCTGCCCTCAACAAATTACCGTCGTCGGAGGCGGTGCCGGAGGTGTCGAACTGACCCTAAGTCTCCAACACCGCTTGAACCATTCGATCACAAAAAACCGTCCACCTCACTCCAAGCCCTCGTTCACACTCGTTACTTCGTCTCCTGAGATCTTGACCTCCCACAACCGTCGAGTCCGAAAGAGCTACGCGTCGATTCTCAATAGCCGAGGCATTTCAGTGCTCCCCAATTTTCGCGTGGTAGAAGTGAGCAAAGAAAAGGTGATAAGTGAAGACGGCGCGGAGCATTCCTACGACCACTTACTTTGGCTTACCCATGCCTCAGCCCCATCATGGCCAAAAAACGCTGGTCTCGATGTGGACGACCGTGGATTCATTCTGGTGAATGATTTTCTCCAATCAACGTCGCACCCCTTCGTTTTTGCCGCGGGCGACGTTGCGAGCATGCTCAACCACACCAGACCGAAATCAGGGGTCTACGCAGTCCGGCAAGGACCGCCGTTAACTGAGAACCTAAGACGAACCCTTTATAGCCAACCACTTAAGGCCTATACCCCACAGAAACGTTTTCTCAGTTTGATAAGTACGGGAGATCAATACGCTATCGCATCCAAGGGACAACAAATGCTCAAAGGAAACTGGGTTTGGCGTTGGAAGGACCAAATCGATCGGCGATTCATGAAACGCTATCAGCAGCTGCCGGAGATGTCATCGAATTCACCCCGCGCTCCGAAAATACCCCCCTTACCAGATGATTCGGTCTCATATCAGAAGATCCGCTGTACTGGCTGTGGATCCAAAGTTGGTTCTCATGTGCTTAGCAGCGTGCTAAGTCGGCTAAAAATCGAGTCCGACGTATCTATATCGATCGGCCTGGAATCGCCTGACGATGCAGCCGTTTTCCGGCTTCCCAGCGAAAGCCCCCTCATACAAACAGTCGATTACTTCCCGGCGTTTCTCGATGACCCGTGGCTCTTTGCACAAATCGCCACTACCCACTGCCTTAGCGATATCATCGCTATGGGAGGGAGTCCACACAGCGCTCAAATCCTGGTAACCGTTCCGTACGGTCATCCACGCCAACAGGAGGAAACTCTTTTTCAAACCATGACGGGAGCCCTCAAGATTCTTCAGAGTCACGGAGCGACACTGCTGGGAGGGCATACGCTCGAAGGAGAACGCCTCGCTTTTGGGATGACCGTCAACGGAACAATTCAGCACTCAACTCTCTTTAGAAAAGAAGGACTCAAGGTTGGAGATCATCTGGTGATCACCAAACCAATCGGCACTGGAATCCTGCTTGCAGCGCAAATGAGAAGAATGGGACTGAGCGATTGGCTCGAAAACGCCGTCAACGAAATGAAACGCTCCAACAGTTCGGCAATTCCAATACTAAGAAACCATCGCGTTGTGAGCGCCACCGATCTCACTGGGTTTGGCCTTATCGGTCACCTCAAAGAAATGCTAGACGCCTCTCAGGTCGGCGCAGAGATTTCCCTCTCCAGCATTCCTCTCCTGCCTGGAGCCCTAGAATGCTCCGCCGAAGGCGTCACCAGTTCCCTCTATCAACAGAATGAACAGGCTTCCGATGCCATCTCAAACAGAGAAACGTTCCGATCAAACAACCTCTATCCGGCAGTCTTCGATCCTCAAACCTCAGGGGGACTGCTCTTTGGGGTCTCTGGATCCCATCTCGAAGAATGCCTTTCGGAGCTCAAGCTCGCCAGTTGGCAACAGAGCACTCGCATAGGCCTCGTTACGAGACGAGTTGATGCCCAAACTTCAATTAAGTTCGTTGAGTAAAAGCAGGATCCTCGGAGATTACCCCTTGAATCGAGTGACTAAGAGACTCGCATTGTGACCGCCAAATCCGAAGGAGTTACTGATCACTGCGTCCACCTGAGTTTCTCGTGACTCATTCGGCACATAATCCAGATCGCAAGCAGGATCTGGATGCTCATAATTAATCGTCGGAGGAAGAACACCAGTCTCAATGGCCTTGGCACAGATGGCCATCTCTATCGACCCTGCAGCCCCAAGCATGTGACCCGTTGCCCCCTTTGTCGAACTCATGGCAAGCTTCCTCGCATGCTCTCCAAAGACACTCTTGACAGCCACTGTTTCGCAGATATCCCCTTGGGGAGTCGAGGTTCCGTGGGCATTCACATAACCAACTGTCTCAGGGGACGTACGCCCGGACCGAAGCGCCATTTTCATACAACGGCCTGCCCCGGCCCCATTAGGGTCTGGAGCCGTCATGTGATGCGCATCCGCCGTATTGCCATAGCCGGAAAGCTCGCAATAAATTCGCGCGCCTCGAGCCTTGGCATGCTCAAGCTCTTCAATGATGACAACTGCTGCCCCTTCCCCCATGACAAATCCGTCCCGCTCGCTATCAAACGGACGAGAGGAGTGCTGCGGATCGTCATTCCGAGTACTCATCGCTTTCATGGCCGAGAACCCTCCAATACCAACGGGCGTGATAGCTGCCTCGGCTCCTCCTGCCATCATAACCTTCGCGTCACCCATCTTAATCGTCCGCCAAGCTTCCCCAATCGAGTGCCCTGAAGTCGCACAGGCCGAACAGGTAGCAAGATTTGGCCCCCGAAGACCATGGTACATTGAGAGCAACCCTGAAGCCATGTTCAGGATCTGCATGGGAATCAAGAAGGGAGATACTCGTCCTGGTCCTTTTTCGAGAAGAATCTCGTGCTGTTTTTCAATCGTTTGAAGTCCACCAATCCCTGATCCAACAAAGACTCCAAACTCATCAAGATCAGTCTTCTCCAATTCAATTCCCGAATCAACAAGTGCTTGATAACCAGCAAAAATGCCAAACTGAGCGTAGCGATCTGTCCGCCGTACCTCTTTTGGGTTGGGAAATGCCGGTTTGACATCAATATCGTTGATCTGAGCCGCAATCCGACAGGCGTACTGACTCACATCGAATGCCGTGATATCTCCTATCCCGCATTCGCCCTCAACAATACGATTCCAGAAGCCATCGATTGTGGTTCCCAGGGAACTCGCAACTCCCAAGCCGGTCACGACGACTCGGCGACTATCAAGCGTTGTCTCCATAAATTAAAAAAAAGGGCAGTGCCCGCCAAGAAGCGCGACCCTACCCTAAGAGTATTAGAGCGGAGCGATTATTCGCCCTTTGTTTCTTCGACGTGTTTGATCACATCAGCGACACTCTGAAGCTTTTCAGCTTCCTCGTCAGGAATTTCCTGACCAAATTCTTCTTCAAGGGCCATCACCAATTCCACTGTATCAAGGGAATCAGCCCCTAGATCTTCAATGAATTTGGACTCTGGAGTGACTTGGTCAGCGTTGACCCCGAGTTGCTCCACGATGATGTCCTTTACGCGTTGTTCGATTGATTTTTCAGCAGCCATGAGTTTCTCAATTTGATTTTGTCGTGTGTGTAATTATCAAGCTAGTTAGGGCCGTCAAGCCTGATTATTCATTAAAAAATGTTATTCGTGTCATTCTCCCCCTCTGACCAGTCCGGATTCTCGCTCTCCAAGCCTCATTATTGGCACGATCGAGTCACATCACCATCCCACCATCGACGGTCAACACTTGCCCGGTAATATACCGCGAACCAGGGCCCGCGAGAAAGAGAGCCGCCTCCGCAATATCACTTGGCTCTCCCATTTCCCCCAGCGGAATCCCTGCAAGAATCGCAGCGGTCTGCTCCTCGCTCAATTGAGCCGTCATATCCGAGCGAATAAATCCGGGGGCAATCACATTGGCCGTGATTTGCCGCGACGCGAGTTCGCGAGCGACGGACTTGGTCATCCCAATCAGGCCAGACTTGCTCGCCGCATAGTTGACTTGTCCCGCATTACCAATCAATCCAATGACCGAGCTAATATTGATGATTCGCCCCTTACGGCGCTTCATCATTGGACGCGTGAATGCCTTCGTGAGAAGAAACGCTCCCTTTAAATTAGTATCGAGGACTTGATCCCAATCCGCCTCGCTCATTCGCATTAATAAGCCGTCTCGGGTCACGCCCGCATTGTTGACGAGGACGTCGACAGTCCCGGCCTCAGCCAGAATCTGCTTCACGGCGCTTTCAACCGATTCCGTATTGGCAACATCGGCAGCGATCGCCCAAGCCCTTCGCCCCTCAGCACGAACGGCTTCCGCAGCACTCTCAGCGTTTTCAACACTCCGAGACAAACAGACAACATCCGCACCTTCAGCAGCGTAGCGCAAAGCAATTGCCTTCCCAAGACCACGACCGGCCCCAGTAACCACAGCAATCTGTTGATCAAGAATTCCCATAGGGCATAATTCTCTACTTCTCAAGACCTTGTCAACCAGTGATCCTACCCACAAAGCAAAAACTCCCTCAACATGGCGACGAAAGAGCCGCTCGGTTTTATGCTTTACAGGAAGAACACATTTAATTTGATTGCCCTTAGAACAAACGCAACGTTATGCCTGATTCCGAAGATCCATACCGAATCCCCGCTGGCCCTGGTCTGGATTCTCGAATCCATCGAGAAATCTTTGAGAAGACTGACAGCAGTGACATCCCCTCTTACTCAACAGACGAACGTTTGGCAAAAACCGTAATGAAACAAATCCGATCTACGAGGAGTCGTGCCTTGGCAACCGGATCCACAACGATCAGAGACGCTAAGTGGTATTACGCCCGATACGGTTCCGATCCAAGTACATCAACAGAGGTGCTTTCAGAGTCGCTGGCTCTTTCAATCTGTCGCCTTGCCCTCGTGATCCAAAACCAGACGTGAGCCCCTGAGGCTCCACGTCGCCTAACCCACCGAAATCCCACGATAGATACGAGGCACCCTCTGAGTGATCGACGTGAGGATTTCCCACACAATACTCCCGGCGGCGCTTGCAAGGTCGCCCGCAAGCAATTCATCCTCTCCCTGAGCTCCGATCACTACCACCTCATCACCCCGCTGAAGCATGGGAAGATGCGAAACATCAACCATCATCTGATCCATGGTAATCACACCAACGACAGGGCATCTCTGACCGGCAATTAAGACCTCCATACGACGGCTCGCCGAACGCAAGATTCCGTCGCCATAACCAATGCATACGGTTGCTAGTCTCGTGGATCGACTACAAACCGCGGATTGGCCATAGCTCACGGCGCTCCCACAGCTGATCGTCTTGATATGGGAAATGCGACTCTTAAGGGCAAGTACAGGACGTAGCCGTGTGAGCCAGTCGGCTGTTTCAGTCCGCTTTCCCGGCGGGGTGATTCCGTAGACCAATAAGCCAGGCCGAACATGATTCCCTACCCTAGTCGTCTCATAGGCAATCCCCCCGGAATTCAATGCGTGAATCTTCGGAATAACCAATCCCGCCGACTTGAACAACTCTAGGCAGCTCGAAAACCGTTTCAACTGATCGCCCGTGAACAGGGCGTCCTCTTCACTAGAAGACAAATGGGTATAGACACCGTCGAACGACAAGAAAGGCTGCTCCGCAATGAGGGTCGCTAGCTTCAGAGCCCCCCCCGGGGCAACTCCCAAGCGAGACATTCCGGTATCAATCTTCAAGTGTACTAAAGCTCGCTGACGAAACCGTCCCGCGACTCGAGCCAATTCTAGGATTTCTTCTCTGCTCGAGACCGTCGCTGCAACGTTGGCCTGACAGAGCGTCTTAAACTCTCGCTCACTTTGACAGGCACCCAACATCAAAACCGGCCACCCTTCGCCCGCAGCTCTTACGTTGGAAGCTTCAGCGAGATTCGCTACGCCCAGGACATCCGTTCCGTTCTGCATCAAACACCCAGCAATTTGCCGCAAGCCATGACCATAGGCATCGGCCTTGACTACAGTAATCACACCGCATCCCGCCCCCACACCGTGCCTGATCCACCGCAAATTGTTCGCCAAGGCCTCCAAATCAATTTCGGCCCAAGCTCGGTATTCAGCAATCGCACTCACGATATCGACATCGCCTATGAGACATCTGGGATTACTCTCGGAGCAGGGGCTTTGACAAATGTCGGGTTACTGAGAACAAGCGGTTCGAGCGGACATATCGCCGGCACCGTATGATTCAACACGAGACTCCCCACGGCTTTCGCGGTCGGGAAGATTGTCACCCGTTCTCGCCGTGCCTCTCCTTGCCCAAGACCATCTCTGATTGACGGAAAGATCGTGTCGACATCAGGTCCGATGAGACGATCGGAAAGAAGCGCCAGCGATTCAACATCACCAATGGAGGCCATCCTCAATGGACTCGCTTCCCTTATCCCGCTTCCTTCAATCGAGAAGGACGCATGAATGAATCGACCAATCGGCCCCTTGAGAATCACACTGACCCCGCCTGTCATCCCCTCACTTTGCGCCTCGGCAGCAACGGCCCATGCACTCGAAACACCACACGTGGTGAGGCCGTTCGCGATCTGCCAGCCGATTGCAAAGGAAAGCGTCGACCGTATCCCAGCAGCGGATCCCGGCCCGACGCCAATCGCGATCTTATCAACGGCCTTCCGTTCTAGTCCCGCCTTTTGAAGAACGTCCGTGATCAATGACGCGAAGCGCCCACCCCGCTCTGAAGGCGACGAAAGCTCTGCCAACACCCTCACCGGACCACACTCATCGGTACCGCGCTCGCAGAGAGCCACCGACCGCACGCGTGAGGACGAATCAATCGCAAGAATCTTCATAGCTAATACGACGTTGGCTCTCAGAAAGAATGTTGATTCTCACCATACGGGCGAACCCATCTCGTTGTTTGATATACCCCTTCGCCAGATCATCGTCTAACCAGCGATCGATCCATTCTACCACGACCAGTCCGCTGGAGGACAAAAGGTATTCATCGATCCCCGCAGAAACGATCTCCTCCCAATCATTCAAGCGATAAAGATCAATGTGCCAAAATGGCAATCGACCGCCCTCCGCTTCATTCACCAAGCCAAAGGTTGGAGAACTGATACGGCTCGTAATCCCGATTCCCCGAGCCAATCCTTTCACCAGCTGAGTCTTCCCCGCACCTAGATCGCCAGACAAACCAATTAAGCAGCCAGGCTCAGCATTTGCCCCCCACTCCGTTCCAATCGCGGCCGTTTCCTCTGGACTATTGGAAATGATCGAAGCCATCAACGCCTCCAAGCGAGCGTATCCCAGTTGCTTGTTTGAGCCTGAGTCCCAGCTCGGTTTCAATTCGCCCGATAACCGAAAGTGGCACTTCAGGAAAAGTCTTTCGCCAAGAATCCTTGAGTTTCACTGCACTTCGCGGTGAGATTGTAAACAAGAGTTCAAAATCCTCCCCGTCGGTCAGCGCAGCCAAAAGGGGCGTCTTAGCACCTTCATTCTCACGTGAACGAAGTTTGGCAGCTCGACTGATAGGAAGATAAGCCTCGTCAATCAATGCTCCCACTTTGCTTTCTCGAGTGATATGTCCCAGGTCGCTCGCTAGCCCGTCGCTAACGTCGATCATCGAACGAATCTCAAAATTCTCCACCAGCCAGCGCGCCTCTCTCAGTCGGGGAACAAATTCCAAATGATGCCCCGATCGCGAGCCTCCTAAAGAACCCGATACCAACACGGCATCGCCTACCTTCGCTCCCGATCGCCTCACCTCGCCATCCCGAGCAACCCGTCCTGTCAAACTGACCGAAAGCATTAGCCCTCCTGGACTACGCGTCATCTCACCACCCACAATAGCCACATCGAACTCTTCAGCCAGCGCGGCGGCCCCATCGTACACTTTTTCCAAATAGATTTCATCCCCACCTTCCGGAAAGCCCACTGTAATCAACGCGCTATCAGGAACCCCGCCCATAGCCGCCACATCACTTAAACAACGTGCAAGCGCTTTTCGCCCCACCAATTCTGGCCGGTCGTCGCGAGAAAAATGAACAGACTCAACGATCGCATCCGTCTTTAGAAGCAGCGACTCACCTTCAGACGGAGGGCACACAACAGCACAATCATCTCCGGGACCCAAAATCGTATTTTGGTTCCTCGGCAGCTTCGCAATGAGGGTTTGGATCAATTCTTTCTCGTTCATAGACGTCTCATCTATTCCGTCCCGTCACTCAACATCAGCATCACAAAATTGGCTAGATTGAAAAGCGAGTGCGCGACAATCGGAGCCAGCAAGTTGCGCGTTCGATCATAAAGAAGCGTGAGCATGACAGCCATAACGATCAATGGCACGAGCGTCAGGAGATTGGAATGAATCAGGCCAAAAAGGACAGAATTAGCAACAATTGCAATCGTCCGCCCCTGAAATTGAAGAATTGAAGAATACAAGATCCCTCGAAACAGTATTTCCTCGGCAATCGGCGCCATAATCACCGTCACAATCCCCAAGTAGACTAAACGGATCCAAGAAGTCGAATTCCGCAACAACTCCACAGCAGCCTGCGTCTGAGCCTCCTCACCCGTAATCGATTCGATCAGCAGACCTGAAATACGGCCTAATACTTGAGCACTGACGAGACAGCCGATCGTCGTCAAGAGAACTGGCCAAAGAAGAACCTTCAAGCGGTCAAACCGAAGACCAAAGCCTTCGCCCCAACTCAGCGATTGTTCCCGCAAGAATAGCGCCACCAAGCCAACAACTCCACCGTGAAAAAAGACCGTATGTAGAATCATCGCCGGAAACTCGGCCTCCGCCGGATTGTTCCCAGAGAACTTGAGAATCGCCGCCGTACCAATACCACTCGCTCCAAGAACCAGACAAACACCCATCACCAAGCGGAGAAGCGGCTCGAGTTCCCATTGACACCAACGTTGCACCGAAAAAAACTAATCGAATCCATCATGACGTGACCAGGAAAACGGTCCTAAATCTCGGGCTCATGCGGCCCTCTTGCTTACGAGGAAAGCCTGGAGCCTTCCAAAAGCATTCCGGCCTCATCAAACCCACCCTTGTTTCGGTGCCTTTACCGACGTTTAATACCACCCATGAATCCCACACAAAAGGTCAGCCGTCGGCGCTTCATGGCGGGAACAGCCATCGCTCTCAGTGTATCAGGCATCCGTGGCTTCGCAGCCAACACCCCCAAGGCGATTCTCTGTGAGCCGATCAAGACGATTAGCCACTTAGAACATCGCTATCACGGATGGTCCACGCTAGCACAACGAAAGAACGGACAGTTGATGCTGAGCTATTCCGGCGGCAGAGAATCCCACGTCTGTCCTTTCGGCCGCGTCGAACTCATGACTTCTGACGACAATGGCACTCACTGGACTTGGCCCCAAGTTATTCACGACGGACCGATCGATGACCGAGACTCCGGAATCGTAGAAACAAACAACGGAACGCTCTTGGCAACAAGCTTCTCCTCGCTTGCCTATGAGCCCATTCTTGACCGACAAGCCCAAGACTCGAGCTGGGCCCCAGCCAAACTCGCCCGCTGGAAGGCCGTCCACACCCGTCTCAATCGGGAGGAGCGAAACAAACAATTGGGACAGTGGATACTTCGTTCGACTGACGGCGGGGCTACCTGGTCTCAACCGTATGCGTCCATCGTCAATAGCCCCCATGGCCCCATTCAATTGTCAGACGGCCGACTCCTCTACGCCGGGAAAGAACTCTGGACTGGCCGCCGGCGGGTCGGAGTAGCGACATCCATAGACGACGGAGAAACCTGGCAGTGGCTGTCTGAGATTCCAACCAGACCTGGCGACAAGGCCTCAGAATACCACGAGCTACACGCCGTCGAGACGGCCAATCACCAAATCATCGTTCACATTCGAAATCACAATCCAAAGAATGAGCGAGAGACGCTCCAATGCGAATCCCGTGATGGCGGTCAAACATGGACAACCCCACATCCAATCAAGGCCTGGGGACTTCCTTCACATCTTCTTCGACTCCACGACGGCCGCCTTCTAATGAGCTACGGATACCGCCGAAAGCCCTACGGAAATCAGGCTAGGATCAGTAGCGATCATGGCCAAAGCTGGTCGGAGCCACTGACGATCTCAAACGATGGCGTTTCCGGAGATTTGGGCTATCCTTCGACGGTTGAACTCAACGATCATACCTTTTTGACCGTCTGGTATGAACAACAAAAGAGGACTCCCTACGCCGTTCTCCGCCAAGCCCATTGGCGCCTTTCCAACGAGCCACTCTAGTGGCCCCGGGTGAATCAGGATCGACGCCGTCTGAAGAACAACGAAAAGCAGATTAGCACCACAAAAGCCAAGGATATTGGGCGGGTTAGAAACGGCAACAAACTCCCTTGATGATCAATCAAGGCCCGTCGCAGATTGTCCTCAGCCATGGGGCCCAAAATGATTCCGATAACCAAGGGCGCAATGGGATAGCCATTCTCTTCCATTAAATAGGCCAGTAGCCCAAAGCCCAACATGAACCAAACATTGAACAGACTATAGTCGAACGCATACGAACCGAGAACGGTGAAGAGTGCCACAAACGGCATCAATAGGTATACCGGAATCCGCAGCACGTAGACAGAAATACGGCTCACCGCAAATCCACATACGAGCATAAACAGCGACGCCCAAGTGAGAATCGCTGCCATCTTCGGAATGAATTCTGGATGCTCTTCAGGTAATCGCGGCCCTGGAATCACTCCATGAAGCATGATCGCCCCCAGCAACATCATTGCCGGAGGAGAGCCAGGAATACCAAGCGTAAGCAAGGGAATCAATGCCCCTCCGATGCAGGCATTGTTCGCTGTCTCTGCCGCAACAACGCCCTCCATACTACCTTCCCCATACTCACCAGGATTCTTACTATAACGCTTCGCAGTATCGTAGGACATCCAAGCCGCAATATCCTCTCCCACGCCAGGAATCGAACCGATCCCTACTCCCATCAAACCAGAACGAATCGCAGTCTTCACATTCTGCTTTAGAACAAGCACTTTTGGCCAGAGACTCTGAATCGGATTCCCTGTCTTGGCCGGATCCTGCTTACTCGTCAATGAGCGGATAATCTGCGGGATGGCAAAGCCTCCAAGGATCACTGGGATTGGCTTGATCCCTTCGACTAGTTCTGGAATCCCAAAAGTGAAGCGTTGAAATCCATGGGTCGGATCCATTCCCACCGTAGCCAGCAGCATTCCAAACAGTCCCGCAATCCAGCCCTTGACCGGAACATCGGGAGCAGTCAGAGATCCACAAATCAAGACCCCAAACAATGCGAGGAGAAAATACTCACTCGATTGAAACAGAAGAGCGAGTCGACTGAGCCACGGAATACAAAGTAGCATCGCAAACACACCAAAGAGCGTTCCAAGGAAAGACATCACAGTCGCAGTCGCGATCGCCTCGCCACCACGTCCCTGTTGACTCAAAGGAAACCCTTCAACAGCGGTTGCTGCTCCCGCCGCTGTCCCGGGAATATTTAGGAGAATCGCCGGGTGACAGCCTCCATAGATGGCCCCTACATAAACGCCCATGAGTGCCATCATCGAAGTTTCAACTGAGAGACTAATACTGTATGTCACCGTCGTTAGCAGCGCCACCCCCAGCGTCGCGGTCAATCCAGGGAGCGCACCGAAGATGATCCCAAGCAAAATAGATCCTAGAAGAACCAAGAGATTGAACGGCGTCGCAAGAACAACGAACTGATGAGCAAACTGAACGAAAGCCTCCATTTCCAAGAAATCCCTATGACACGTTGCCAGACAAACCCATCACCATTCGACAAATCTAAGGAAGCGGCACGTGGAGATGAACCGAGAACAAGTATCCTAGGAGCAACGGCCCCCCCCAAAGGGTCGTAGCGAGTGCCATCGACCTCCAACTCAGAATCTTGACCCTACCTCCCGGTCGAAAAGCCCAAACAAACAGAGTCAAAAAGATCGCACTAGAAATCCAATAATTCGCCCCATTCGCTTCAGTCAAGAACCCAAAGTGACCTTGGGCTGAAAGCACTCGCCCAAAGACCAGACTGGATGCTGCAAAGGGTTTCCAAGCCAATAGCAACACATAGGCCACAAGTCCCAACCAAAGCCCGCCGATCTTCAAAGTCCTTCTCCGGCGATCATGATCGCGAACGAAACAACGAACGCCATCGCCCAAATGCCGTCCTCCACCTTGGCGCCAACCATGAACCACAACGGCAAGCCCTAACAGAATGAAGAGTGCCCCCAAGAGCAGCGGAATTGCACCGGGCGAGGCATACCAAGGATTGTCAACCCCGCCATAAGTCCCCCCCATTGGCATCTTTGATGCCCCGATGAGTGTCAACCCGCCAATCAAACTAATCAGCGATCCAGAGAAGATATCTGCCCGACGAAGCTCTGAACGTTCTAGCATGGCCGTCTAGCAAAGAATGTGCACCCGAATTTCACCGTCAGCGTAGAATGAAAGAGCGAAACTCGTCCTTAGTCTCCGATTCAATCGAATTCCCTTACTCCGGCTTCGGAATCTCGAACGCAGCCGGTGATTCGACCGTAATACCCAACTCATCAAGTTTCCAAACCCATGCTTGCTCTGCGGATTGAGCCCGCTTGTCCGCCTCTTCTCCATGCCACCCTTGAAGGGTTAAGAGCCGAGATTCACAAAATGCCTTTACTTCGTCACTCGCAGCAATCTTCTCGAAGGCAGCCGTTATTTTTTCAAGAATCACACCAGGAGTGTCTGAAGGAAGCGCAAACCCCAAGAATTGACTCACAGGTATCTTGGTCACATCTGGATATGCCGCCGCAGCCGATGGAATGGTTCCGCGTTCTGGGAATTCATAAGAGTCTGCCTCAATCATCGCAAGGGGCCGGAGCTTCTTGCCCCGTATGAGTTCCGCCTGCTCGGAGATCGACGTTAAGACCGCATCGACTTCCCCCGAGAGTGCCGCAAGCTGACTCGGTTGACTCCCCTTGTTGTAAGGAATAAACTGAAACGATACATCGGCAGCCCCTTCTAAGGCCAAAAGCTTCGTGTGCCATATGCCCCCGGTTAGTGACGCGGAAACTTTGACGGTCTTAGGCGCTGCCTTAGCGGCTGCGACCAGTGATTCAAGATCCGTGTACTTTGAATCTTCCGGCACCGAGAGCACCCCTGGTGCTCCAGCAAGCATAAAAAAGGTCCAATCGCTTGCGGTCGATTCCGTAATTCCCAAAACACTCGCAGTCAGCATTGACTCCGAGAAACCACCCCAATTGTATCCGTCCCGCACCCGAACGCCGACGTAGTTAATCGCTGCACCACCCCGTCCACCAGTACGATTCACAACATTCACATTAACCCCCAATTCCTCCTTCATGAGCTTGGCAATCATTCGACTCACCGCATCCGTCCCCCCTCCAGCCGCAGCAAAACAGGAAATAGTAATCGGTTTCTTCGGCCACCCTGAGGTGACGAGATTCGGCGCCTCAATCGGACCACAACCCAGAACAGATAATAGGAGTATGCATGGGCTAAAACGAATCAGGCGCCACATTCCACGCCCAAAAACAAACTTCAATCTCTTCATATCAATCACGGATATTCTCTAAGTCACTCCCGAATGCTAACACTCACTCGACGCTAGTTGCGTACAAAACGCACGACAGGGAGAACCGTCCCCGTCTTTCAATTTCAGGGGTAACGCCCAAAAATGTACCACGTCTGTCGGCACCTCTGCCAAATTCGTCAATCCCTCAACGATGATCACATCACCGCCAAGAAGGATTCGGTGCACCTCTGTAACCTCTGCCAAGTTATTCACATCGGCAACGGATGGGGCTTCAACACCAAGCATTCGAACCTGTTTCTCCACACACCACTGCGCCAACTCCGCACTAATTCGAGGGAGCTCATCGCGGAATTTGGGTTCTCCAAAGTATTGACTCCATCCCGTCTGAATTAAGAGAGAATCATCGGGCTGAATGTCAGAGGCGACCGACCCTAGGTCCGAAACCGTTATCAACGCCTGTGATGGACAATCGACCAAGCGCACGATTCGGGCGCGGCCCTGACATCGCTCTAGCGGAATCTGATCGATGGTCTGATTCGACGCTTCAAAATGGAAAGGCGAGTCCATGTGCGTGCCGATGTGAGAATACAGATGCAAGGTTCGAGCATTCCACCCATCACGACTGACCGTAAACTTTTGCTCAAAATCAACTCCGTCGATCCCAGCATGAAGCGTCAGAGTCAAGTCGATAAGGAAAGGAGGCTGTTTCATCCCGAGACCGTTCTATAACGCGCCAATCACGCGGTCACCCATCTCCGACGTCGAAAGCGCGCCGCCCATGTCAGGGGTTCGTAGGGAAGGGTCCGACATCACGGTTTTCACGGCATTGGTGACAATGGCCGCCCCTCTTCGAGTCTCCTCATGTCCCAGCCATTCGAGCATCATGGCAACTGACAGAATCGTTGCAATCGGATTGGCGACACCTTTGCCTGCAATATCGGGAGCTGAGCCATGCGATGGCTGAAAAACGGCACAGTCGTCACCTATATCCCCTGAGGGAGCCATTCCCATGCCACCAATAAGGCCCGCAGCGAGATCCGAAAGAATATCGCCAAACATATTCTCCGTTACCATCACGTCAAAATGAGCAGGCCGGTTCACGAGGTAAAGCGCTGCCGCATCGACATAAACGCGCTCGGCCTCTACCTCGGGAAACTCCTTGGCGATGCCATCAAAAACAGAGCGAAAGAAAACCATGGAGGGAAGCACATTGGACTTGTCGACCAGCGTCACGCGCTTGCGCCGTTTCATCGCTTCCTGGAAAGCAAACCGGATCACACGCTCCGAACCCGCTCGAGTGATTCGCATCACATCGCGCATCTCATCACCATCGGGATCTCCCTGTGCCAAGCGTGCCGAAAACAAGCCTTCGGTGCTTTCTCGAACAATGGAAAAATCGATCCCCCCCCCTTCATAACCTTTCAAAGGGGAATCATTCTCATGAAATAGATAGATTGGGCGCAGCCCGGCGTAGAGTTGGAATTCTTCTCGAATATCCAATTGCGGCGTCATTTCCTTCCCGTCAGGCCAGCGTACATCCGGCAAGCCCATCGCTCCAAGCAGTACGGCGTCTGAATGACGGCAGGCCTCAAGCGCCGATTTTGGCAATGGATTCCCATTCCGAAGATACTCGGCGGCACCAACCGCATGCTCTTCACATTCAAACTCAACCCCAGACAAGCCAGCCTTGACTGCCTCAAGAACCCGTAAGGCCTCCCGAGTCACATCGGGACCAATCCCATCCCCTGGTAATACCGTTATCTTAAACGTCTTCACGAAGGGCCTCATGCTAGAAAAGCCTTCACTGATTGTCACCCTAGAATATCAGTTCAATCCCAGCCGGGCCAATGGTACCCCCGGCACTGACTCCGAAGGCCCAATATTGCCCAATGATTCGGACTTCTCTACCATCTCCCTCTCAACCTCAAAAAAGCATGAAGAAGCAACTCGATCACATCGCCATCCTCGTCAAGAATACCGACGAGGCCCTCAAATTCTATCAAGAGACACTCGGGCTGGAATACAAGCTCAGCGAGATCATCGAGGAAGTCGGCGTCCGTCTCACCCACCTTGACATGGGAACCATTGATCTCCAACTCGTTGAACCCCTGTCCGACGATCATCCCCTCGCAGAACAACTCCGCGAACGCGGTGAGCACCTGCACCATCTCTGCCTCAAAGTTGATGATGTACCCACCGAAATGAAAAGCTGGCCAGAACGCGGACTCTCAGCAAAGAACCCCAAGCCCCATCGCGGTCCCAACGGTCGAGCGGCAGCCTTCATAGCACCATCAAGTACCCGCGGCGTGCAATGGGAAATAACGGCCGCCCCCAAATAGCGAGGTATTCCCGCCGGAATCCCATCTGTTGAGCGCTTGATCAAAGTTCGGAATCGTTGAAGAGGCAACGAATCAAGAGAAGCTGGCTTAGAAGGCAAAACTAATGGTGCCCACGACAGGAGTCGAACCTGAACCCTCTTGCGAGGACTAGAACCTGAATCTAGCGCGTCTGCCAATTCCGCCACGTGGGCGCACCAAAGCGGGATAGATAGAGGCTCTTACTCCTCTTCGCAAGGCAAAAACTAAGTTCAACTCTCGGTCATGCCATTTCGACGGCTTGTAAGCCCCCCTTCTCGACTCGCCATCGATTGAGGCGACGGCCCAATTCCCGGGGCCAGTTCTCTTCCGTACAAGTCATAAACACTTGGCCACGGGCCTGATGGGATCGTTCCAGCAAGGGAAGCAATCCAGAACGACGCTTAATGTCGAGCTCTCCCATCACATCGTCGATAAGAAGGATTGGTGGCACACCGACCATCCCGGTCAGAAATTCGGCCTGAGCCATCTTCAAGGAGACAACGATCGAACGTTTTTGACCTTCGCTGCCGAACTGCGCCCCGCTTCGTTCATCCAACAGGAGTTCAATCTCGTCCCGATGGGGTCCCACGACGGTCGCTCGATAACGGGATTCCCGCGCCTCCGAACGGGTCAATTCAAGCCGAAAATCTGATTTCACATTGGGCTGGTAGTTCACCCGTAAATCTTCAGCATCATTTGAGATCCGCCGGTAGGCAAGCCGTGCCAGGGCTGATATCTTAGGCAACAAGCGCTCGCGCCGCTTCATGATCTCGTTCCCAGTCTTGACCAACTCTCGGGAGAATCCCTCCAACACGGTGAGATCTGAGCCAGGTCGCTTTAAAAGTGCGTTTCGCGATCGAAGGGTTCTCGCGTAGCGCTGAAGAAGCGGAAGATAGGATGATTCCGTTTGCGACAGGATCAGGTCAACAAAACGCCTCCGAATCCGAGCGGTTCCTTTGACCAATTGCAGATCCTCAGTACAGAATACAACCGCCCGAAGACACCCAAGAAACTCACCAAGCGTTTTCACCCCCTCGCGATCGACGGTAATTCTTCGCTGCCCGGGGGACCAATAAAGCGAGAGATCGCGCGTCGCCTCCCCTATCACCTGACCTCCAACGAAGTATCCCGTCTCTCCGTGACGAATCATCTGTGCCCCCCCAACGCCACGGAACGACCTAAGCGTGGCAAGGAGATAGATCGATTCGAGGATATTCGTTTTACCTTGAGCGTTGTCACCCAAGATAAGTTGAAAACCTGGTTGGAAATCAATATCGAGAAATCGATAGTTGCGAAATTCCCGCAAGCGCAAATGGTTCAAATGCACGCGACAAGCCTCCGTTCCCAAAACGCCCTTCTCACGACCCCATAATGACGACGCCTGACAGTCAAAGCCCTGACCTCATCTACTGCTGTAAGAAGGCAAACAAATCTCGAACCTGTTGCTCTGTCATCGCATCTAACAGACCTTCCGGCATCGCCGAGAGGCGGGACCGTTCTTGGCCTGCGACATCTCGTTTGGCAATGACATTCTCATTCCCCACCAAGTCTCGAAGCGTCACACTATTGGCATCCACAGCGGAAATAAACCCCGTCAACACCGTCGACTCCGCCTCACCAGCCCCACGGCGAAGGGTTATAGAAACAAGTTCAAACTCTTCACGCAGGGCCAAGCTCGGGTCGATTATCGCAGGTAACAGAAACTCGAGATTGTCTCGTTCATAACCCGTTAATTCCGGGCCAACATCTCTCCCCTCATCGAACAGACGATGGCAGACCCCGCAAACCACACTGAAGAGTTCTCTTCCCCGAAACACGTTCCCCTTTCCAGCCGCAAGGGCGGCCCGAACACTGTCGATCTTCTTCAGCTTGGCTTTTTCCGGTTGCCTCAGTGTCCCCCAGTGTTTGCGGATGAGTTTCTGGGTAAAGGGATCCTCACGACGCTCCATCACCAAGAGACTATTGTAGCGCACCACTTCACGACGGAGTTCACCTCGGTCAACGGCCTGTAGAAGTCGCAAGGACCACATAGCTCTTCCAGCCAAAACCGATTGCGCCGTATCGGCAAGATCGCCTTCGAGCGTCGGCATTACCCGAACAAGCTCGTCGGCAATCCCATCATCCGAATAACGGCGCAAGGCGCTTAGGGAGACCAAACGGAGCGATTCGGGAGAGCTCGTTGATTTAACAAGATCGAGAAGGAGCGGTAAGGTCGCTGCATCCTTCAATTGCGAGAGGCTTCGTAACAGATCTGATCGTTCGGCAACCTCCTGACGATCATCCATAACAAAACGCCTTGCCGCACGGCGCCCCTCTTCGCTACCCAATCGAACAGCAAAACCAACAAGCCCAGCATCGAGAGGAAAACTTTCCCAAAGGCGAGTGACCGCCGCATCCAAAGACGCCGGCAGCGAGTCCAATTCACTGCCTTGCAATGCTCGTTCCATCCCCCGAACAAGTAACTTGGCAGCCGTTGCACTTGGAGCAGCTTGTAAAAGGGCCGCACAAATCTCCAAGTTCTCTTCGCTTCGCTCAGCCATAAAACGTCGCCCGATCCTTTCTGCGAGCACCGACTCAAAGACAGGTTTCCCCCAGAGATTCTTATTCTTCAACAGCCCGAGCACACCACTTGAATCTCGCGATACTTGAGCTTCCAAGGCCCACCAGATCTGTTGAGGGATATAGCTGTCTTTTTCGATATCCTCCCGGCTCACGAGTTTCTCGACGACAGGAAGGGCCTGCCCCACTGGAAGACGTTGCGCCGTTGATGCCGTTTGGGACAACACTTCCAGGTGCCGTTCTTCTTGGGCGACTTCGAGCACTTTTCTAAAGACGCTAGGGGAAAGTGTTTCCCGAGAGTCCCCAACAAATCTCATGGACCACATGCGAACGTAGGGATCGGTATGACTAAGCCCCTGAAGAGCCACTGTATCATCGAAGCGATCTAATCCTTGAATAGCCCATAGGGATTCGAGTGAAAACTGAGGATCTTCATCCTGCATGCCGTCCTGAAGCCGATCCAAAATACTCAAATCCCCCCGATCAATAAGCAAGCGCTGGACGGTTCGACGCAGCCACTGATTGGAATCTCTTAGCCGCTCGACGAGTGCCTTGCTTGACAGCTGCCTCAGATCAGGAGCCGCCTCAGCATTAGCCTCCTTCGATCTCAATCGGTAAATTCGACCCCGATCTCGATCCCAATTATCGCGAGGGTCGACATGGGTGATTCTAGCGTCATACCAATCCGACACATAGATGGCACCATCTGGTCCTACCGCGGCGTGTACTGGCCGAAACCACTTATCGTTGGTCCGAATCGGATTCTCAATCTCGACCGTTCGAAAGGTGCTCCCATCCGTATGAACCCTCAGGGCATGAACCTTATTGGCCAAGGAGTTCCCTCCAACAAAGTGCCCCTCGAGCGACGGAATCTTTCCGCTATTATAGAGGACCCACTGATGAACCAAACGAACGTTCTCGCCTTCAATCGGCAAACCAAAGAAGTGCCCAAAGGTGTAAGGATTAGTATGGGGTCCGTGTTTCCCAAAGGATTTCTGATAATACCCACCCTGCACGAAATATACCGCCTGCATATTTCCGTTCGTGCCAGAGTAGAGTCGCCCCTTATCATCAAAGTCGACGCCGAAGGTATTCCAGCCCCCTTCCGCAAATAATTCGAATTGATGGGACACAGGATGATAGCGCCAAATATTCTGACCGAAAAACGCATGCCGCTCGTCTGAACCAGAGAGTGCAACCTTGATCCGCGCCGTTACCGTGCTCCCGACTGCTCCATAGAGCCATCCATCGGGCCCCCACTTCAAACTGTTTGCAATAGAATGAGTGTCCTCCAGACCGAAACCTGACAAATGAACAACAGGATCACCGTCGGGTTGGTCATCTTGATTCTTATCGGGATAAAAAAGGAGATAAGGCGGATTGAGAACCCACACGCCTCCTCGTCCAAAGGCCACTGAAGTCGCAAGGTTCAAGCCCTCAACGAAAACGTTGTGCTTATCGTAATGACCATCTCCATCGGTATCTTCATGAACGGTGATCCGATCTTGTCCGATGAATTTCTGATGCTCTGGCCTACGATAGGGCGGCGGCGGGGGAACCTGATCAAAAACTTTCCGAAGATGGTTGTCCCAGGTCAAGAGCTCCAAACCAGCTGGATTCGGATACTGAATGTACTGGACAACCCAAAGACGCCCTCGTTCATCGAACTCTACATAGAGGGGCTGACGAACGACCGGCTCGTGAAGGACTGTGTCCACCGCCAAGCCGGCTCCTACAGCCAGAGCCAATCGTGCGTCCTCAGGATTCAAGGGAGCTCCCTTGCCCTCAACATTCGAGTGCACATTGGTATTCCCCTCGAATCGCTTTAGAACCGATGCCACCATTTGCTCCCGTCCGGCTTTGTCTGCCGCAACCACTCCCCGGTAGCCAGCTCGGGATTCACCCGTCGTCTGGAGATAGGCTCTAATTTCGAGGTCGTGTGACTCGTCAAACCAATCAGCCCATGCAGGCTGATCGCCTTTTCGGATCAGCCACTCCCCGCTCAGATCAATCGCGTCATCACGTCGACTAAGGTGCACTGGCCCCGATAAAATCCCACCACTCCCAGACTCGTCATAAATCCGCCAAGCAATCAAGTTCCACTCACCAAAGCGAATGAGATCTGGATCAATCACAAACGGGCGACGAACGCTACTCGCGGGGCGCGAAAATAACGGAGGCAGCCCGCCATTGGCACCAATTCGTGTACCGTTAAAAAAGGCCTGGTCCACGTCGCCCACTCGATCAGCAACGAGCAAGAGACGACTCCCTTCCCATGAGGAAGGCACCTGCACATAGGCCCGATACCAGGCGAATCCATCGTAGTCTTCAATTCCCGAATCGTCTTTGAGGGACCATTCGGAAGGAACGGCAGCCTTCGACCATGACTCAAAATCGGCGGCCGACGAGGAAAAGGAAAGGAAACCAAGTCCAATGACGGCTGAAAGAATGATGAATCGCTGCATAACAGAAAACCTAGGAAACCAACAGGTGCGTGTCATCAAAGATTTTCTTGCCAACCAAATACGCTAGACAGCTTGTCTAACAAAGACCCGGGAAAATCGGAGTCTTAATCAAAGGCACCAAACCGGAAGTGAGTCAAATCGTCACGCTTCTGTCTCAATGCCGAGACAAAAACTGTCTCAAAACAGAGCCAAAATAAGGCCCTCAAATTGCGCTAAGTAACGAATCCAGGGCCTGACAGAACATCCTGCCAGACAGAAGAGAGGAATAGGACAAAAAAGGCCGCCGATCCTTTCGAACCAGCGGCCAGTTACTAAAATTTCGGGAACCGGCTAGAGATGCCCGAAATTCAGAGCGGAAAAGTCGATATCGTGTTTCTTCCCCATCATTTTGCGCAATCGCTTCAGGGCCATGTTTTGGAGCTGCCGAATGCGTTCCCGGGTGACACCAAATCTTAGGCCGACCTCCTCCAACGTCTTTTCTTTCTCACCATCTAAACCGAAACGATGTTTCAGGATCTCGGACTCCCGAGCATTGAGCTTGGTCAAAGACTGACTCAACAATTTCAGAGACGCCTGAAAAGCCATCGCCTGCGAAGGATCATCCGCTCGTTCGTCGGCCACCTTCTCCTCAAGGCGCAAACTATCATTCGTATTTAAAGGCTCATCCAACGATACGGTCTGCGCTCCTACTCGCTTCATGAAAGCAATCTCGCGTTCCGTCTTGCCGAGCTCATCAGCAAGCTCATCATCGGTCGCCTCCCTCCCAAGGATATCTTGTAACTTGGCTGAGGCTCGGCGCATTTTCGCCAATTTATCGACCATATGAATCGGCAACCGAATGGTCTTCGATTGATTGCTGAGACTTCGGCGAATGGATTGTTTGATCCACCAAGAACTGTAGGTGGAGAATTTAGCCCCCTTAGAGGGGTCAAACTTATCCACTGCTCGAATAAGCCCCAAATTCCCTTCATTAATCAGATCCAAGAGCGGGAGACCGTACCCCTCATACTCACGAGCAATACGCACGACCAATCGAAGATTCGCTCGAATCAATTGATTTCGCGCTTCCTCATCTCCATTCTTAATGCGGGCTGCTAATGCGACTTCTTCATCAAAGGTAAGCAGCGCAACTTCTCCAATCTCCTTGAGATAGAGACTATACAACGAACGATCTTCTGCACGACGCGCTGGAGCCTCCTTGATCGTGGGTTTTCTACCAATCGTAACCTGAGGAAGCACGGTCGCATTCTTCGGTTTGCGATGCCGCCCCGAAGTAGCTTGCCCCGCATTACTGCGGCACTTAGTGATTCCCCGTCCCAGTGTCGAGCGATAGGCAAGCGATCGCAATGACCGTTTCCCATTTTCCTCGATCCGATTCTTTTCGATCCGATTCACCATTCACCTCCATTTCAACTGTTTCAAAAACTGTAACAAATCTTAGGGTCCCACCTGGGACAAACACTGCATCTTAGAGTGGGCGCTTTGCGATCAGTGCCCCATGCCCCACGGCTTCTTTCAAGTTTGGACCATCCCGACTGCAAAACATTCAATCTTTCCGTTTAGGCTAGGAACCGCGCAATGGGCGTCCCAGTCCATAGGGAACACAGAGCACAATCCATTCCAACAGACTAGTGTTCTCCCACTGCCCTCGGATATCTCACCGTTGGAGCCCCCCCAACCGACCGCTTGCGCTGCGCACCCAGTGGTCCTCGCTTGCTGAAACTCGCCGAACTCCGTAGGATTCGGCCGCCCAAGATCAGATGAAACGGAGCCAATGAGACAGAGGATGAGTTTACCGCCTAGAATGTGGGGCTGCTTTGGCCAGCAACAACCGAGTCGGCCCTCAAGGCGATGTCTCTTCGGACGAATGACAGGATCGAACACAGATCCACACCAGAAAACCTCCAAAAGGTTACAGGCGTTAAGAGCCTTAGCCGTGGCCGCTTTCCTTCTTTCCAGCCCCTTCGCCTCTACAGAGGCGCAGACGCACCCTCCAACGGCTGAAGAACTGATGGATCTCACCATCGATGAACTCCTTGACGTCAATATCGACAAAGTCTACGGAGCCTCAAAATACGCCCAACCAACCACGCAAGCCCCCGCTTCGATCACGATTGTCACCTCTACCCAGATCCAGCGATTCGGCTATCGCACACTCGCGGAAATCTTGAGAAGTGTCCGCGGCTTCTATACTCGGGATGATCGCAACTACAGCTACGCAGGTCTGAGAGGCTTTCTCCGCCCCGAAGACGGGAACTCCCGCATTCTCTTTCTCATCAATGGACACCGAATCAACGACAACATTTTCGATGCAGGGGCCGTGGGGACCGATTTTCTGATTGATGTCGACCTCATTGAACGCGTCGAAGTCGTTCGTGGCCCCAGCTCCGCTCTCTATGGCAATTCAGCCTTCTTCGCCGTTGTTAATGTGGTAACAAAGGAAGCCTCCGATTTCAATCAGGGAGAAGTATCTGGAGAAGTCGGAAGTTTTGATACCTACAAGGTTCGATTCTCACTCGCAGGCACGTTGCATGAGAACGCATCGCTCCTCGTCTCAGGAACCTACTTTGATCGAGACGGAGAGAATCGCCTCTACTACCCTGAATTCGACAGCCCTGATACCAATTTTGGTATCGCCCGAAACTTGAATTGGGACAGGTTCTACAACATTTTTTCCCAGTATCACTACCAATCTTTTACCCTTGATGTGGGACTCAACGTTCGAGAAAAAGGGATTCCGACAGCCCCGTTTGAAACAGCGTTCAATCATCCTGACAATTCAACAGAAGATCTTAGCGCTTTTATCAACGCAAGACATATCCACCAGTTCTCCGAAGATCTCGAACTGACAAGCCGATTGAGCTACGGCCAATTCAACTTTGACGGGGAATACATCTACGAAGGAGAGCTTCCAACGGATCCGGATTTCATTCCAAACTTCGATCAAGCTCGAGGGATGTGGGCCATCGGTGAAACCATTCTGCGCCAACGATTCATGGAACGACATCAAGCGATTGCCGGATTCGAGTACCGCTACGACCTCCAGCGAGATCAACGAAACTTCGACCGATCCCCTGCCTTTGAATATCTCGATTCGAGTCAAAGTGGCAATGTCTGGAGCCCCTTCGCAACGATGGAATTCAACATCCGAACTAATCTCACGGTGAACGCTGGCGTCAGGCACGATCAATACGAGACATTCGGCGGAACAACCAATCCTCGGGCAGCACTGATTTATCAACCACGCACGAAGACCACGCTAAAATACGTCTACGGCGAAGCATTCCGAGCCCCCAACGCCTTCGAACTCTACTACGGCGACAGCGGATCAACGGCAAAACCGAACCCAGCGCTGAATCCTGAAGAAATCAGGACCCATGAACTTATCTGGGAGGAACGCATCGGGACTCGCTTCGAATCGTCCGTCTCAATTTTTCAATATGATATCGACAATCTCATCTCCCAAGACCTTGACCCGATTGACGATCTCCTAACCTACAACAACATTGATTCGATTCGCGCCCAGGGATTCGAATTCGAGTTTTCAGGGCGCCAAGCCAGTGGACTTCAAGGAAAAGTGAGCTACGCCTACCAGCACGGCGAGAATCTGAGCAACGATGGACGTCTGTTCAACGCCCCTTCCCATCTCGTCAAGTTCAACCTCGCCGTTCCCTTATGGAAAGAGTCCATCTTCCTCGGCTGGGAGACCCTCTACACAAGCAGCCGAATGGCGATCACTCGAGACCGGGCCAAGGCATTCTGGCTGAACAATCTCACCCTCTTTGGGCATGAAATCCGCCCTGGTGTCGAACTATCAGCTAGCGTCTACAACCTTTTTGACGAGCGATACTTTGAATCGGCAGGGCCCGAACACACCCAATCCCTCATTGAGCAGGAAGGCCGCACTTTCAGAGTTAAGCTGAGCTATCACTTTTAGCCCACTTACCACGACGTGAGATAACGGCATGCAATTGGCCAGAAAAACCAAGCGAAGATCAAGCCCGTTCAGCAATGTTCGGCAGCTACTCGCGTGTTGTTTCTTGCTTATTGGACTGATCTCTCACGCACCTGTCTCTTATACACATCTCCGAGCCCACGAGACCTCT
>CAJXVR010000049.1 GCA_913061285.1 uncultured Verrucomicrobiota bacterium | reverse complement strand
CTCGTCGGCAGCGTCAGATGTGTATAAGAGACAGACTCGCACCGGTCACCGCCAAGCGCTTCGTATCCACGTCCGGGAGGGTTTCGAGAAAATCGAGCGACCGAATCGAATTCCAGGTCTGGAGCCCCATCACGTTCTGCAAATGACTTTCCGCTTGAGGACTAAACAGCCCCCATCCCTGAGATCGATTCATTTCCGGTCGCTGCTTAGCGAAACGGTGCGCCAGCTCATAGCTAATCTGGATACTATCGGCATACCCCACCATGTCGTAATGAAAGACAACGCAGCCCATCCTTGCGAGTTGCACGCAGCGGGCTTGCAGCACACTCCGCCCCCCATTTTCAAATCGTTCTGCACCCGCAACAAGTTCATCTCGGATATTCTTATTATCCATGAATCGCCCCTCAGCCCAGTGCCCATGGGGGCAAAGAATCCCAGGTCGTTTCCCCTCTTTCCCAATCGGCCGATAAAGGTTTCCTGTCACGAAGAATCCAGGAAAGCTCTCAAAATAGACCTTCTCTACAGAGTAATCGCCAAAAGATCGTTTGCCATGCACGACTGGGTTCAGCGCTGTTTTTTCAGGCAGAGGCCAAAGCCCTTGGGATACAAGGATTCGTTCGCGTAGCTCCTGGGCCCGCTGCTCCCAGCGAGCAACACTCGACGGCACTTCAAAGGGGAAATAACCGTTCAAATCCTTCAAATCCCCAAGCCGATGATCAGACATTCGTTCGCCCTGAGGCACGCCTTGCGGCGCCTCACCGAACGCAAGCGTGGCAGACAAGATAAGTCCACAAAACAGTGAAACGCGTTCTAGTCCAGTCATTCGAAGTGAACGATTTTTCATGATAAACTTCATTCCGGTTCCTCAGAGTTTGGTCAGTTGAAGAGGCTCGAGTCCTATTTCACCGATTCAGGCTGATTCCCTCCAGTGATCCCGACACTCCGGCTACTCAAAGCGGCACTCTTTAGCACTTTGCTATACCCTGGATAAGTCACCGAGTACTGAAACCCTTCTCCCGTACCGGCAGCGCCAAAGCGCCCCTTCTTATCAATGGCGATGAAGTTGATAAAGAGCTCATCTACGTTCAAGGGATCCAGTCGAGCGATTCTCTCAATTGTTTTGATACACGCCTCCTGGGGATGAAGGCCTTGACGCATGTATTCCACCACGAGAAAACTACCGCAATAGCGCAGCACATTCTCACCGACCCCCGTGGCTCCAGCCGCGCCAATTTCGTTGTCCACATAGAGACCATCGCCGATCAGAGGAGAATCACCAACTCTGCCAGGAAGCTTATACGCCAGACCACTTGTCGAGCATCCTCCAGCAAGATCCCCAGCCGCGTCCAATCCCACCATCGCGATCGTATCATGGCTTCCCTCGGGCGGATTCGCGAGTTGTTTCGCCTTCCACTGTTCCCACGCCCGTCGCGCCTTGCTCGTTAGCAGTTGCTGCACTGCGAACCCTTGACTCAGAGCAAAGTCCTGCGCTCCCTGACCGACGAGGAGGACGTGGGGCGTTTTTTCCATCACACGCCGCGCTACAGAAATCGGATGCAGAATGCCCTCGATCGCCCCCACGGCTCCCGCTTGATGCCCCTTACCACTCATGATACAGGCGTCCAATTGAACCACTCCACGACGATTGGGCAGTCCTCCGATGCCCACGGACGCATTCTCAAAATCTGATTCCGTCAATCGTATCCCGGCCTCAATCCCATCGAGCAGCACCCCACCACCAACGACGGTTTTGAGCGCCAACTCATTGGCAGGCTTTCCGAAAGGCCAGGTCGAAACGAACAAGGGGTAGTCATTGGCGAGATCATCGGCAGCAGCCAGATCGTGGTCTCCAACGAAGACGGGAAGACTCAACGCAACGACAAGAGTTCCCAACGAGCAACGAGAGCTGAAATTCATGAGACCAAGTATTACCTAGCCTGTGAAAATAGGTCCAACTCAATCGGAGGAGACCACAATCCTCCGCCTTCAGACATAATCGACTGGAAAATCGAACCGAATCAGCGAAACTCTCCCTGAGTGCCGTGTTTTTTAGAATAAAGCCAATCTCCCATCGAAGAGGCAAACAGACAAACCCAGAGTCTTGAAACCACCGACGGAGCCCCCAATCAAGCCAATGATGGACGAAGCCCCCATAAGAGCCCTCCGATCGCTCCGGAACCGAAGTTCGCTGATCCCTTGGATTCTTTCCCTCTGGTTCACAAGCGCTCTCGTGCTGTCATCGCGATGCATCGCTGACGATTCCACACGCCACCGAAAAATCTATGCCGAGAAAAATCGCTACGGCGGTTGGCCTGCCACCCATGGGATCTGGTCCTGGGGCAACGAAATTCTCGTCGGATTTACCGCCGGTTTCTACAAAGACCGCGGCGAGCAACATCACATCGACACGGAGAAACCCGTTCGCCACATGCAAGCCCGATCTCTGGACGGAGGCGAAACGTGGCGCCTCGAAGATCCTAACAGCAAAAACCAACTTCTCCCCGAAGGGAAGGCGCTTCATGGAAGAGAACTCCCGGGCGTCCCCCTTCCCACCTGGCGTTCAGCCCCCGCGAACATTGATTTTGCCCACCCAGATTTCGCCCTGACACTCAAACTCAATGACAATCACACTGGCCCGTCCCGGTTCTACCTATCATACAATAGAGGCAATGATTGGACGGGCCCTTACCGAGTGCCAGCTATGAACGGACTAAAGATCGCCGCTCGGACCGACTACCTCGTCGAATCCAGCGCGCGCTGCCTGCTCTTTCTCACCGCAGCCAAGAGCAACGATCGTGAGGGGCGTCCGTTCGTCGGTGAAATTCTTGATCACGGCAAAGAATGGAAGTTTCGATCCTGGATTGGAGCAGAGCCAAAGGGGTTTTCAATCATGCCCTCCACGATCCGGATCGGACCGAATGAACTCTACACGATCGTTCGACACCGCGACTCAGACGGGCGAAATCTCCGAGCCTATCGCAGCCCTGACAATGGACGCCATTGGCAACGCGAGATCGATCCGGTGGACGAGTTAGGAGCCGGCAACCCACCATGTTTGATTCAACTCTCGGATAAGACTCTCTGCGTCACGTATGGTGTGCGTGCCGTCCCTTACCGAATCTGCGCGAAAATCAGTCGTGACCGAGGAAAAACCTGGGGACCGGAGTTGGTGATCCGAGATGACGGATCGAGCCCAGACCTGGGCTATCCTCGAGCAATCCTTCGCCCGGACGGAAAAGTGGTTGTGGTCTACTACTTCAGTGATGCCACAACCGGCCCCGAGCGCTATATCGCAGCGAGCATCTGGACACCCCATTGAGTAACGAATCATCCGATCCCAAAACGAACCATTTATGCAAAACGACAAGATCCTTTCCCATGCCGAACTCCTTCAATTGAAGCGTTGGAATACTCCGACGATCTACAATGGCTGGGAGCAAATCACCCGTCGAGATCGCACCCGAGATGCCTTCAACCTTGAAACGACGCAGGACTTTATGCCAGAGATGGGGCCGATGGTTGGCTACGCGGTCACAATCCAATTCGAACCTAGCGAACCCGGGCACCGAGAACGCAATCCGAAGGCAGCACAAGAATACCGCGAATACGTAAGTAGCCAAGCGGGTCCCAAGATTGTCATCGTGCAGGATCTCGACAAACCAAGGACAGTGGGTTCGTTTTGGGGCGAAGTGAATGCCAACACACACCGGGCCCTTGGTTGTGTCGGAACTATTACCGACGGCGCGATTCGAGACGTGGACGAAATGAAGAACGCCGGATTCAAGGCACTCGCTCGCCGGCTCTGCGTTGGCCATGCTTACTCTTACCCGGTAAAGTGGAATTGCCCGGTCGAAGTCTTCGGACAAACGATACAGCCGGGGCAACTCATTCATGCGGACAAACACGGCTTCATGGCGATCAACAAAGACGAAGAGGCGCACCTTCTTGAAGCAGCGGTCTTCATGGATCAAAACGAATGTCAAACCGTGATCCCGGCGGCCCGAGCGATCCAAGGGAAGACGGACAAGGAGATTCTTGAGCAGCTTTCCGAGGCTTCGAAAAACTTTGGCGATGCTGCGGCAGAAAAATTCTCTCGCCGGGGAGAATGGTAGTCCATGCCAATGGGGCTTGCACCCTCCACGAGCTATCGGGAGCGGACCGAATAGATCCCACAAAGGAGCCCCAGATTACTGCGGAAGAAAAAAGTCGCCCGACGAATTCGATCGTTTCCAGAATTGCCAAGAACGCTTCCCTTCGTAGCTACGGGACAGGGATTTAAGCTTCTTCTGCTGTTCTCGCTGAATCTTGGACTGCTTCCGTTTGACCTCCCGTTGCTGTTTGAGCACTTCGCGTTCCTTTTTCTTTAACGCCTTGGCCATCTCCTCGCGGTGCTTCTTTTCCGCCTTCGCACGAGCCTTCTGATCCGCGCGGATCTGCTTCTCAACGGTCCCTCGATCCATCTCGGCCCGCTCGTAGGATTGCTTCTCAACCGGCCCCGCAGTCCCCTTACCTTCAACCGTTGTTTTCCGCTTCCAGAAGCGCCAGCCGTCAGCGAACACACGTTCGCTCGAAATCAGAGACACCAAGAATGCAAGAATAAGGATCCGCCTAAGCAGCAACATGGCTCCAGTAAAAGAGACCCAGCACGTCGACGCAATGAAAAGAGTTCGAAAATAATCCGCGCTAGAAAGGCGGCGTTCCAAGGCATTCCCACCGTAGAATGTTCTATGAACGATCAAAACATTGCAGAAGAATCCGTGACTTCCATGATTGAGAATTAGGCGGGTCGTGTTAGGGTTTCAGCGACGTGAGACTTATCGCTGCCATTCCAATCATTTCCGCCCTGCTCGCGATGCCATTTTCCATTGAAGGGCAGCCGACGGCGCCAATCAATGAGATCGATCCGATAGAGCAAGAGTACCAACGCATCCTCGAACTTGACGATGCCGCATTAACAAAGATCGACGAGTGGATTCGAAACAGTCAACGTCCCGATGCTTCCCAGGCTGAATCCATTGCGATTATCGGAAAAATCAAAGCTCAGATAGGCCCCGTTCAGGAAGCCTACGAAGCATTCATCAAGAAGAATCCAAGGCACGCCCGAGCCCTACTGACCTACGCCAGTTTTCTGACCGATATCGGCGAGGAACGATTGGCTCTACCCCATCTCATCAAGGCCACAGAGGTCGATCCCAGGCTCCCCGCAGCCTGGAACAACCTAGCCAACCACTATGGCCACAACGGTGAAGTCAAAAAAGCCTTCACTCACTACGAGAAGGCGATCGAAATCAGTCCCAAAGAATCCGTCTACTACCATAATTTCGGCACAACTGTGTTTTTGTTCCGTAAGGACGTGAAAGAACACTACAAGATCACCGAGAGTGAAGTCTTCGACAAGGCCCTCGCCCTCTACAAGAAAGCACAAGAATACGATCCCAATAATTTCGATCTCGCAGAAGACATTGCCCAAACCTACTACGGAATCCGGACCTCCGACAGCCCCTCAAAACTCGCCCGTCCCCAGGAGGCGCTCAAGGCATGGGAACTCGCCTCGGCGCTCGCTCCAGCAGAATTCGAAAAGCAGGGAATCTCCCTTCATCTCGCCCGGGTCTATATTGACCTCGGAGATTTCCCCAAAGCCAAGGAGCAGCTGCAACAAGTCAAACTTCCGATCTATCAAGAACTCAAGAACCGAGTCGGCCGCCGAGTGCCAGGGTTTCTACCAAAGCCCCCACCAGAAGCTCCGGTCAAGCCCACCGTATCTGAGTAACGACACCCTCACAAACGATGCTCCAGACCGTAGCCAAACAACTCAATTTAGAGGATATCGAACGTCATATTTTCCTCTGTGCCGATCAGACGGAAGCTAAGTGCTGCCCAAAAGAAGCGAGCCTCCAATCTTGGGATTTTTTGAAACGCCGCCTCAAGGAGCTGGGCCTAGCAAGCGAACAGGCGAGGGTCTTTCGCACCAAGGCGAACTGCCTTCGTGTTTGCCTTCAAGGTCCAATCGCCGTCGTCTACCCAGAAGCAGTTTGGTATCATTCGTGTTCCCCTGAGAATTTAGAACGCATTATCCAGGACCATTTGATTAACGGAAAAGCGGTCACCGATCTCATCGTAGCAAACAACGAACGGTTCGGCGGGGCAAAGCATTGTCCGCTCCCGGACTCGTGTCCACCGCAAACCCGCCCGGAGTAAACGAGCGATCGTTTTTGGCGCGTCTAGCGACGCTCGGTCGCATGACGCCGAATCCAAAGAAGATCCCCATTCTCTTTGTCCGGAAACCCATGCATTCGGGGAATAAAGGTACGTTCATCTTTCCATTTATGGGTTCCAACGTGCCCGTCTGCGTAGCTCACTACCCCAGCACGATTGTGGTATGATCCGGGTGTATGCCCGAGTCCTGTTCCGGACATTGAGACCACAAATGTTGACATGCAGACGCTTTCCGCCTGCACATCCATAAACAAGAACTTCTCCGCGGGACGTTGCGCCTCAACATCGCTCTTACGACGATAGATCCGAAACCCCTCCGTTACCCAGCCATCAATATCGCCCATGTACGAATTGAGAGCGTAGCTTCGCCGACGATCTCGTGATAGAATCGTGTCTTTGCCCTTGTCTGCCGGGCACTTGTAGATCTTGGTTGTAGAGAGATAGGGACTGAAAGAGGCATGACGCCCCTCGAGTAACTCAGGGAGTGAAATATTCTTGGTAAAGTGTGTTCCTCCCGATACCCACCATCGATGCTCCCTTTCGTCATCCCCCAGACTCGAAAGGTCAGCAGGATTTGGGCTGCCCTCCCCATTTTCAGCGACTCGATCCCCGTTGTCATCAGCATACATCAACCAGGTCGTCGTCATCTGACGCTGATTGTTAACGCAAACGATTCGGTGGGCCTGCCCTTTTGCCAAGGAAAGGGCAGGTAAGAGCAAGGCCGCAAGGATTGCGATAATCGCGATCACGACCAGCAATTCTATGAGAGTAAAGCCGCTTCGAGGCATACGCCATAAGGCGCCCCATCCACTGCCCCCCTTCTGTAATTTTATTCCCACAATGCCTGCAAACTCGATCAAACGCCGCAAATCTCGTACCGATCCACCTTGAGAGTCCACCCTGTGACGCACGGTTCGCTTACATATTCCGTCGATAACCCCGCGCGTCCAATCTAATTGACGATATTCGTCGCTTTTCCGTTAACAAAATTCTCAACATTCTGAACCGCAACCCTCATTAAGCGCTGCCGGGCCGCATGCGTTGCCCAGGCAATGTGAGGCGTGACATGACAGTTTTTCGCTGAGAATAAGGGGCTTTCAGTTCGTGGTGGCTCGAATTCCAGCACGTCTAAACCGGCCCCGGAGAGTCTTCCGGCATTGAGAGCAACCGCCAACGCGGCTTCGTCTATCAGAGGGCCTCGACTCGTATTCACGAGAATTGCCGTCGCCTTCATACGTCTCAGCCGCGCCTCATTGATCAGATGGTGGGTGTCCTGGGTTAACGGGCAATGGAGGCTAACAACGTCACTTCGCTCAAGCAAGGTATCCAACGGGACAAACTCGACGCCCTCTCCCGGGCCCGCTTCGCCGGAGCTCCTCGTTGCAATGACTGCCATCCCAAACGCTCTCGCCAATTTCGCCACGGCTTGCCCGATTCTTCCGTAACCAACGATCCCAATGGTTGCTCCTTCCAGTTCAACTAAGGGAGCCTCCCAATAGCAAAAGTCAGGACATCGGGTCCATCCTCCCTCGCGAACGCTCACTGCATGCTGCCCCACCCTCTGGGTCAGCTCAAGAATGTGGGCAAAGGTCATTTGGGCGACTGATTGTGAACCATAGGCAGGGACATTCGTCACGGGAATTCGACGTTCCCGCGCTGCCACCGTATCCACGATATTGAATCCTGTTGCTAGCACCCCGACATATTGCAACTCGGGCAGGGCATCAAACATGGAGCGATCAATCGGCGTCTTATTGGTCAATACAATCTCGGCCCCTGCCGCCCGCAATATCACTTGAGCAGGAGGCGTTCGCTCAAAAACATTACACTCTCCTAGGGCCTGAAGTGACTCCCAACTGAGATCCCCCGGATTTAGGGTGTATCCATCCAAAACTACAATGCGTCGACTCATGAAAAAATACTGACTCCAATTTGCCCGAGACTCCAATCCAAAAAACTCATCTTACCCAACCAACAGACAAAGCCAATTCCTGACAATCCGTCAGCGGTCCCAAGATTCCTTGAATCACACTCGAATCCGCGCCAGTATCTGTCTCTGTCCGGCTACAACAGGCCGAGCCAGCGGCAACAATCAACCGCACTAAGAGAACTAAGCGAATGAAACTAATCCGATTCGGGGACAAAGGCCAAGAAAAGCCAGGAGTCATCATTGAAGGCGTCCGAAAAGACTGTTCGGCTCATTTTGAAGACTGGAATCACGACTTCTTTCAGCACGATGGCTTAGCAAAACTAAAGAGCCTCATCGAATCTGGTGCCGACAGCCTTCCGACGGTTCCTGAAGGAACGCGTTGGGGTGCGAGTGTGGCTCGACCTGGAATGATCATGTGCATCGGGCTCAACTACTCGGATCATGCGAAGGAGTCCGGGATGGAACCCCCTAGCGAACCAGTGCTCTTCATGAAGGCAACGAACACCCTTTCCGGCCCCTATGATGAAGTCCCGATTCCAAAGCTAAGTGAAAAGACAGATTGGGAGGTCGAACTCGGATTGGTCATCGGAAAAGACGCTAGCTACCTCCCATCGAAGGAGGCAGCCAAGGACTACATCGCGGGCTACTGTGTGGTTCACGATGTCTCTGAGCGCCATTTTCAACTCGAGCGCGGAGGACAATGGGTCAAGGGCAAGTCGTGTCCTGGATTCAGCCCAGTCGGCCCTTACCTCAGCACCGTGGATGAGATTAGTGACGTCATGAATCTCAATATGACTCTCTCGGTCAATGGGGAAGCCCGCCAGAATGGAAATACCAAGACCATGATCTTTGATCCCTTTCACCTCGTCCACTATCTCTCTCAATTCATGCTCTTAGAAGCAGGCGATATCATCTCGACCGGCACCCCTCCAGGGGTCGGACTAGGAATGAAGCCGCCAGTATTCCTCAAGGCCGGCGACGTGGTCGAGCTCGGGGTCGATGGACTGGGAACGCAAAAGCAAACGTTCGTCTAAGCGGCTCAGCCTCAATCGATTTCTCGATTCTTCAATTCGCCGCCTCATCTAGGAGCCAACTGGGAGGCGGCGGATCTGTTTCAGGGTATCCTCGGCGACCGCAACGGATTCGGTCACTCGACCGTAGTCCCTCCAGGAGCCGCCTTCATCGCCGCTTGAATCCCTTCTAGAGTTCGCCTTGCCACGGGATCATTAGGCCGCAATCTCAGCGCTTCACGAAGATATGGAATCGCCTGCTCATTCTTCTTCTGTCTTGCCAAGAGAACACCAACAGCGCCGTATGCCTCCGCATCCTGTGGATCGATACTAATCACCTTTCTGAACGATTGGAGGGCAGTGTCAATTTGGCCAACCTTCATGAGAATCATCCCAATGTTAAACCAGGCATTGAATCGATTCGGCTCCACTTGCACCACTTTCCGAAACAGCTCAAAGGCAGCTTTTGCATTCCCTTCAGCAAGTTTCGCCTGTGCTGTCATCATCATCAGATTTGGATCCTGCGTCTCATTGGCAAAGCCAGCACGACCAAAGGCCTGAAGCGCGGCCCTTGCCTTCTGAACGCTCGTTCGCACAAATTGCGGACGGTCACTTGGATTTCGCAAGATCAGTTGAAACCACAACTCCGCCATTTCGTCCGTGGATTGTGGCCCGTAAAGGACGCGTTGAGGTGGCCCAAAGGGATTCATCTCGTTAGCAGAGGAATTGTCATAGATGAAACGCATCTTGATCACCGTCCCCTTGGGCAAGAAGATCGGAGGATCATAGATGTAATCGCCCTGCCAGTTAAAGTCCCAGTCCTTAATCAGAAGCAAGGGAATCCGATTGCCATCCGGCAACACCGCCTCCCCTTCCATTCTCCGGCAAAGGTAATGCGCATGGGGAAGCACTCGCGTCACATCAACATCACCCGGAAGCTCCCACTCATCGACAACGTGAAAGTCCTTCGATTCTGGCGCGATATCAATATCAAGAGACGTGAGTTTTATCTTAAAGGGCGTCGCCTCGGGTGCTTGTTCGGTAAAGTACAATCCAACCGAACAACGGAACGGTTCAATCTTTCCGCTCGGATTCATATGCACCTGAATCACGAGATCCGCCCCTGGATCAAGCGCCCAGGGAATCCCTCGAGTTTCCGGTGAGTAGAGAGCCCCGGGTTGCCAACTTAGAAACTGGCCCTCCGGCATTGCAGCTGATGAAGGAACACGCATGCCGTCAAACCCAGCCTCAACCGAAGCTTGATCTCGTCGCCGTGATTCCCTCGTCTTGTCCACGTAGATCAAGGCATGATGAACGATCCGCGCATTTTCCGGACGAAACTCAAGGGTCTTCACGTAGCGCCGAACCTTCGTAGGAACTGAGAGCACAAAGTTGCGATAGATGTCATTCCCTTCCGCAGCCAGTTCGAATTCTGATTCCAGACTGACAACGAGATCCGGCTCCCCTCCCTGCCACCCTCGAGGCCAATCCGGCATCGTAGGGAGAGCACTCCTTGGGCCCCTTGGCGTTCCTTGCTCAACCCATCGCTGCACCCGCTTGATTGTCTCTGGCAAAAGTCGGCGGGCTCCGTGAAATTCTCCATACCCAGGCTCAGGCAGCCAGGGAGGCATGTAGCCATCCACAATAACATCCACGATTTGCTGTGCTCGTTTGGCCACCTCATCATAAGTAAGCAATGAAAACGGCGCCGCCATCCCAGAACGGTGGCAAGGCGCACAATGCTCATAAACGATGAGAGCAATATCCTCCGTAAAAGTAGGCGAGTCCGCGGTCTCAGCCCCGCCGGAAAGACTCAGGAGTCCCCAGAAACAAAGACTGATAATCAAGAAGCGATTGATCATGTTGTCGGCTAGACGCAAATGCTTCACTCGACAATGGTTTCGGATAATGTCTTCACTGACCCGTTGCAGGTTTCGGCATTTGAGCGCCGGTATCACGGAGCCACTTCCCTAGTTTCGCATCGAGCCTCCGGGCCAACAATGGGAGATGACCACTCAGATTATTCCGTTCTCCGAGGTCGGAAGCCAGATGATAGAGTTCGAGGGAACCGTCGTCATAGCGACGAATCAGTTTATAGTCCCCTTCTCGAATAGCGCTTCCCAGTCGGTTATTCTTGTGAAAGGCATAATTCGGATAATGAAAGAAAAGCGAATCTCGTTTTAGATCACCTCGTCCCGTAAGAATTGGCACCAAGGACTCTCCATCGAGTAGTCCCGGGGATTCCAGCCCGGCGACCTCCATCAAGGTCGGAAACACATCCATACTAATCACCGGAACATCAGAGAGGGATCCCGGCTGAACGTTTCCCGGCCATCGAACGATCCAGGGCACCCGAATCCCTCCTTCCCAAAGATATCCCTTCTGTCCCCTCAAAGGGGCAATATCGACCCCAAAAGACCCATTGTCGGATTTAAAAATAACGAGCGTGTTATCACTCAGGCCGAGAAGATCTAACTCTCTCAGAAACCGTCCGATCGAGCGATCCATGCCCTCGATCATCGCTGAGTAGGTTGGGTTTTCGTTACCTAGCCCCTTGCGCGCCTCATACTTCTTCACCAGCGCCTCGGGCGCTTGGAAAGGATAATGAACAGAATAGTTCCACCAGCTTAAGAAGAAGGGGCTCTCTCGGTTCGATCGAACAAAGGCCACACACTCATCGGCCAATCGTTCTGGAAGATATTCGCCCGGATTGCGCTCCTCGATCGCCGGAATCCGATAAGGTTCGAAATAACTCGGAGGGCCTCCATTCGCACAGCCGCCCACGTTCAGATCAAATCCTTGAAATTCAGGCCGAAGGGCTTCCTCCGACGGACCATCAAGCGCCTTTCTCGGGCGATAGGACAAATGCCATTTCCCAACAAATCCAGTGGCATACCCTGCCTCGCTCAGGTGCTCAGCGATCGTCTTGTAATCAAGATCCAGATGGCGAGTCCATGCAGCCCCACTCAAGGCCTTCCCATTTGGCACCATGCCTTCTGGATGCCCGGGGGCGTGATTAGTCATCTGAAGTCGGGCTGGGGCCAAGCCAGTCATCATCGCCCCTCGCGTAGGCGAGCAAACCGGCGCCGCAGCGTAGCCGTTGGTAAAACGCATTCCCTCGGAAGCCAACTTGTCCAGACTCGGCGTATCCAGCACGTGATTTCCTTGGACATTCAAATCCATCCACCCGAGATCATCGGCCATGATCACCACGATATTGGGTTGCTTTCCTTGGACCGACAGACCAACGGCCAAGACACAAAACCAAACCACACTCCACAGAGATATTCTATTCACCACGGTTTCTTCCTTTCAAACACTCTCAAGCACAGGCATCTCAATCGCAAAGGACGCTAGCCGCAGATCGATGAGAATTCTTTGGTGGAAAAACCACCTCAATCATCCTACGATTCACCCAACCCAATCAGACGACTATCATGAATCGACCTTTGCGACACCTCTGCTACACCCTTATTATTTCCAGCCTCTCCATCTTCGCGAGTGGACAGGCTGCCGAGAAGCCAAATTTTGTCATTATCTTCTGCGACGATCTCGGCTACGGAGATATAGGCGCCTTCGGCAATCCGTCTATCCAAACACCGCATCTCGACCAAATGGCTGATGAGGGACAACGCTGGACCAATTTTTACGTCGGGGCAAGCGTTTGCACTCCCAGTCGCGCGGCTCTCCTCACTGGAAGATTGCCCATTCGCAATGGCATGATGTCAGCGAAACGGAGGGTCCTTTTTCCCGACTCGACTGGAGGTCTACCCAAATCTGAAATCACCATCGCCGAAGTAGTTAAAGACGCAGGCTATGCGACCGCGGCCGTAGGCAAATGGCATCTCGGACACCTGAAGCAACACCTCCCGACAAACCACGGATTCGATTCCTATTGGGGGATTCCTTATTCAAACGATATGGAGGCCCAACGAGGGTTTCCGAACTATCGGCAGATGGCACAGAAAGATCCAAACTACGTCGCGCCTATCGAACAATATCAAGTCCCGATCATCCACAACACCACAGTCGTCGAGCGGCCAGCAAATCAACACAGCATCACTCAACGGTACACTGATAAGGCAATTGACTTTATCAAAGCCAATCGATCTCAACCCTTCTTCGTCTACCTTGCTCACAACCTCCCCCATATCCCGCTGTATGCCGGCAAGGATCATCGCGGAAAAAGCCGACGTGGCATCTACGGTGACGTGATCGAAGAAATCGATGCCGGCGTTGGAAAGATTCTCAAGACCCTCAAAGATCTGAACATCGACGAGAACACCCTCGTGGTCTTCACCTCAGACAATGGCCCCTGGCTGCCATTCCATACCCATGGCGGCTCGGCGGGACTCTTGAGAGAGGGGAAAGGCAGCACCTTTGAAGGGGGCATGCGGGAGCCGACCATTTTCTGGTGGCCAGGCAAAGTGAAACCGGGCGTCCAAATGGAGATGGGAACCACGATGGATCTTCTGCCAACGTTCTGTAAGCTGGCTGGATCTTCGACCCCGAGCGATCGCACCCTTGATGGGTATGACATCTCGCCCCTCCTTTTCGGAGAGGCGACTATGGGCGAACGCAAGAACGTCTACTACTGGCGGTCGGAGCAACTCTACGCCATACGTGAAGGCGCCTGGAAACTCCATTTCATCACCGAAGGCTGCTACGGAATCGGCCCTAAGAAACAGGTCCACGAATCCCCCGAACTCTACAATCTAGAACAGGACCCTTCCGAGAAACACAACGTCGCGATCCATCATCCTGAGATCGTCGCACGTCTCGTCGCCTCAGCACAAGCGCACCGTGATGGCGTAGAAAAAATGGAAGATCAATTAGTGGGACGGGCGGCTAGAGAATAGCCCCCTAAGACAACGCCACTATTCATTGCGATAGCGACTTGTCTACTTGGCCATCCAATTGGGCAGTTCCGTGAACGAGATTTCGAACACCGGCACGGCGACAAAGTAAGTCAACAGCGTAATGAGTAGCACGCCGATAAGATTGAGGCCCAAGCCAGCCCGCGCCATCTGAGGCACCGTGATATGCCCCCCTCCAAATACGATAGCATTCGGAGGGGTGGCAACGGGAAGCATAAAGGCACACGAGGCGCTAATCGCAGCAGGAATCATCAAGAGCAAGGGATTGACCCCCAAGGCAGGGGCCAAAGCGCCCCCAAGAATTGGCATCATGATCGCGGCCGTTGCCACGTTCGATGTCAGCTCAGTGACGAAGGTCAGGAGCAGCGCAATACAGGCGATCACCACGATAGGAGGCACACCTTGCAAGGCTGTCAGTTTCCCGCCAATCCAAAGCACCAAGCCCGATTTATCAAAGCCCACCGCGAGGGCTAGCCCTCCACCAAAGAGGATAAGAATACCCCAAGGAATCCGCTTGGCCCAATTCCAGTCTAAGGCAAACTCCCCTTTCTTGAGATCAACGGGTATCACAAACAAAAGTAACGCACTCATGATGGCAATGGTGCCATTGTGAATATAACTCGCCTCGGGAAACCATCTTGCCCAACCGGGAATGACAAGACTTCCGAGATCAATATCACTTCGAAAGATCCAAGCGGCCGCAGTCGCCACCCACACAGCCATCACCGTCTTCTCCCCTCGATTCATCCTTCCGAGAGAATCCAAACGTTTCGTAATCACCTGATCCACATCTTGCATCGACAGTCCCTCGAATCGAAACAAGACCTTCGTCAACAAGAACCACGTTGCCGGCAATAGAATGGCGGATAGCGGCACACCAACCAACATCCACTGCAAGAAGCCAATCTCCTCCGCTTCCGGATACATCGCAGCAAACTGAGTTATGAAGACACCGTTCGGAGGCGTGCCAATCAGCGTTGAAACGCCACCTATACTCGCGGCATAGGCAATGCCTAGGAGCACGCAAACCCCAAAACGATCGGCTCCGGTTCCCTTTGCGTTCTTGGTGATCGTGTCGATCACCGCGAGAGCAATGGGCAACATCATCACCGCCGTCGCGGTATTCGAGATCCACATCGAAAGCAGAGCAGTCGCCAACATAAACCCCCAAACAAGTGTTTGAGGACGGGACCCAGTTCGCTTGATAACATTGAGCGCAATCCGTTCATGCAAATTCCACTTCTGCATCGCCATGGCGATAAAAAAACCTCCAGCAAAAAGGAATATGTTGGGATTCCCGTAGGCAGCCGAAACATCCTTGGCCGACAAAACCCCAAGTAGAGGGAAGAGAGCAAGTGGGATCAGCGCCGTAGCAGAAAGCGGAATGGCCTCAGATATCCACCAGAATACCATCAAAACAGAAATGGCCGCTGTTCGCTGAGCCAGCGGGTTCAATCCAGCCGGAGCCGGAGCCAACAAGAGCAAAACGAAACACAGAGGCCCCAGAATGAGGCCCGCCCGCTTAAGTCTCGAATAGGACGACGTTTCGCTGTTACTCATTGGTCAAAGAAATCGACTTAGGTCAGTAGAAACCGCTGAAACAATCACCTCATTCGTCCAAACGCACATACGCGAAAAGCGCGCCCCAATCGCTCTCTCGCTTAGAGCCTGTGCCCGGAACAAACCCAGTCCTCAAATCGAAGCGCCCGGCTTTCAAAGAAAGATTAAAGATCGCCGACTCGTCATCCCCTTCTAGATTCTTGGAATACTTCCGCCCCCCGATCTCAACAAAGGCTGCACTTGCCTGAAGAGCTTGAGGCGCTTCCCGTGGATGGTGGCGAAGTTCGACTCGATACACCCCAGCCTCAACGACCTCCACCGCCCACACACCGTTTCCTTTGAACTTAGGCATATGAAGTTGATGCCAAGGCGAATCACCGCGGTACCAGTCCATTGCGTTCAGACGAACTTCCGGCGCAGCCGAATCTCCGAGATAGTGCCGAGACAAGAGTGATTCACTCTCAGGAAGAGATTCCCAGAATTTCTCATAGGATCGTGTCAGCGATTCAACCACCAGAGGATAGCGATCAATGACGTTCTCGTTTTGATCCGGATCATTGATAGCATCAAACAACATGTTTCCGTCCACCAACCGCCAACGTTGGGACTTGACGGAGACGTTCTTCCACTTTTCCCGAGAACGACCCCGGGGACACTGCACAATCAAACGGCGCTCATCCGTCCATGTCGTCTTCCCCGATAGCAAAGGACTCAAGCTCCTTCCATCCAGGACCGCCTCTGTTTTGACGCCGCATAGATCCATGACCGTTGGAAACACATCTACCATTCCCGTAAGAGCCCGTGACTCACGGCCTTTACCTTGCGTCAAAGGAGGATACCGCATCATACAAAACACCTGGTGAAATTCATCATAGCCAAGGCCCTTGTGCAATCGCTCACGGCGGGTACCTTGATCAGTGGCAACAATGACTAAGGTCTTTTCATCCAATTTGAGGGATTCAAGCTGATCAAGGATCTCCCCAACATTTTCATCAATGTTTTCAATCATCGAATAAAGCGCCATATCGTTCGACTGATACTCCTCGCCACGATCACGGATCGCCTGAGCGGCGCCAGGATGGGATTGCCACGGGCGATGGGTCGCGGGAGTGGAGACGAAGCAGAAGAAGGGTTTCGCTTTATTGGCCTCGATAAAGTCCTTCGCCCGGTCAAATAGCACGTCCGTAGTGAACCCTTCGGTCGCAACAAAGGATCCGTTGTGATCAAAAGTAGCGTCTAGATGATTATTCCCATAAAAATCTTCTAATTGACCAATGCCACCTCCGCCGTGAACGAAGGCCTCATCAAAGCCTCGATCATTGGGTCGGTAAGGATGAGAAAAGCCCAAGTGCCACTTCCCAAAAATCGCCGTCTTGTATCCTGCCCCCCCTAGCGCATCAGCCATCGTTTGTTCATCACGATGCAAGATGGATACACCACCGATCGTATTATGAATTCCTGAGCGCATAGCGTAGCGTCCCGTCATCAGGAGTGCTCGGCTAGGAGAGCAGAAAGGCGGCGCATGAAAATTGACGAAATCGACGCTTTCTTCTGCGAACCGATCGATCCGCGGAGTTCGGACGTGAGGATGACCGTGACTGCTGAGCTCAAAGAAACTCTGATTGTCCGTTAGGATAAGCAGTACATTGGGACGTTCCTCAGCGGTCACGACGCCAAGCGTGAGAATCATGAGTAACCCCTGGAACCAAAACTGTATTCGTCGCTTCATAATAGTCGATGTGACTGAATCAGAGACATCATTTCAGAAAGCTCACGACAATGTAAGTACGGAATCTAGCGCAAGGGAGCCGGCCGAGCATTCGAGTCAGCCTCTTTCAAATACCTCTCCGTCTCGAATCGGACCTTGGCTCTCCAATCCAACTTGAATGCATCGCGGTCGCGCAGGAAGGCTTCTTTAATAGCTGGGGGCGCCCATGTTTCCGGCAAGTAAGTCCAACCCCAGCGCGCCAATTCCAGCACGACCAGAACGAGATCAAATCCCTTCTCGGTAATTTCATAGTAGAATTTCTTTTTGTTCGTCGGATGCTTGATCTTGATGAAGATATCGAGCTCGGTCAGCCAAGCCAACCGGCTCGCTAAGATATTCGTCGAAATACGCTCCGGCATCTCAAGAAAATCACTATACTCCCGGTTTCCAGCGAAAACATAAGATCGAATCAGTAGCAAACTCCAACGATCGCCTACCAACTCCAAGGCAGATGCCGTCGCACAGCTGCTTCGCCCCATTTTGCCTTCTTTTCCCATCGCCGAAAGCTTAGTTCTGACACGCTCTGGGCACAAGCGGATCTCACCACGCGGATCTTGCAAAACCGCTTGAGCCAACCCTGGAAACGAACCCGAGCAGCCTATGTTTCACCTCCTCCCGTCAAGTCAAAGCAGACAGAGTCAGGTAGGCGACTGAATCACCGGCTCTGTTCGCTCGTCGCGCCTCTCGCATACTGGGCCAGTCCCGTGGAATTGCCGGAAGGGTCTTCAATGAGCGCCATTCTCCCTCCATCCGGAAGCGCATCGGGCCCCGTGATAAGCTTTCCCCCCTCAGATTTGACCTTTAATAGAACGGCATCCAAATCCATTACTGTCACATACGGAACCCAGCCCGGCTCTCCCCCCCTTTCCAAAGGGACCGTTATCCCTCCCATCATTTCGCCTCCCTTTCCGAACACATGATATCCTGGCATCGGTTCCCCCTTCTTTTCCCATCCCAGCACATCCGAGTAGAAGGCCAAGGTTGTCTCAGCATTGTGACTGTTCAGTTGAATCCAGCCAATGTCACCTTCATTGTATCCAATGTTTCCCATCTTCGTATTCCTCACTTCGTTTGATTTCTCCACACGTTCGGCCCCTTAAAAAAGGAGCAATGATCCAGAGTGCCTTCTTTTACTTGCAAAGCGCAATAACGTTTTACATTCTTGCCTCTGCAAACATCCAATCTCTCCCTAGCGTGACAAGGAATCTCCTAGAACAACCGACATTTCTTACAAAACAAGCATGGCATACAATGAACAACTCGCTGCACGCGTCGCCGCTACGTTCACTAAAAAGAAGATCAGCTATGTTGCGAAGAAAATGATGGGCGGACTCTGCTACATGGTTGACGACAAGATGTGTGTCGGCGTCGATAAAGAGCGACTCATGGTTCGACTCGATCCAGACTTCTACGAGGACGCCCTCAAACAGCCAGGATGCACCCCAATGGATTTCACAGGACGCCCCTTAAAAGGCTTCGTCTCGGTTGATGACTCGAAACTCCAAAGCGCTACCGAGCTTTCTTTTTGGATCGACAAAGCACTCGCCTTCAATCCCAAGGCAAAATCGAGCAAGAAAAAAAAGAAGTAGTGACGCAGGAGACTTCGGCGACGCCTTCTCTGCGAAGCAAGGCCAAGTTTGCACAGCTCGAGCATTGTATTGGAGCCCATGTTCCAGCAGTATCGGCGACGTTCTCAGAGGTATCAGCATCTTGATCCGTTAAGACATCACTGGGAACATCGAATGAGATGGCAACAATTGGGATATTGAGTAGATACCAGGGATCCATTAAAAAGGGAATCTCAGTCTTAGTCATCTCGTTGATTTCTTCAATCACGGCCGCTGCCGTGGATGACTATGTCGTCAGCACCTGGGAAACGGATCAAGGGCTTCCGGAAAACTCAGCCACGTCGATGGTCCAGGATAAGGATGGCTTCCTATGGTTTGGAACCTTCAATGGGCTGGTCCGCTTCGACGGCATTAATTTCGAAATCTTCGACCGTTCCAACCTTCCCATCCTACCGAGCCCAGGGATCGTCAATCTCCACCTCGATCGAGAACAGCGCCTTTGGGTAAGCACTGTCGAAGGGTTGATTATCAAAGAAGGAAAAATGTGGAAGCACTACGACGATACCGATGGCTGGGAAGGGAATTTCGTCCGAGACTTCGCCGAAGCCGAAGACGGGACAATCTACGTGACGACCTTCGACGGCAAGATCCTTGTCTTTGATGACAATCAGTTTAGCGCACTCCCCTCACCTCCGGGGGAACAGTCCGAAGGAATCTTCATCCGCGTGGCATCGGACGGAATTCTGTGGGCGCTGGACTCTGAATTCTATGGCTACTGGCAAGCAGGCACATGGCATACTGTTCAATCAGTCCATTCAGCCTTTGATTTCCAAGAAAACTACGCCATGGCGCCTTCAACCAACGGGAATGCGTGGATCATTGATGGCAACTTTCTTTGGCGCTTCGAAGGAGCAGAACAAATCGAAAAAGTGAGGCTGCCGAAAGGTTGCGGGAACACTTGGGGACTCTATGAAGACTCGAACGAGAAGATCTGGATTGCCTCATTCAAGGATGGACTATCCGTCTACGACCGGCGAAACGGTAATTGGACCCTATACACCTCGGACAATCTACTCACCCACAATAGCCTACGCTTCGTTTTTGAAGATGTGGAAGGGCATCATTGGGTCGGGTCTTCGGGCGGCGGTCTAATGCAGTTCCAAGAACCACGCTTCACCTCCTTCGGCAAACAGCACGGACTCTCAGAACCCCTCGTTAAGTCGGTTTCGGTCGACCAACACGGTGATGTGTTCGCTGCCACGTTTGGAGGCGGTGTCAACGTTCTCTCTAGCCAGCGATTCACAGTCCTTCCTGCTGATATCCCCAAAACGATCTATGGTCAATCGGTTCTCGTCGATCAATATCAGCAGGTTTGGGCGGGTATGTCAGGGCGAGGTCTCTTCCTAGGTTCTGCCCGGGAGAATCTGCTGAAATCACAGACAGATATTGCCATTTTTGATATCCGTGCCAGCTTCGAAGATTCGAGCGGTGACCTTTGGTTTGGGGCAAGGAACATCGTGTATCAGCGAAGGGTTGACGATTGGATCCCGCGAAACCTTCCGAATGGACTCAAATCCTCAATCACCTCCATCGCTCAGCAGCCGGAATCGGGTGAAATCTACGTTGGCACCTCCACTGCAGGCGTCTTTCGGGTCGACGGGAAGAGTCTTAAGCGCGCTCCTATCAATGAACGATTTGATCAAGAAAGCGTCTCGAGCCTCTTGTTTCTCAGTAGGGACGAACTCCTCATCGGCACTTTTGATCTCGGTCTTGTTGTCCAAGCAAACAATAGTGTCACCCACCTCAATCAGAGCCGAGGATTCCCGGGCTCTGGAATCTCTTCGACCACACGGAACGGTGAGCAGGTTTGGATAGGTACCAACAAAGGTATCGTCCGAATGGAAATCGCTCACTTAAGAAAAATGCTTCGCGATCCGAGCCAGAATTTCCTAGGACAGGTTTTCACTCAAAGCGATGGTCTCTCAAGTATTGAGTGCCCGATCGGATTTCAGCCAACGGCGTCCCAGGATGCTAATGGGCGCATCTGGTTCGCCTCAGGTAAAGGGCTCAACGTCATTGAACCAGAACGACTCCAGATCAATACAGTCGATCTCAGTGTCGCCTTCGACCAACTCAGCTTTACCGACAACGATCGCACACGCCGCCATTTCACTCGTCCTGATTCGGAGAGCCCCCTTCTTATCCCGCCCGATCATTCTAACGTGATGATACGTTTCACGAGTCCAAGCTTCGCTTCCCCAGAGAAAATTATCTTCGAGACGATCCTGGAGAGTCCCGACCAGCGGATTGTCAATCGGCAAAGCGATCGTGAGATCCAGTTCCATCGCCTCGCCCCCGGAACCTACCACCTTACGGTCAGAGCAAGGAACGGCGATGGCATCTGGTCTGACAATCCAGGTCACCTAGAACTCCACGTATCCCCTTTCTACTGGCAGACTGCAGGCTTCCAATTTGGCGTCGGAAGTGCGGTCGTTTTTCTAACAGGAGGAATTGGATTCTGGATTTCTCGCCGTCAAATGGGCCGCGAAATGAGATTCATCAAATCTGAGCACCGCCTCAAGAACCTCCTTGAACAAACGCAGCAAAGTGCAGAGATCGGAGGATGGGAATATGATACCGAATCCAACTCACTCTATTGGACCAAGGAAGCCTTCTCAATTCACGAGTCCAGCCCATCTCAAATCAATCTCGACCTGGAACAGTTCTATCAGTTCTACATTGAATCCGATCAAACACGGCTTCGAGACGCGATTCAGAATGCCACGGAAAGGACTGAGAGTTTTGATATCGAAGTCCAGCAAGCTCGAACCGGCGTCTATCTCAGAGTGACAGGCAAGGTTGTCGAAACGCCCTCTCGAAAAATCTTCGGATGTTTCCAGAATATTCAGGCGCAAAAGGATCGAGAGCAACGAGAGCGAGATCAAGAATCTCAGCTTCGCCAATCCCAGAAACTCGAAGCTATCGGCACACTTGCCGGCGGGATCGCCCACGATTTTAACAATATTCTCACCGGCATCCAGGGTTACACAGATCTCCTCGGACTCGATCTATCAAAACAGGACCCTGCCCAGGAGCATGTCCGTGAACTTAAAGATGCGGCGGGAAGGGCTACCGATCTCGTAAAGCAGATACTCACTTACAGTCGCCCGAGTTCAGAAAAGCTTCGACCTCTCAATCCCGTCGACATCAGCAATCACGCCCTCAGATTGATTCGAGCTTCCATCCCTAGCAGTATTGAAATCCAGACCGCGCTCTCCATAGACGTTCCAATTATCCCCGGGTCGGACACTCAGATCCATCAACTGCTCGTCAATCTTTTCACAAACGCCGCCCACTCTATCGGAGATCTTGGCGTGATCAAATACACGCTCGAGTCCGAGACGATCACCGATTACCGAGCCCACCCACTTGGGAATCTCGAGCCCGGGCTCTTTGTTGTCTTCGAAGTTCAAGACTCAGGCAAGGGCATGAGCCAGGAGATTGTGGACCGAATCTTCGACCCCTTCTTCACAACAAGATCGGACTCAGGTGGTACCGGGCTGGGACTCTCCGTCGTGCTTGGGATCGTGAAAAGTCATCGAGGAGCGATTCGAATCAGGACGAGTGAAGGAAAAGGAACGAGTTTTCGGGTCTACTTCCCTAGCATCTCCAGTCCCACCGAAATCGTCCCTGAAACGCAAGGCCCCGTTTCCTTGGGTTCGGGACAGCGCGTGTTATTGATCGACGATGATCCCGATGTAATGAAAGTATCGACACGGATGATGCGTCAACTTGGATACACTCCGGAGTGTTTCCTTTCCCCCGTTGCAGCCGTCGCGGCATTTGATAAGACGCCCTCAGCATTCTCCCTGATCATTACGGACCTCACGATGCCGGTAATGAGAGGCGATGCCGTCATTGCGAGAATAAGGCGCAAGAACCTCCAGGTTCCCATCATCCTCATGAGTGGGAATCTCGAGGATAAGAATCCGAATACGCTTGATCCTGGAGGGCGCCTGCAATGGCTGCAAAAACCGTTCCTCTACGAGGAACTCGCCAGAAGCGTATCGATGGCTCTGAACGACCCCAGCGAGCAAGGTCTAGCGAACTCAGTTCACGATTAAAAGCGTTTCAAATCCCCAAGCAAATAACGAAGACGCCGCTGAACATAGGGATGCTCAGCAACATTCGAATCCATTTCAAAATCGTTCGGAGAGAACTCGTAGCCTGGTTCTCCGTCTTGCAGCAGCACCACCGAATTCAAAATAAGGCAGGCTTCGATACCTGAACGACATTCAGAAAGAACTTCCCGAATCGTACCCCGAGGATTCTTAACTCCAATCAAGGCCAAGAACTCTGCCGCGCGAACTCGCACCAGGCCATTCGAATCGGACTCAGCCAATTGCCCCACACGTTCAGCGAGCTCAATCGCCTTCCCCTGATGGCTACTACAGGCAATCAACCCCCAATATCGAATCCACGGATCGCTCGACATGAGTGCCTGTTCAATCGCTGATCGCGCGCTAGAAAACGGCTGCAAGCTAAGATCAGCCACATCAATGAGGGTTGCAATTTGCTCGCTGTTCACGGCTCCATACGCCACGGGACCTTCAAACGCATGCTTAACCAAATGACTCTCAGGAAAGAAACTGAGATCAGGGAGTGCCTTGAGCTTTTTCTGTAGACGGCCTCGCATTTCAAGTAATTTCGACGCCCACTCGGGATGGGTGGCAAGGTTTTCAATTTCATGAGGATCGTTCTCGATATCATACAAGGCCTCAGCCGCTTGCGGCTCAAAAAACTGTCTCTGGACAGGATTGAGCTGCCCTTTTTCAAATCGTTCACGCCAATCTTGGTATGCCAGCATATTGTAACGATAATTGTTCTGCAGACCGTCAAAATTGAAGGGCTGATAGCTGCGAACATAGCTGAACCGTCCCTTCCTCAGAACTCGCACCAAATCATACTTCTCATCAAATCGATCGGCATATCCAAAAGCCTCATCACGACGGGATAAGGACAATTGATTGATACCTTGACCAAGAAACGGAATACCATCCAACCCATCTGAAGTATCAAGCCCAGCAAGATGCAGGAGCGTTGGACCGAAATCGACAAAGCTTACGAAACCATCGACTCGAGATCCAATATTGAAGTTAACGAGGGCACGAAACTTCTCGGGGATACGAACCACCAATGGAACGTGAAGCCCCCGCTCCTTAGCATACCCTTTACCGCCAGGGAGCACGCCCCCGTGATCGCCAAAATAAAAGATGAAGGTGTCTTCAAGAAGCCCATCGGCGGCAAGCTGATCAACAACAGCGCCAACCTGTTGATCCATCGTCTTGATCCTATCGTGATAGCGCGCATAGGTGTAACGAAAGATCGGGGAGTCTGGATGGTAAGGAGCCAATGATATCGAGGAAGGGTTGGTTTCAGTTGATTGGCGCTCCATCACGTCCTTGCTGAAATGCAGGGAGCTTTCATGCGTCACGCCAAAGCTCTGCATGTGAAAGAAGGCTTGGCCCGGTTTTCGATTTCGCCAGGAAGCCTTATTCGATGACTCGTCCCAAACGCCGTCCCTCTCAACGGCGTTGTAGTCTTTCTTCCGATTGTTCGAGGTATGATATCCGGCCTCGCGCAACCATGCAGGAAACATCTTCACCCCAGGAGGCAAAGGCACCGTAACGGCCCGACGATGGAACTGCGTCCCAATTCGCGGCCCGTAGCACCCCGTAATCAGAGTGGTTCGAGCGACACTACAGACGGGAGCATTCGAAAAGGCGTTTTCGAAAAGAAGCCCATCCTGAGCCAATTCGGCAATCCTAGGAGTCTCGGCCCCCATATCATCGTAGAGCTTGAGAAAATGTTTCGAGTTGTCTTCAGAGATTAGCCAGACGAAATTCGGCTGCCCTCCTTGCACTACCGCAACCCCCTGAAGCAGAATCCAAATCAATCGTTGGACTCGCAAAAACGAATTCTTCCTTTGCATCACATTCCCCACGCTACACAACACCTGGACCGGAAATCTAGTACGCTCGACTTGAAGTTCGAATCGCATCCAAACGGGCGGTAAGCCGTTCGACAATTTCAGGAAACCGGCCGGCAAGATCTCGTGATTCAGCCACATCAGAACCCATGTCAAACAACTGATAGGGCCTCTGAAACGCCTTTCCTCTGGGTGCTTGGCGCCCCCCCGATCCGTTCCCCAGGATCAATTTCCACTTCCCTTCTCGGATCGCAAACATCCCTGCAGAAGAGTGGTGAATCACGGGTGCGCCTCGTTCACTGGAATCGCCCCTGAGAAGACTGAGGAGCGAGAAACTGTCCTCGGCTTCACCATCCCCAATAGACGCCCCAACGATCTCGGCGAACGTAGCGAACAAATCGGTTAGACACACGGTCGTATGGCACTGAGTCCCAGCAGCAATCTGGCCTGGCCAGCGAGCGAAGAACGGAACATGGTGCCCTGCTTCCCAGATATCTGCTTTCGTCCCACGAAACGGGCCATTCGCTCGGTGTCGTTCCTCTCGAAACCCCTGAATACTCATATCATCCACATGATCCTTCATCTCCGGTTTATCATACCGGTGCATGTATGATCCGTTGTCAGAGGTGAATATAACCAGGGTCTCGTTCGCAAGCTTCGCATCGGATAGCCCTTCTAGGATTTTCCCAATCGTCCAATCTACTTGAGCGACAAAATCACCATACTCTCCCAATGGCGTTGTGCCGCGAAATCGCTCATGCGGCAAGGCCGGTTTATGCGGGCCTGTCAAGGGAACATAGAGAAAGAAGGGCTTCGTGGCTTCCGACGCCTGATGAATGAAGGTGACCGCTTCTTCGGTCAGTCGATCCAACACCTCATCAATCACAAAGTCATCTGCTCGCGGGCCCTGCCGGACAAAATGGGGAAACGTCATTGCCTTCTGCTGAAGGGTTGGGCGCTTCGTAAATCGATCATTTCGAATATAAACGTAGGGAGCCATGTCAAGCGACGCACTGACCCCAAAGTAGCTATCAAACCCATGATGAATCGGACTGTCGGTGATCACTCCTCCAAAGTCTATCCCGGGATCACCTGACCATTCCGTCCGTGACACCGAGTCGCTCAACACGGGAAGTTCCATCCCAAGGTGCCACTTCCCCACGGCCCCCGTCCGATACCCATGCTCCTGCAGCATGGATGCGATCGTTGTTTGCCCAGTCTCTAGAAGCGGTGGGCTGTAGCCCCCTAGGACGCCTCGTTTCAAACGACTCCGCCAACAGTATCGCCCGGTCAGCAATCCGTATCGAGTCGGGGTACAAACTCCTGAAGGCGAATGGGCATCGAGAAAGGTCATTCCTTCTGCGGCCAACTGATCCAAGTTTGGAGTCGGAATCCTCGAATCGGCATTCAGAATTCTAACGTCCCCAAAGCCTAGGTCGTCTGCAAGCAGGACTAGAACGTTTGGATTCGAATCAGCCAACGATTGAATCACGCAGCCAAGCGCCACCGACACGAGGACAAGACTTCGGCAAAGTCGTTTCATGGGAACACTATTAAGGAGAGACTAATATTCTGAAGGCGCCTGAACCACGAAGACTAGCCCTTCCAAAGTTCATCTCCCATCTTCCACTCCTTCCTCGCTGGCTCACGGACATGGGCATTGAGATGAGGTTTGTCAGTGATTGTCATCGTCTCCGCGTTCCAACGGAACGATTCGTTGTAACGTTGAGCCAGCACACCCAACAGAACCACCTCGCTGAGCTCCGCCGCATAATCAAAATTGCTTCCTGGAGCCGGACCATCTCCCTTGATCGCTGCCAACCATTCCGCCTGCGGGCCTCCTTCGACCCGAGGAATCGTCTTCGGAACGGGGCTTTCTTGGAACGCATTCCAGTCTGCTTCCGGCAGTAAGCGCGGATCATTAGGACGCCCGCCCGTCATTAGACTAAGTCCATCACCCACCATGATCATTCCGGTACCAGGCAACTCCTTAAGGCCCCATTCCGGACGCAGCTCCGGTTTAAGACCTCCTTCATACCAGGTCAGCTTGACCGCAGGACGCCCCCCTCGCTCTGGAAATTGGTAGGTAACCTTAGAGCGGTCGGCGATCAAACCAGCTGGGGATGGAGAGCGATGGTCAATGCCGACCGAGCTCGGCATCCCCAAATCCAATGCCCAGAAAGGTGCGTCGATGGTGTGACAGGCCCAGTCGCCCAACAATCCACCGCCAAATTCCCACCAACCCCGCCAAGTTCGTGGCGCGTAAGTATCGCTATAGGGACGTTCCTTGGCCGAGCGAAGTAACGTCCCTTAAAGGTCGGACCATTGAGCCAGGCGTGCACCTCTCGCACATTGCCCAAGACACCCGCCTCATACCATTCCTTGATCGATCGAATACCATCCGTCGCATGCCCCTGATTTCCCATTTGAGAAATCACGCCGTAGTGATGAGCTGCCTTCTTTAGCGTGCGTGCTTCCCAAACATTGTGAACGAGGGGTTTTTCAATATAGATATGTTTCCCCATCTGCATGGCCGAGAGAGCAGCAACGAAATGCGTGTGGTCCGGAGTACTCACCAGCACTCCATCGATCTCGTTGCCCATCTTATCCAACATCACCCGAAAATCTTTAAACCGTTTCGCATTGGGATTCTGGCGAAATGCCCCTGCGGCGCTCTTGTCGGACAAATCGCACAAGGCCACGATATTTTCGCCTCGGCAAGCACCCCAATTTGCCGCCCCGCGGCCACCAACACCGATGGCGGCGACATTCACGCGACTATTGGCAGATGCCCCTGCCCGTCCGATATTAAAATGAGGCAGTACCAATGCACCGGTAACGGCGGCTGATGATGACTTGAGAAAAGATCGACGCGTCAGCGACGATGACAAGGCACTCTTTGAGACTAGGGATTTCTTGGGCATGGGACAAAGCTGCCAAGAATCAGCGACTCTCGCAATAGAAAGAAAGGGGATGATCCCAATTCCTCTACCGACAAGAGCATCCAGCAGCAAGCGAGGCTTCGACTCACGATTTCCCACCTTCAAAACCTATCGAGACGCGCTTCCTTGCGTACCAAGCACGGGTCCGTGCTCAAAAAACACCGGTAAGTCAATCTAAGAACACCGAGACTGCTTAAAAAAATGCAAATCCATCAGACGATCCATGTTGCCTTTCCTATGGTCTCTCCCCGATCACCCCAGAATCTGAATCTCGGACAAGGATTCGATGAGCGAAATGATTCGTAGCCATCATGAGCCCCACTAACGCAGAGAACGCCTTGGACAAGATCATGAACCCAGATACGAACAACGATGAATCCTATTCACGGCTGAACCTCCGAAGCTGGCAGGCGTCTAGCTTTCCCCCTGACAAGCAGTGAGAGCCGAGATGAACCGATAGCAACCTCGGTTCTAAAACCACAATAGAGTGCCAGAAATCAACAGGATCTCGGTAGTCACGCCCAATCCCTTAGAAATAGTGTTGAGATTGGGCTCAATCGTGGCACTCGCCCCAGAAAAACCGTGTATGAACGAACAAAAAGCACCCTCAAATTACCGCACCCACCTACTCACCCTCGGCCTTGGCCTCCTGTCACTGAGCCAAGCATTCGCTCAAGAGGCTGAGACGAGCACCTCGACGTGGGACATCCTCCCGAACGCAATCAAAGAAGGTAAAGTAAACGTCAACAGTCTCTTACGTTGGGAATATGCTGACCAAGAATCCTTCGGCGGCGGAGCGGACCCCCGCGAGTCAAACGCCTTCACGTTCCGCAATCGCGTTGGCTTCACCACTGGGAGCTTTTCAAACTTCAAGTCCCAAATCGAATTCGAAGATGTCACGATCATTGGAAACGAAGACAACTACAATCAGGCAGGGTTAAACCCTGCAGGCGCCACTCGCACCGTCATTGCCGATCCCGAAGGCACCGAGATCAACCAAGCATGGCTTGCCTACGAGAACTGGAATACGGTCGCAAAATTCGGACGACAGAAGATTGTCCTCGACGGATCACGATTCATTGGCGATGTCATATGGCGCCAAAACCAACAAACCTACGACGCATTTTCACTCTCAAATACGGGACTCACCGATACCAGCCTCTTCTACGCCTATGCGTCCAACGTGAATCGTATTTTCGGAGACGATCACCCAGCTGGGGACTTCAGTTCCGACATCCACATATTTAATGGATCCTATAGCGGCCTTAAATACGGCAAACTCACCGGCTACACCTATCTGACCGACCTCAACGATGCGGCAGCACTTTCGAACGCCACGTACGGAGCAAGCTTCGTTGGCAGCGCTCCCGTCACGGATACGATGGCAGCGACCTACCACGCTGAATATGCCTACCAAACGGACTACCAGAACAGTCCGCTCGACTACAACGCTAACTACTACCATCTCTCGCTAGGAGCGAAGCACAAGAAGATCAACTATGGCGTCGGCTATGAAGTCCTCGGAAGTGATGGTGGCGCCAAAGGGTTTGTCACACCGTTAGCAACGCTCCACAAATTCAACGGTTGGGCCGACGCCTTTCTAGCGACGCCGGCCGACGGACTCGAAGACCTCTACGCATGGTTGGGCGTCACACTTCCGGGATCGATTCCCTTCAAATTTGTCTACCACAACTTTGAGGGCGAATCGAGTGGAGCCGACTACGGGCACGAGTACAACGTCATCGCAACGAAGAAACTGAGTCAGCATTTCAGTCTCTTGACCAAGTTCGCCCACTATGAAGCAGGCGATGCCGGCCGAGCGGGGCGAACCCGATTCTGGCTCCAGGTCGCCTTTAACTACTAAGACGCCGCATCGAGACTATCAGCCACGCCCGTCCTTTTATGGACGGGCTTTTTTTCTTTACTCCCCAGCAGACTACGCTGCTACCACCCGACTAGCATTCGAAATTCGCCCTACATCCCACGAATCCGAAGAACTCAACGTAGCATTTCGAAGCGTTCTAGAGAGCGACCCGATCTAGAAAATAAAATACGCGATTTCCGTCCGTTGACTTGGCATTGACCTCGGTACATATTCGGGCTCATGAATTGGGACATTTCTCACATTCTTAGCGATTGGGACTTTGAACCTGGCGAAGCCATGGTTCGAAGATTCATCGGTAAAGATGGCGTCGAAAAGATCCAGATGAGAATCGATTTAGGCATTTTACAAATGAATGCGGAAGGGCGCCCCGACGGCAAACTGCCTTTTGGCAAGGCCTCATTTTTCGATCATCTGCGGGACAAACTAGAATCCTTTGAGGCCGAGAACGATGGTGATGACGAAGGGTTCCACCTGGAATCTAAAGAATGTCAAAAGCTGCAACAGGAGGCGATTCAGTATCATCATCGATACATCTGCTACTTTCAGCTTGAAGACTATGCTAACGTCGTCCGTGATACCGAACGGAACCTCGACGCGATCGCCTTTGCTACGGATTATAGTCACTCGGAAGAAAACATCTGGAATCTAAGGCAGCTCACCCCCCAGCTTCTCATGATGCGCACTCGAGCAACGGCCGCCCAATTTCTTGCCTTGGAAAAGCACAACAGTGCTATCCGCAATGTCGAAGAAGGCCTTGATCAACTCCAAGAATTCTATGATTCCGTCTCCCGCCCCGATCTCGCGGAGGAAAGCGGTGAAATGCAAGCCCTCGAGACCTGGCTTCAAGAGTTGAAGGAACAACGTCCAATGTCAGAGCGAGAGAAACTAGAAATCGAGCTTAGCGAAGCAATCAAGCAGGAAAATTTTGAGAAAGCCGCCGAAGTACGAGATCAAATCAAAGAACTCGGCACCTAAGGCCCCTTGTTACCTTTTAAATCCGTTGTATGGAATCTCTGACACAGCAAATCAATCAAGACATCAAGAAGGCGATGATCGCCAAGGATGCGCTTCGTCTCAACACCTTACGAATGCTGAAGTCTGCCGTCGGTTACGCAGCTATCGAAGCCAAAAAGGATTCACTGAGTGACCCGGAAATCGTCGCCGTCCTTCAGAAGCTGTCTCTTATACACATCTGACGCTGCCGACGAGCGATCTAGTGTAGAT